>JBBIQE010000038.1:0-26627 GCA_037442485.1 Methylomirabilis sp. (SeqCode)
CGTCCTGAAAGGCCTGAAGGCCGCCGAGGTCCTGGCGGGGATGGAGGTCGCGCCGCGGGTGGCGGGCCGCCTGGAAGAGATCGGCGCCCCGACGGAGGATGAGCTGCGGGTCCTGCGCCGCGACATCGACCCGGCGGGGATCATCGTGCGCGGCGAGGCGATGCGGGCACCCCGCTGATCGGGGCGGGTGCCCGCCCTCCGGGCGGACCGGGGTGGGACGGTTCGACCATGAGCCACATCCCTCGGGACGAGATCCATCTGAAGGCGGACGATCTGCGCCTCGCCTTCGGGGGCGTCCAGGCCCTGGCCGGGGTGAGCCTCGGCGTCCGGCGGGGAGAGATCTTCTCGCTCATCGGGCCCAACGGCGCCGGCAAGACGGTCTTGCTGAATTGCATCAACGGCCTGTACCGGCCGCAGCGGGGCCGCATCCTCTTCGAGGGCCAGGACATCACCCGCCTTCCCCCGCATCGGCGGGCCGCCCTGGGGATCGCCCGGACGTTCCAGAAGATCGAGCTGTTCTCCGGGATGACAGTGCTGGACAACATCCGGCTGGGACGGCACCTGCACATGCGGGCGGGGATCCTCTCGGGGGCGTGCTACGTCGGGAAGGCCGCGCGGGAGGAGATCCATCACCGCGAGTTCATCGAGCGGGAGATCATCGACCTGCTGGAGATCGCTCACATCCGGGACAGGATCGTGGGGATGCTCCCCTATGGCCTGCAGAAGCGGGTGGAGCTGGCGCGGGCCCTGGCGCTCCAGCCCAAGATCCTCCTCCTGGACGAGCCCATGGCCGGCCTGAACCTGGAGGAGGTGGAGGACATGGCGCGCTTCATCCTGGACGTGAACGAGGAGGAGCGCTGGGGGGTGACCTGCGTGCTCGTCGAGCACGACATGGGCGTGGTCATGGACATCTCGCACCGGGTGGCGGTGTTGAACTTCGGCGAAAAGATCGCCGAAGGGTCGCCGGCCGAGGTGCAGAGCAACCCCGAGGTGGTGCGGGCCTACCTCGGCGAGGCGGAGGAGCTGTATGCCTCCCGCCGCTAGCCGGCCCGAGGTCGAGGTGACTCCCGATCTGACCATCCCCAAGCTCTTCCTGCGCAAGGCGCGGGAGTACGGGGAGCGGGTGGCCATCCGCGAGAAGGAATTCGGCCTCTGGCGCCCCATCACCTGGGCGGCCTACCTGGAACACGTCCGCCTGTTCGCCCTGGGGCTCGTGGCCCTGGGGCTCAGGCGCGAGGACAAGGTGGCCATGATCGGGGACAACCGCCCCGAGGGGCTCTTCGCCGAGATGGCCGCGCTCTGCGCGGGGGGCGTGGCGGTCTGGCTGTTCCAGGACGCCCTGCTGGACGAGGTCCAGTATATCGTGGATCACTCCGACGCCCGCTTCCTGGTGGCGGAGGGCCAGGAAGAGGTGGACAAGGCCCTGGCCATCAAGGACCGCTGCGGGAAGCTCGAGCGGATCATCTGGGACGACCCCAAGGGGATGCGCGGCTACCGGGACCCGGCCCTCATCCGCTTTGCCGACGTCGAGCAACTGGGCCGCGACCTGGCCCGGCGCGAGCCGGGCCGGTTCGAGGCCCTGGTGGAACAGGGGCGGGGCGAGGATGTGTGCCTGCTCTTCTACACCTCGGGGACCACGGCCAGGCCCAAGGGCGCCCTCCTCACCCACACCAACATGCTGAAGATGGGCCAGAATCTGATGCGGGTGGACCCCTGCCAGGCGAGCGACGACTTCGTCTCGTTTCTGCCCATGGCCTGGATCGGCGAGCAGATGATGTCCATCTCCTGCGGGCTCCTGGCGGGGTTCACGCTGAATTTTCCCGAGGAGCCGGAGACGGTCCTGGCCAACCTGCGCGAGGTCGCGCCCCACACGATCTTCTCCTCGGCCCGCTTCTACGAGCAGATGGTGCGCACGGTGCAGGTGAAGCACCTGGACGCCAGCCGCCTCAAGCGCCGGGTGCACCGTCTGGCCCTGGCCGTCGGCTATCGGCTGGCGGACTGCAAGCTGGCCAAGCGGCCCGCGCCCTGGTACCTGCGCGCCGCGGGCGCCGTGGCCGACCTGCTGGTTCACCGCAAGCTCCGGGACCACCTGGGCCTCTCCCGCATCCGCAACGCCTACAGCGGCGGATCGGCGCTGGGGCCCGACTACTTCCGCTTCTTCCACGCCATCGGCGTGAACCTGAAACAGATCTACGGCCAGACCGAGATCGCCGGGATCTCCGTCGTCCACCGCAGCGACGACATCAAGCTCGACACTGTCGGCACGCCGATCCCGGAGACCGAAGTGCGGATCAGCCCGGAGGGCGAGATCCTCTCCCGCAGCCCCTCGGTGTTCAAGGGCTACTACAAGGACCCCGAGGCGACGGCCAGGGCCCTGCGGGACGGCTGGCTCTACTCCGGGGACAGCGGCTTCCTAGATCCGGACGGGCACCTGGTCTTCTTCGACCGGTCCAAGGATGTCTTCACCCTGAGCGACGGCAGCCGGTTCTCGCCCATGTATCTGGAGAGCCGGCTGAAGTTCAGCCCGTACGTCAAGGACGCTTGGGTTCTGGGGCACCAGCGCCCCTTCGCCGCGGCCGTGATCTGTATTGACGGGAGCGTGGTCGGCAAGTGGGCGGAGGACCACCACCTCGCCTACACCAGCTACTCGGAGCTGTCCCAGGACCCCAGGGTGTACGCCCTGATCCGCGCCGAGATCGCGCAGGTGAACGGGCGGCTGCCGGCCGCGGCGCGGGTGCGGCGGTTCCTCAACCTGCACAAAGAGTTCGATGCCGACGACGAGGAGCTGACCCGCACGCGGAAGCTTCGCCGGAGCTTCCTGGAGGAGCGGTACCAGGACCTGGTCCGGGCCATTTACGATGGGGTTGAGCGGGTGACGGTGGGCACCACCGTCACCTATGAGGATGGGCGGGTGGCCCAGGTGAAGGCCGAGCTTCGCATCCTGGATGTCGCCGAGGGCGGAGGGCGGTGAGGCCATGGATGTGTTCATCCAGCTTCTGATCACGGGCATCCTGGTCGGCAGCATCTACGCCCTGGTGGCCCTGGGCTGGACCCTCATCTACAAGTGCTCCGGGGTGCTGAACCTGGCCATGGGAGACCTCACCCTGCTGGGGGCGTATGTCTGCCTGGCCTTCTACACCTGGGGCCTGCCGTTCCCCCTGGCGGTGGTGGCGATGCTGGTCATCGGTTTCATTCTGGGGCTGCTGACGGAGCGGTTGTTCCTCCGCCGCATGGTGGGGGAATCCATCCTGGCCGTGATCATGGTGACGACCGGCCTGTCCTTCTTCTTCCGGGGGGTCGTCGTCCTGATCTGGGGGGCGGACACCCGGGTGTTCACGCCGCCGGTCTTCTCCTCCGAGCCGATCCGGTGGGGTCGGATCGTGGTGGGCCAGGTGTACGTGTGGAGCTTCCTGGCCGCCCTCGTCATGCTGGCGGTGTTCGTGGCCTTCTTCAAGTACACCCGCTGGGGGCTGTCCATGCAGGCCACGGCCGACGACGAGATGGCCGCCCTGTCCCTCGGCGTGAGCGCCCATCGCGTGTACGCCCTGGCCTGGGCCATCGCATTCATGGCCGCGGGGATCGGTGGGACCCTGCTGGGGAACATCAACGGCCTGAACGTCTCCGTGGGCTACCTGGGGCTCCTGGTCCTGCCCGCCGTGGTCCTGGGCGGGCTCAACTCCGTCCCCGGCGCCATTGTGGGCGGGATCACGATCGGGGTGCTGCAGAATCTGTCCGACGGCTACCTCAGCCGGTTCACCCCCGGGGGGGTCAAGGAGATCGCGCCCTTCGTCTTCATGGTCATCATCCTGCTGTTCCGCCCCTACGGCCTCTGGGGCTGGACCAAGATCGAGCGGGTCTGACGCGCTCGATCAATGGAGCATTTCAAACTGGCAATGGAAAACCGGCAACCGGAATCTCCAAGAGACAGGGAATCCAAATCGCTTCGGCGGTCTTGTCCGCCCAAGGCGGATCAATTGTCGGTCTGCAAGACAGCCTCGGGCGGCATCCCCGGTCGTCACCCCGGCGAAAGTCGGGGTCCAGGATACCCGGCACACTGGATTCCGGCTTCCGCCGGAATGACGACGGGGGGAAAGGCCTACCCGGCCCAATGGCCCTGGCTGAAGACTTCCGTCGGTCTGGCGTTGAGGTAGGTCACGGATGTATCTGCCCGCGGGTGTCTACTTCGAGCACTACGCCCAGGATCAGGCCTGGTGGCGGACGGGCTTCATCCGGGCCAAGATGGTCGCCCTCCTGGTATTGCTGCTGTTGGTCTTCCCCCTCACCGCGAATCTCTACCTGATCTCCATCGCCAACATCATCGGCTATACCATCCTCGCGGCCATGGGGGTGCAACTGCTCATCGGCTACTGCGGCCAGGTGACCTTGGGGCACGCCGCCTTCATTGCCGTGGGCGCCTACGTGACGGCCATCGCCATGCTCCAGTACCACCTGCCCTATCCGCTCGGCCTTGTGCTGGGCGCCATCGCCGCGGGGATCTGGAGTGTCCTGTTCGGCCTGCCCTCGGCCCGGGTGAAGGGCTTCTACCTGATCATGACCACCATGGCCGCACAGTTCATCACCGTGGACTTCATCCTCACCCAGTACGTCAGCCAGGTCGGCGGCCGCGGGACGTTCTTCTCCCTGCCGCCGGGGACCATCCGGATCGGGCCGTGGGCCATTGATTCCGAGGTGAAGGTCTACTACCTGATGGTCGTCCTGGTCATCCTGTGCACGGCCGGCATGGCCAACCTCCTCCGGACACGGGTGGGCCGGGCCTGGATCGCCATTCGGGACAACGACATCGCTGCCGAGGCCATGGGGGTCAACATCGTCCGGTACAAGCTGCTGGCCTTTTTCGTGGCGGGCGTGCTGGGAGGGATCGCCGGCGCCTTCTGGATCTCCTCCCTCTTCTTCGTGAGCCCGGAGCATTTCCAGTTCGGGTGGTCCCTCTGGCTCGTGGGCGTGATCCTCATCGGCGGCACCGGAAGCCTCCACGGGACGATCTTCGGGGCCATGTTCATCACCCTGCTCCTGGAGGCGCTGAAGTTTGCCATCATCCCGCTGAGCGATGTCTATCCCGCCCTCCAGGAGCGGTTCCTGTACGTCAAGGAGGCTGCCTTCGGCCTGGCCATCGTGCTGTTCCTGCTCTATGAGCCCAAGGGGCTGGCCTACCGGTGGCAGCAGATCAAGAACTACTTCAACCTGTGGCCGTTCTCGTATTGACAAGGCCCCTCACCGGGTACCCTGCGACCGGCGGGGTGAGGGGTGGGCGAGGGGGGAGGAGACAGAGGAGGGGGAGAATGATGCGAAAGCGAGCGTGGTCGGTCGGCTGGCTGCTGCTGGTTCTGGCGATGGGGTCGGAGGCGCTCGGGCAGAACGTGGTCAAGATGGGCTCCCTCAACGATCTGACGGGGGCCACCTCGGATGTGGGCAAGGATGCGGCCCTGGGGATGCGGGAGGCGGTGCAGTACGTCAATGACACCGGCGGGATCAATGGGAAGCCGATCAAGGTGTTCCTGTACGACTACGGCTACCGCGTGCCGGAGGCCATCACCACCTACAAGCGGTTCCGGAACTTCGACAAGGTGGTGGCCGTGTGGGGCTGGGGAACCGGCGACACCGAGGCCCTGACGCCCACGGTGAACGCCGACAAGATGCCGTACCTCTCCCACTCCTTTTCGGCGCACCTGGCCGATCCGAAGAAGACGCCGTACAATTTCCTCTACGGGACAGACTATTCCAGCAACGCCCGGGCGGCCATCACGGCCTGGTTCGACGAGGTCTGGAAAAAAGACCCCAAGTTCAAGGCGGATCGGGACAAGGGGGTGAAGCCTCGATTCGTCGCCTTCTACGCCTGGGCCGTGCCGTACTCCAGCGCGCCCATCAAGGCCATCAAGGATCAGGCCGCGCTGCTGGGCTTCGAGGTGGGGCCGGACCAGGACGTCTCTCTGACCGCCCTGGATGCCAAGAGCCAGGTGCTGGCCGCCAAGAATTTCGCGCCCCATCTGGTCTGGCATGGCAACACCACGATGTCGGTGTCCACGGCGATCCGGGATGCGCACGCCCTGGGCCTGGGCGCGGATCACATCGTGAACAACTGGGGCTTTGACGAGAACCTGATCAAGCTGGCGGGGCCGGCCTCCGAGCGGGTCATGGGCGTGGCGGTCAACGCCTTCTTCGGCGAGAAGGTGCCGTTGATGGACAAAGTGGTGGAGTACGCCAAGCGGATGAACCCCGGCGTCCCGCTGGAGAACCGCCTCATCCGGACGGTGCAGGGCTGGGTGGACGTGTTGCTGATGCGGGAGGCCCTGGTGCGCGCCGACAAGGCCGGGAAGCTGAACGGGCCGGGCATCAAGGAGGCCTTCGAGACCATTCGGGAGTGGACGCCGGGACTGGGCCGCCCACCCATCACCATCACCGCCTCGGACCATCGCCCGGGGTCGCTGGTTCGGGTGTACATGATCAGGGACAAGAGGTTCAACCTGGTGGCAGAGGTGGACCTGAAGAAGCGCTGGCCCGACAAGTGGGAGAAGGAGTGGCTGGGCTGGTAGGGCCCGGTCTGTGCGCGGTGGGCGTGCAAAGACCAGCCTGGCGGGGCAGGGAATGTTCGGCTCTTGTGCGCGAGGCCAAGGGCCAGGCAGGCACGTGGACGGTGGACGAGCGGCAAAGCGCCTTGCGGATCAACAATATCGAGGTCATGTACCACGAGGTGATCCTGGCCCTGAAGGGGGTCTCGCTGGAGGTCCCCCCAGGGGGCATCATCGGTCTGCTGGGCGCCAACGGCGCCGGGAAGAGCACCACCCTGAAGGCCATCTCCGGTCTCTTGCGGCACGAGAACGGCGAGGTGACCGAGGGCAGTATCGAGTTTTTGGGCCAGCGGATTGACAAGCAGTCGGCCGAAGAGATCGCCCGCCTGGGCATCGTCCAGGTCATCGAGGGCCGTCGCGTGTTCGAGCACCTCACGGTGGAAGAGAACCTCCGGGTGGGTGCCCACCTGCGCGGCAACGGGGCCAACCTGCGCCGCGGGCTGGAGGCGGTCTATCACTACTTCCCGCGGCTGAAGGACCGCCGTGCCGTTCTGGCCGGATATCTTTCCGGCGGCGAGCAGCAGATGACGGTCATCGGGCGCGCCCTCATGGCCCAGCCGCGCGTCATGCTGCTGGACGAGCCGTCCATGGGGCTGGCCCCCATGCTGATCAAGGAGATTTTCGACATCATCACCCGTCTCAACCGGGAAGAGGGAATCTCGATCCTCCTGGTCGAGCAGAACGTGAAGCTGGCCCTGGCCACGGCCCCCTACGCCTATGTCCTGGAGAACGGGCGGGTGGTCATGGATGGGCCGGCCGAGAGGCTGCGCGAGAATCCGGACATCCGCGATTTCTACCTGGGCCTGACGGAACTCGGGGTGCGGAAGAGCTTTCGCGCCGTCAAACACTACAAGCGACGCAAACGATGGCTGACCTAGCGAGGCCGTCACGCGAACAAGGGGGGAGCACGATGCGAACCGCGAATATCAGGCTGGGTGTGATCCTTCTGGTCGCGCTGGCCGTGGCGGGATGCGCCACCATGCCGGGGGCGGGCGGGCCGCGGCAGTCCCCGCAGGTGAAGCTGGAACGGGTGGAGGTAGCCAGCTATTTCCCCTACGCGCCGCCGCCGGCGCGGGTGCCCCTGGTACTTGCATTCGTCTACACCGTGAACAATCCCAACGACTTCCCGGTCGCCCTGGAGGAGCTGAAGTTCACCGTCTTCTTCGAGGCCAAGCCGGGCGAATACTTCGCCCTAAATACGCCCACGGTCTACGAGAAGATGACCATCCCGGGAAAGACCGCCAACCAGCTTCGCGTCACCACGGTCCTGGACTCACTGGTCGTCCCGGGGAACCTGGCGGTGACCTCGGGCACCCGCGTGACCAGCCTGGGCCTGAAGCCGGGGGACATGGTGAAGGACTGGTGGGAGAAGATCGGGGATTTCAGCTTCGGGATCAAGGTGGGCGAGGGGGTGGCGATGTTCGACGGGCCCGGGGGCAGCATGGTGGTGCCCTTCGAGGATACGTTCCCGAAACGGTGAGCCGAGAGCTTCGCGAGACTTCGCCTCAAACCGACGAGGCTGCAGGGTGGCTGATTGCACACGCCGCGGACATCTGCAGGGCGTCACCCCGGCGGAAGTCGGGGTCCAGGATCCCGGGATCCCTCTGGATTCCGGCTTTCGCCGGGATGACGGACGCAGACTGGGCGGCATGTTTGCGGCCCATACCTGACTCATTCGTAACCGGTTCTGCTCTTCAAACACGGTAGGGGGAAGTCCATGGCGCGGGGGGCGATTGACCGGAGGCCGGGCTTCTACGATCCGGCCCTGGAGGCCATGCCGCCGGAGGAGCGGCAGCACTATGTGCGCGCCCAGCTCCGCGAGACGCTCCAGCACGCGGCAGCGCGCACGGCGCACCTGCTGCCACGGCTCGAGGCCGCCGGCCTCAGCCTCGAGGGGCTGGCCGAGCCCGAGCATCTGCTCCGCCTGCCGCCCCTTCGGAAAAAGGACCTGCCTTCCCTGCAGGGGCAGGCGCCGCCCTTTGGCGGCCTGGCCGCGGTGCCTGCCCACACGCTCCAGCGCATCTTCGTGTCGCCGGGGCCGATCTACGATCCCGAGGGGCCCGGGCCGAGTTACTGGCGGATGGCGCGGGCCCTGTACGCGGCCGGATTCCGGCGGGGCGACATCGCCCTGAATACCTTCGCCTACCACCTGACTCCGGCCGGCAGCATGTGCGACGAGGGGCTGGCCGCCCTCGGGTGCGTGGTGATCCCCATGGGGGGCGGGAACACCGAGATCCAGGTCCAGATGCTGCGGCACGTGCAGGCCACCGGCTACGTCGGGACGCCGAGCTTCCTGCACACGATCCTCCAGCGGGCGGAGGAGATGGGGCTCGAGCCCCTCCGGGACCTGTCGCTGGAGGTGGCCTTTGTCTCGGGCGGGATGCTGCCGGAATCCCTGCGGGTTCGCATGGGCGAGCGGTACGGGGTCCGCGTCACCCAGGCCTACGCCAGCGCCGACCTCGGCCTGATCGCCTACGAGTGCGAGCGGCGGGCGGGGCTGCACGTGGCCGAGGATCTGATCCTCCAGATTGCGGATCCCGAGACGGGGGAGGGCGTGGCCGACGGAGAGTCCGGCGAGGTCGTCGTGACGACCTTCAACAGGGTGTACCCCCTGATTCGCTTCGGCACCGGGGACCTTTCGGTGCTGGATCCCGCGCCCTGCCCCTGCGGACGGACATCCCCACGCTTGACCCGGATCCTCGGCCGCGCGGATGAGGTGACGAAGATCCGCGGCATGTTCGTGCACCCGAGCCAGCTTGACGCCGTGATGGCCGAGATCCCCGAGGTGAGCCGGTACCAGCTTGTGGTTCGCCGGAAGGGCTTCGAAGACGACCTGACGCTGCGGGTGGAGACCCGCGCGACTTCCGGGGACCTGACGGCGCGACTCGAGGCGCGGGCCCGAGAGGCGATCAAGCTTCGGGCCAGGGTCGAGGTCATCCCTTCGGGCACCCTGGCGCCCGACGCAAAGAAGATCTCGGACGAGAGAACGTGGGAGTGACCCGGCTGGTGCCAGGCGCGGGTAGCCCCCGAGAGATCCTCACCAATTGAAATCGAAGCGCGAATATGCCGGACGATTGCTTTGACTATCCCGCCATGTCGCGGGCCCTGATCCTCGGGCAGCATACCGTCGTCGGAGAGATGACCCGCCAGGCCCTGGCCGAAGGCCTTGACCCCAAGGCGATCATCTTCAAGGGACTGATTCCGGGGATGGATGTGGTGGGGGAGAAGTTTCGCCGGAACGAGTACTATGTTCCCCAGGTGCTTCTTTCGGCGCGGGCCATGTACGCGGGCCTGGACCTGCTCAAGCCGCTCTTGACCCAGACGGCCGTGGACGAGTACCTTGGCACGGTGGTCATCGGGACGGCCCAGGGGGACCTGCACGACATCGGGAAGAACCTGGTGGCCATGATGCTCGAGGGGGCGGGCTTTAAGGTGCTCAACCTCGGGCGGGACGTGGCCCCGGAGAAGTTCGTGGAGGCGGTGAAGCAACACGACGCCACCATCGTGGGGATCTCGGCGCTGATGACCACGACGATGCCGGCCATGCGGCGGACGATCGAGGCCCTCATCCGGGATGGGCAGCGGGACAGGGTGAAAGTCATGATCGGCGGGGCGCCGGTCAGCCAGGCCTACTGCGATGAGATCGGGGGCGACGGCTACGCCAAGGATGCCACCGCGGCCGTCCTCCGGGCCAAGGCGCTGATGGGGAAGGCCGAGGCGCCCTCCAATGAAAAACGGGCAACGGACAACCGACAACCGGCCACTTGAAAACGACCTAATGCCGCAGGGAAGTGTGCGATACGATTGTTACCGCCCGTCGGTTGTCGGGTGTCCGTTTTACATTTTCAATTGCCGGAGGCACGGATGGGATCCCGAGGCGAGGAATTTCTCCAACGGCTGAAAAGCGAGGTCCTCGTCTTCGACGGGGCGATGGGGACCATGCTGTTCGAGGCGGGGCTCGCGGACGGGGCCTGCCCCGAGCTGTGGAACCGGACGCACCCCGAAGTGATCCGCAGGATCCACACGGCCTACTTCGAGGCCGGCAGCGACTGTGTCGAGACCAACAGCTTCGGCGGGACCCGCCTCAAGCTGGCGGCCTATAATCTCGCCGACAGGGTCCGGGAACTGAATGCGCTGGCCGCCCAGCACGCGCGGAGCGTGTGTCCGCCCGGCAAATTCGTGGCGGGCTCCATCGGGCCGACGGGGCATCTGCCCGATACCTTCGAGCCGCTGGGAGACGTGAGCGAGGAGGAGTTCTACGAAAACTTCCGCGAGCAGGCCCTGGCCCTGGCCGAGGGCGGGGTGGATCTGTTCGCCGTCGAGACCATGATGTACCCCGAGGAGGCCGTGGTCGCCGTCCGGGCCGCCAAGGAAAGCACGGGCCTGCCGGTGATGTGCAGCATGTTCTTCCAGTGGGAGAAAGACCAGAACCGCGACCGGACGATGTGGGGGACGAGCCCCGAGGAGGCGGCCCGGATCCTCATCCAGGCGGGGGCGGATGTCGTCGGCTGCAACTGCGGCGACGGTGGGCCCGAGCGGGCCGCGGCCATCGTGCAGGCGATGCGCAGGGTGACGGACGCCTTCCTGATCGCCTATCCCAACGCGGGGCTCCCGCGCATCCAGGCCGGGAAGACCACGTACGAGCTGCCCCCCGACGCGATGGCGGCCGGCTACCCGGCGATCCTGGACGCCGGTGCCAACATCGTCGGCGCCTGCTGCGGCAGCAGCCCGGCGCACATCGCCCGGATCGCCGAGGTCGTCCGAAAGCGACGCACGCGGGGCCCATAGCCCGTGGCAGTTGGCTCGTGCGCACGAAACCCCCACCGGGTCCCCCCCAGGGTGCCCTCCCCCCGGCGCGGGGGAGGGAGGGGGGATTTTCGTGACAGCGCTCGGATGAACAGTGTGAGTCTGGAGATTGACCCGCGGGAAGTCCTCCGCCTCCAGGGGTACCGCCGCCCGTCGGACGTTCCCACCCCCGAAGTCCTTGCCATCCTGCGCGAGGCGGTGTCGGAGGCCCGCCGGGCCTTCGAGCCGCGGTGGCTCTACCGGGAGTTCCCGGTGCTCTCCGCGGATCCGGCGGGCTGCCGGCTTCATGACGGACCCGAGCTACTCATCCGCGACACCCCAGACCGGTGGGGACCCGTCGCCACCCTCGGCCTGGCGGTGTGCACCCTCGGCGGCGCCATCGAGGACCGGATCGAATCCCTCTTCGCCCGGCGGGAGTTCCCCGTGGCCTCCATGCTGGACAGTCTGGGATCGGCCGCGGTGGAGGCGCTGGCCGAGGCGGTCCTGCGTGCGGTGTGCGCCGAGCGCCTCGGCCGGGGCCTCCGGGTGACGCCGCGCGAGAGCCCCGGGCATCCCCGCTGGCCCATCGAGGAGCAACGAAAGGTGTTCGCGCTACTTCCGGGAGAGGCGATCGGCGTGCGTCTGAATCCCTCCTGCATCATGACCCCGCGCAAGTCCCTGTCGTTCGCCGTGGGGGTCGGTCCCGAGGCGAAGATGGGAAGCGGTCTCTCCCCCTGCCAGTCCTGCGAGATGCGGGGCTGCGCCTACCGCCGCGCCCCGAGGCGTAGCGACGAACGTCCCCCCTGGGCCGGCGAAATCGGCCCGCTCCGCCTCGGGGTTGCCCCGGGCAGCCTGGTGCGGGCCTGAGGGAGCGGGTGCCCGCGGGCCACCTGGAGGAGGGGATGGGGGAACGGCCGCGGCGACGCCATTTCGCCGCAGGGGCCCCCCGGACCCCGGAGGCGGTCGAGGGGTTCCCGCGGGCGCCGGGGCATGGGGGGTCAAGTCCGGGCTTCGACCTCGTGCCGGTAGCGGCCCAGCCTCCGGGCGGCGTCCATGAAGTACTGGACGATCTCGGGGTTGGACATGGGCGGGATCTCGCAACTGGTGGAGAGGATGTAGCCGCTCCGGCCGCCGACGGTGGCGAGACACCGCTGCACCTCGGCCTCGATCTCGCCCCGGGTGGCCCTTTCGAAGATCGTCGCATCCACGTTGCCGATCACCACGGCCTTCTTCTCGGCCACCCGCAGCAGCTCCTGCAACTGGTCCACGGACGGATCAATGTCAATGCTGATGGTGCCGAAGCCCACATCCACGAGGTCCGCGTACAGCGGATAGGTCATCCCGCACATGTGGACCGTGCAGTTGACCCTCTGCTTCTTGAAGTGCTGGACCAGCTCCTGGTGATACGGCTTGATGAACTCCCTGTAGTTCTCCGGCGAGATCAGGCTGCACGAGGCGGTGGGCTCGGCGAAGGAGAGGCCGATCTTGGTCGCCGCCACCCGCTCGGAGAGCTGGCGGATGTAATCGGTGGTGAAGCGCATGAGGTCCCGGACGAACGCCGGATCGTCCACGGTGTCGAGGAGGAGCGCCTCGGGCCCCCGCAAGAGCATGGCCACCGTCCACGGGCCCGTGACCACCGCCCCCACCGCCGTGGGGAGCCTCGCGGCCATCAGCCCCTCGCACAGCTCCAGGAACATGGGCAGGCGGCCGAGATCGGAAGAGCACGGGATGTTCATCCGCGCCAGCCGGCCCTTGTCCTCGCCCAGGACGTGCTGGCTGATGCTGGGGACGATGGTGTCGCTCCACTTCACGGTGCAGCCGGCCGCCTCGGCCTCCTTGGCCAGGTCGGTGTAGGCCAGGACCACGTCGTGCTGGTGCTTCTCATAGATGTTGACCTGGGCCCTGATCGCCTTCTTGGCGTCGCTGCAGTACTCGCGGATGGAGTAGCCCTCCTGGATGCCCGCGTAGGAGGCGATGATGGGGTAGGCGGGGACGCTGTCCGCGTAGGAGCGCTTGTAGGCGGCCACCACCCGGTCCCGGGGGGTATACTGGACCTTTCCCGCCGCCGCGTCCCACATCCGGTTGACCTCCAGGTACCTGGGCGGCAGCTTCGGCTCGTACTCCATGAACTGGGTGATGGGATACCGGATGCCCCCCTTGTGGGTGCCGCGCAGCCCCTCCAGCACCTCCTCGATCCGGCCGTAGGGGATGGTGAAGGCCATCTCGTGATCCTGGGTCTGGCCGAAGATCCGGTCCCCGCTGCAGGGGAGGATCACCTGGCACTCGTTCGTCTTCATCGTGGTGACGATGATCTCGGAGCAGTCGATCCGGCCGCCGAAGGATGAGCTGAGCTTCCCGCCCCGCTTCCACAGGGCCGCCTGGACCAGCCGCATCACCTGGGCCGGGTTCCCGTAGAGGCAGATCAGGTCCGGCTGGAAGTCGCAGCGGTCCAGCGGCGCGGCCACCAGGGCATAGAACTCGCGGTAGGCGAACTTGTCCACGGCCGCCTCGGACCGGGCGCCGGCCTCGGCGGTCTCGGTGTACATCGCCTCGCAGAGGTTGCCGTCGTGGTAGTATTTCAGCTCCTTGTCGAATCCCAGGGCGATGATTCCCAGGGAGCAGATGCTGTCCTCTCGGGTGAGGGCGATGGTCCAGCCGTAGCGGCGAACCATGTCGATCGTCATGCAGTTCATGAAGCCCCGCTTGAAGTCTTTCCCCGGCCGCTTGGCCTTCTCGGGCAGGGGCTCCCCGTGGCGGAACATGCGAATGGCCGTGGGAAAAGTCTGCGGCCGAATGTAGAGGTTCAGCTCGTCGTTGGCTTTCTTGAGGTCGATCACGGCGGGTCCCCTCCCCGGATTTGCAAGCGGTCGGACGGCACGTCCCCGGGCGCGGCGTGACTCATTATGCACGGGCGGGCAGGGGGCGTCAATCGCCCACGCGCGCGCCGCGGCGGCGGCCGAGGGGTCGGGCTACTCCGACCGGTTCATGAAGGCGGGGCCGGCCCAGGTGCGGTTCGTGGGCCACGGGGTGGGCGGGGAGCGGGACGAGATTCTCTCCCTGGCGGCCGGCGCGACCATCCCCATCCAGGCCGGCATGACCCTGGCCGTGGAGCCCAAGATCGTCTTCCCGGGTCGGGGCATCGTCGGCGTGGAGGAGACGCTCCGGGTGAGGACCGGGGGCCGGGAATACCTCACGTTCACGCCCCGGGAACTCGTCGTGCTGCGATCCCGGGAGACTCACAGCCCTCGGCCCTGACGGGTCGGCCCGGCCAGGGCGGGTCTGCGTGCGGAGGGTTGCAGGCCTGGCGCTACTCCTTCTCGAGAATCGCCGCCCGGGTAAAGCCCATCCCCGCCACCTCCATGGAGAGGGTCGGGTAGAGGAGGGGGCGGGTGATCATCTCGGGCCCGCGGGATGTGGCGAGGATGGTGTCCTCGGACTTCGTTCCCGCGATGCTGGGATTCCAGGCGAAGGCCTGGTTCTCCTGGACGATGTCCGGCGTCCCCGGGTGCACCCGGTAATCCCTCTGCTGGTAGCCGATCGGCCCTCCCTGGTGGTGCAGTTTCCACTCCTCGGGAAATCCCTGCTCCCGATAGGCGTCCAGCCCTTTCTGCAGGACCTCCCGCGCGGGGGTGCCGGGGCGGGTGTGCGCCATGAAGGTGCAGTCCACGAACACGTTGCGCTCGTACTGCCTGTGCAGGGCGATGGCCGCCTTCCCGAAGTGGACGAAGCGGGTGAGGCAGACGATGAGGCCCCCCTTCCGGGCGTTGACGGAGATCATCAGGAACCGCTCCACCTTCCGCTCGGTGGGGATGGGATGCCGGAATCGCCGCAACCGGTCATCCGCCGCGACCATGAGGCCGACGGGGTCAATGCGGTCCTTCCAGAGCTCGCCGCACAGCCGGCCGACGACCTCGCACTCCTTCTCGCCCCGCCGCGCCTCCAGGGCGGTCTTTTCGACCGCGTGGGAGACCCGTTCCCCGAGCCACCGGTACCGCTCGACTTCGGCGGCCGTCAGGGAGTAGCGGAGGCGGCCGATCTCCTCGGCCATCAATCGGGTCTCCGGGACGAACAGATCGCAGGCCACCAGCCCTTTCCCGACGAGACTGCGGAGGATCGGGGCCTCCAGATCCTCGTACCAGGAGTAGGTTTTCACCGTGAAGCCGAGCTTCTCCAGCCCTTCCTCTTCGATCATCCGGGGCGCTTCAATATTGTTGGTGATCACGTACTTGGCGCTTTCCGTGACGAGCAGGGATGTCCCGCCCAGCTCCGTAGCGATCCCGATAGCGTTTACCCCCCCACCGGTCATCCAGGAGAAGTTCGCCTGTCGCTTGAGGAGAAGGGCCCGCAGCCCGTGCGCCTGGAGGAAGTCCCTGACCCGCCGTTCCTTTTCCTTGATCTCATCATCCCGCGTCATGTGTCGCCTCCTCCGTCACTGCGCTCGGACGCCCTGTTGTTTCGTGGTCGTCCGGATATCGGCGAAGACGGCTGCGCGCCACCCGGCGCCGTGATCGCGAACGGAGAAATCCGACGATCTTCATCCTGGGTTTCGATCCGTCCTGACGACTGCCCTGTAAACTATAACGGCGCCACCGCGAGTCAACCCCGTTCCTGGACAGGTTCGACTTGGTACCGTGAAGCAAACAAATCCCCCAGCGGGGGCACAGACTGCGGATGCTGCCACGGCTGGGGGGTCACGCGGCCGCGGCCAGAGGCAATCCGGTTGACATGCCTTCCCGCCGCTCGTAGACTGCCGGCCGACCTCGGGGCCGGGGAGGCGGAAGAGAGGCCCGGGCGTGGTATGGCTGTCGCGAAACCCCGAGGGACCGGAGGCCTTCCATGCGCATCCGTGACGTCCGCACGATCCCGGTAGAGTACCCCTTGCCCCAGCCCGTCTTCGACGCCAACTACATCCTGGCCACCAAGCCCGCACTCCTGGTCGAAGTGGAGACGGAGGACGGCCTGGTCGGCCTGGGCGAGGCGGCCCACTTCGGGGGGCCCCTCCGGTCCACGCGCACCGTCATCGAGGGCGAACTGCGGGAGCATCTTCTGGGCGAGGATCCCCGCGAGATCGAACGGCTGTGGGCGCAGATGCACCAGCGCGCCTACAAGCATGCCCGCGGCGGCCTCCTGATCGCCGCCATGAGCGGGATCGACATCGCCCTGTGGGACCTCCGGGGCAAGCTCTGCGGGCAGCCCCTCTGGCGCCTGCTGGGAGGCTACCGCCGCCGGGTGCCGGCCTACGCCAGCGGCGGCTTCTACGCCGAGGGCAAGGGGATCCGGGAGCTCTGCGACGAGATGCGGGCCTACTGCCAGCACGGCTTCCGCGCCGTCAAGATGAAGGTGGGGCGCAACAGCGACATCGAGGGGAGTCCGCTCCGCGCCATGGCCCACCGGGGGGTGTGCGAGGTCTCCCTGGCCGAGGACCTGGCGCGCGTCCGGGCCGTGCGCGAGGCCATCGGCCCGGATATCCGCCTGATGGTGGACGCCAACGGGGCCTGGGACGTGCCCACGGCGATCAAGATGGGGCGGGCCCTGGAGCCCTCGGACATCTACTGGTACGAGGAGCCGGTCTGCCCGGACGACATCGCCGGGAGCGCGGCCGTGGCGGACAAAGTGGCAATCCCGGTCGCCGGCTACGAGACCTGCACCTACGGCAAGGGGGGATTCCGCGACTACATCGCCGCCCGCGCCGTCCACTTCGTCCAGCCGGATGTGGCCTGGTGCGGCGGCCTGAGCGAAGGGCTGAAGATCGCGCATCTCGCCCAGACCTGGAACCTGCCCCTGGCGCCGCACATCCACGGTTCGGCCGTGGCGGTCGCGGCGGGGGTGCACCTGCTGGGGGCGGTGGCGAATGGTAGCCTGGCCGAGATGGTCTTCCCGGCCCATCCGCTCATGGCGGATCTCGTCCGCGAGCCGCTCCGCGTGGACCGGACCGGCCACATCGAACTCTCCGACCGGCCGGGGTTGGGGCTGGAACTCGATCCTCGGGTGGTGGCGAAGTACCGCGCGGATCGCTGAGCACGCCTGCGGGGGGAGTGGATCGGGTCGCCCGGAGTGTCGGCGCCGGGTTGCGGGCGTCCTCACGCCCGCGCGTGCAGAAAGGAGGCACCATGGCTATCCGCCTGCGGGATTTTCCCGCCCGCGAGGCTGCCGCGGTTCGCCGGGCTCTCGCCACCATCCGCCGGCGCCTGGAGCGTCCGCCGGCCCCCATGCCCCAGGATCTCCGCCAGCTTCTGCACGCGATGATTGCCCGCCCTCGCCCCGTGGTGGATCTGGTCTCTGGGGGCGCGCATGGCGCCTGCCGGGAGGGGTATGCGCGGAGTGCCGGCTACCGGATTCTCCTGTGTGCCAAGGCCTTCCTGCCTGCGCCGCGCTCGGCTCGGGCGCACCGCGCGATGCGGCTGCCGGCGGTGCTGTTTCACGAGCTGATTCACATCGCCCGGGGATGGGAACTGGACGCCGAGACGTTCGAGAACGCCTGGTTCTCGGCGGAGGAGGGCGCCAGGCTCCCCGATGGAAACGACTGGGCGATCTTCGCGGAAGAACACTACGAGGGCTGGTGGGTTCGGGTGGATCCCCGCACCCGCCGGGTGACGGATTATGCCGACCGCTTCATCCTGAGGTTCCCGCCGCCCTCGCCTCCCGGTCCCAAGGGCGGGTGGGGGGGTCGGGGGAGCGGAAGGCGCGGTCCTGCTGCCGGGCGGTCCCCGAGAGGGGAGCGAACCGGCAGGGAGGCCTCGCCTCGCCCCGGGGGGAGGGCTTCGGGTCGAACAGCGTAGAGGGAGGCGCGGAATGCCAAAGCCCAAGGTCATCCGGAGGGGATCGAAGCAGGAAAAGCTCGGCGTGAAGATCGTCCTCGAGATCACCGGCCACATGCCGCGGGTCGAGGTGGACCAGTTCATGGCCTCGCTCAGCAGCGTGGTGAACAACCACCTGGAGAACGGCGGCAACGGCGGGTAGCCGCCTGCCGCCGCCGGGGGTGGCGCCGGACCCGGAGGGCTCCCGGCCGGCTTTGCGGCGGGCAGGTCAGGACTCGCGGATACCCAGGTCTTTGAGGAGGCGGGACAGGTACGTCCGCTGCAATCCGAGGGCCTCGGCCGCCCGGGTCTGATTCCCGTTGGCGCGGGCGAGGGCCGAGCGCAAGAGTTCCCGCTTGAACTGCAGGACGGCCTCGTGGTAGGTGCCTCCGGTTGGCTCCTCGCCCGCCGGCTCGCCCGGCTCGGGGAGGAGGATGGGCAGGTCCCGGGGTCCGATCTCGGGGCCGGTGGAGAGCACCACCGCCCGCTCGATGGCGTTCTCCAGCTCGCGGACGTTGCCCGGCCAGTGGTGGCGGCCGAGGAGCCTCAGGGCCTCCGGTGCGAGGGGCTTGGGCGGCCGCTTCAGCTCGGCGCTGTACTTCTCGACGAAGTGCCGGGCCAGCGGCTCGAGGTCCTCCCGGCGCTCGCGGAGCGGGGGGAGCTGGAGGCTCACGACGTTGAGCCGGTAGTACAGATCGGGCCGGAACCGCCCCTCCTTCATGGCGCGCTCCAGGTCGGTGCTGGTGGCGGCCACGAACCGGACGTCCACGCGGATGGGCCGCGTGCCGCCCACCCGCTCGAACTCCTGCTCCTGGAGCAGGCGCAGGAGCTTGGCCTGGAGCGGCGGGCGGATGTCGCCGATCTCGTCCAGGAACAGCGTCCCGCCGTCGGCCAGCTCGACCTTGCCCCGCTTCTTCTGGTGGGCCCCCGTGAAGGCCCCCTTCTCGTGGCCGAACAGCTCGCTCTCCAGCAGCTCCTCCGAGAGGGCCACGCAGTTCACGGTCACCAGCGGCCGGTTCCGTCGCGGACTCCAGCGGTGGATGGCCCGGGCCAGGATCTCTTTGCCGGTCCCGCTCTCCCCCCGCAGCAGGATGGTGGCGTTGCTCAGGGCGGCCTGCTGGGCGGTGCGAACGACCTCCCGGATGGGCGGGCTGTCGCCGATCAGCGGCCGATCCAGGCTGCTGAGCTCGCTCTGCAGGAGCTGATTCTCTTCCCGCAGCGAATCCCGCTCCAGCGCCTTGTTGATGACCACCTCCAGGTGGGCCGGATCCAGCGGCTTGGGGATGAAGTCGTAGGCGCCGGCGCGCATGGCCTCCACGGCCCGCTCGGGCGTTCCCCAGGCGGTGATGACGATCACCGTGGTCTGGATGCCCTCGCGGCGGATCGCCTGCAGGACGTCCATGCCGCTCACGCGGGGGAGCTGGAGATCGAGGAGGGTGAGCGGGGGCGGCTCCTGGCGGAGCAGCGCCAGCGCCTCCTCGCCGTCCCCGGCGCAGACCGCCTCCAGCTGCAGGAGCCGGAGCCGGTCGGTGAGCAGATCGCGGATGTCGGGGTCGTCATCCACCACGAGGATGCGGCCGCGCGCCCTGGTCATGGTCGTCCGTCTGCCCCTGCCTCGAGTGCGATGCGGGGCTGGGTCGCGAGGGCCGGGACGGTGAACACGAACCGGCTGCCGCGCCCCACCTGGCTCTCCACCCGGATCCGGCCCCCGTGCAGCTCGATCAGGCTCTTGGCGATGGCGAGGCCCAGGCCCGTGCCCTGGGTCTTAGCCTGGCCGTCGCGGCGGACCTGGTGGAACTTGTCGAAGATGGCCCCCAGCTCCTCGGGCGGGATGCCCTGGCCCGTATCCTCGACGGCGATCTCCAGGAACTGCTGGGGGGCGGAGGGGCGAAGGGGCAGGGGAGAGCGCCCCTCTGCACCCCCGGTCCCGTGCTCCTCGGCGATCAGGGTGCGCGCGCGCACCGTGATCGTACCGCCGCTCCCGGTGAACTTGACCGCGTTCTCCACCAGGTTGATCAGCACCTGCTGGAGCTTGTCCCGGTCGGCGTAGGCCAGGGTGGGCGGGGCCGCGGGCGGGACCAGCAGGTCCACGCCCTTCGCCGCGGCCATGGGGCGCAGGCCCTCCACCACCTCCTGGATGAGATCCCCGGCAGGGATGGCCGTGGGGTGCAGCTCGACCCGGCCGGCCTCGATCCGCGAGAGATCGAGGAGGTCGGTGATGAGGCGGACCAGGCGGTCCGTGTTGCTCCGGACCCGGGTGAGGTAGCGCGTGAGCGTCGGGCTGAGCTCGCCCGTCACGCCGTCCAGGAGGTTGTCCACGGCCATGCGGATGGCGGTGAGCGGCGTCCGCAGCTCGTGGGAGACGTTGGACACGAACTCGGACTTCAGCCGATCCAGGGCCTTGAGTTTCTCGTGGGAGGCTTGCAGGGCCGCGTTGGCCTCGGACAGGTCCCGCGTGCGCTCGGCCACCTTGGCCTCCAGGCTCAGGTTGAGCAGCTCGATCTCGCGGTAGGCGAGGGCGTTGGCCAGGGCCACGGCCGCCTGGTCCGCCAGCCGCTCCAGCGTCTCCAGGGCCCCCTCGCCCAGATTGCCGCTGCCCCGCCAGCCGACCCCCAGCACCCCCAGGCAGCTCTGCTGCAGATTGACGGGGACGAGGATCAGGGCCCGCACGCCCTCCTGGGCGAGGATCTCGGCCTCCTCCGGCTCCGGCTCGGGCGCGGGCGAGGCGGGCAGCAGCAGGCGACCCGCCTGCAGGACGGCCCCGGCCCGGCCCCGACCGACGGGGATGACCCAATCGTGGATCGCCTGTCCCATGGCGCCCGCGCAGGCGGCGACCACGGCCTGGGAGGCGCCCCGCTCGCGATAGGCCAGAAACGCCAGGTCCGCCTCGCACAGCCGCTGCGCGTGGCGCGCCAGGGCGGCCAGGACCGTCTGCAGGTTCAGGGTGGAGGTGAGCTCGCGGTCCACCTCGAAGCGCGCGCGCAGCGATTCGGCCATCCGGTTGAACGCCTCGGCCAGCTCCCCCACCTCGTCCAGGCGGCGGAGCGTGATGCGGTGGCCGAGGTCCCCCCGCGCCACCGCGCGGGCGCCCCGGGCCAGGGCCTGGATCGGCCGGGTGAGCCGCCGCGCCTGCAGGTGCCCGTACAGGAGCCCCGCCGCCAGCGTCAGGACGCCCAGGCTGAGGATGGTGTTGCGCGTCCGGCGGATGAGGCGCATCTCGTCGGCGATGGAGATTCCGATCCGGGCCACCGCGCGGCGCTGGTTCAGGACCAGGACCGGCGTGGCGAAATCGTAGAGGAGCTGGCCCTGAGGGGTCCGCACCTCCTGGAACAGGGGGCCGGTGGCCTCCAGGGCGCGCCGGGTCAAGGGATCCCTGTAGCGAGCCCCGATCTCCCGCACGAGGGTGTGGATCAGCACCCGGCCCTCGAGGTCCAGGATCATGGCGTAGCGGACATCCGCCTCGGTCGCCAGGCTGTTGACCAGCTGGCGCAGCCCCAGGAAATCCTCCGCCACCAGGGCCGGGACGCTGCTGAAGGCGAAGATGGTGACCAGGCGCAGGCCGTTCTCCCGCGCCGTGCCCAGGATGGCGGCCTGCTGGATCATCAGGACGGCCGGGATCAGGATGGCGAACAGGAGCGTGACCAGCAGGACGATGTGGAGGGCGAAGCGGCTCTGCAGCCGCAGTCCCCGGTAACGTTGCCGCAGCGGTGCCAACCGGCCCATGGCCCTCCCGCGTCAGCGGATCTCCACGTGGACGAGCTTGTCCTGGGGGAGCCCGTACAGGTTCAGGGTCAGCCCCGCCACCCGCGCGTGGTGGGCGGCAAAGGTGATCTGGTGGAACAGGAAGAGGGCCGGCACCTCGCTGACGACCAGGCGGGTGACCTCGCGGTACAGCCGCAGTCGCCGGGTCTCCTCCATGGGCTGGCGGGCCTTCTCCAGCAGCTCGTCCACTCTGGCGTTGCTGAAGTGTCCGAAGTTGTAGGGCGACTTGGACTGGAAGAGGGGGAACAGGAACCGCTCCGGATCCGGGGTGCTCACCGAATACCCGTAGAGGTACAGGTCGTGCCCGCCCTTCCGCCGCTCGTCGTGGAAGGCCTTCCAGTCGGGGGTGCCGGCGAGTTCGACGGTCATGCCCGCCTTGCGCAGGTCCGAGCGGAGGGCCTGCGCCACCTCCACCCACGGCTCCAGGGAGGCGTTGAAGAGCAGGCGCAGGGTGAGGTTCCCTCCCGCGCCCGCCTCTTGGAGGAGCGTGCGTGCCCGCCGGAGGTCATAGGCCGGCTGGCCGATCTGCGGATCGTAGCCCAGGCTGGCGGGGGGCAGCGGTCCCCGGGCCGGCAGCATGGCGCCCCGCCCCAGGTAGGTGGCCAGCCGCTCCCGGTCCACCGCCCGGACGATGGCCTCGCGGACGCGCCGATCCTGGAGGGCGGGCCGATCCATCTGCATCCCGAGGAAGCGGAGGTTGAGCCCACCCACCTTCACCAGCCGCGTGAGGGGGTTGGCGGCCAGCCGCTCGAACAGTTGCGGCGAGACCTCGGGGACCAGATCGAACTCGCCGGCCTCCAGTCGCTCCATGGCGATCCGGGTGTCCGGGACGATGGCGAAGATCACCGCATCCAGTCGGGGTCGCCCGCGCCACGAATCGGCGAAGGGGGCCAGAACGATCCGATCGTTCTCCCAGCGCTCCAACCGGAAGGGCCCCGTGCCCACCGGCGTCCGCGTCAGATGCAGCCCGTTGCGCGTCAAGGCCTCCCGGCTGACGATCTTCACGAGAGCGAACTGGGACGGCCGGGGGTAGGCCAGGCTGATGGCCACGGTCTGGGGATCCAGGACGCGGATCTCCTTCACCAGACCCGACAGCACGCTCTCGTAGGCGTTGGGCGGGGAGGTGGCGTAGAAGGGCGAGCCCGGCAGGAACTGCCGCTCGTAGCTCACCTTCACCGCCTGGGCGTCCAGCAGCGATCCGTCGTGAAACCGGACGTTTCGCCGCAGGGTGAACGTATACGTCAGGCCGTCGGCGCTCTGCTCCCAGCGCTCGGCCAGGGCGGGCTCCATCGTGGTGCCGTCGGCCGAGAGCTGGGTGAGGGCGTCGTACAGCAGCCACATCACCTGATCGTCCTGGATGCGGCTGCTCTTGGCGGGATCCAGGGAGATGGGTTCGCTGCTGAGCCGCTGCAGGAACGGGCGATCGGCCGCCAGGCCTGCGCGGGCGACGTGCAGGGCGCAGCCCAGGGCGAAGATCCCGACCCCCACGCGGAGCCACGGTCTCGTTGCCAGTCTCCCGATCATTTCCCTTCCCCCCTCCCGATCCCGAATCCCCCTCCGGCCCCGGACGGCCGGCCCCCCTCAGGCCGGGGGGGCATCCCGGATGCGCAGGTACTCGATCAGCCAGCTCCGATCCGCCTCCCCCAGCCGCGTGAAGCGGCAGTTGTGCAGGAACGTCTCGCCCCGGGGGATCACGCTCACCACTTCCACGTCCGCCGGCAGCAGGTCCCCGCCGAACCGGACCAGGATCTCCATCCGGAAGCCGACCGGGAATGCCTGGTCCAGGATCATGCCCAGCCCGCCCGGCGCCAGCGTGTGGGTGTGGCCGCGCAGGGGCGGATCGGCGGAGGAGGGGTCGGCGTCGAGGCGTCGGCAGATAACGGGGACCTCCAGGTGGACCCGCCGGTACAAGCGACCGCCGGGTCCGGGCAGGCCGATGCGGATGCTTCCCTCGAGGGAGACCCGGTCGGCCTTTCGGCGGATGACGTGTCGCCGCTCCGCCTGCCCGGGGGGCGGCTGGGGGTTGCGGGTATGCCGACGATCCAGCCCCGACCGCCGCTCCGGCCCGGTGTAGGAGGGAGCCTGCTCGTCCTCTGGCGTGACCGGATCCTGGGGATCGGACATGGGGAGCCTCGGTGATCGCTGGCCGTGCCGTCCGCGCTGCGCCCGCCACCATATCCATTCCCCCCCCGCCTGTCAATGCGGAAGTCGCGGCCGGGGAGCCGGGCGCGGCCCTGCCGAGGGCCGACGCTAGCACATCCGGGCGGCGAAAGGCAATCGTCCCCCGCCCGGAGGGCTCGCTCCCCGGGGCGAGTCCCCGGCCCGGATCAGGGTTGACTTCGCTCGGGAAATCACGTAGGCTGAATTAAATTTCCGTCTTTCAGGCCGCCCGAGGGGCGAGGGGGTTCCCATGGCCGAGGTCGCAACGCGGAAGCCGCCCGTCAAAGAGGATCGGAAGGAGCGGGACAAGGCGCTGGAGCTGGCGGTCTCGCAGATCGAGAAGCTGTACGGCAAGGGCGCCATCATGCGCATGGGGATCTCGGGGGCGCTGCTGCCCGTGGCGGCCATCCCCACCGGCTCCCTGGAGCTGGATTTCGCCCTGGGGGTTGGCGGCGTCCCCCGCGGCCGGGTCGTCGAGATCTTCGGTCCGGAATCCAGCGGCAAGACGACCCTGGCCCTGCACATCATCGCCGAGGCGCAGAAGCTGGGCGGGGCCGCGGCCTTCGTGGATGCGGAGCACGCCCTGGACGCCAACTATGCCAAGCTGCTGGGGGTCAACATTGATGACCTGCTGATCTCCCAGCCGGACACGGGGGAGCAGGCGCTGGAGATCACCGAGGTCCTGGTGCGGAGCGGCGCCGTGGACGTGGTGGCCATTGATTCGGTGGCGGCGCTGGTGCCCCGGGCCGAGATTGACGGGGAGATGGGCGACTCCCTGCCGGGTCTGCAGGCCCGCCTCATGTCGCAGGCCTTGCGCAAGCTCACCGCGGCCATCAGCAAGTCGCGCACCTGCGTCATCTTCATCAACCAGATCCGCGAGAAGATCGGTGTCATGTTCGGCAATCCCGAGACTACCACGGGCGGCCGGGCCCTCAAGTTCTACGCCTCGACGCGCCTGGACATCCGCCGCATCTCGGCCATCAAGGACGGCGAGGAGGTCATCGGCAGCCGGGTGAAGGTCAAGGTGGTGAAGAACAAGGTCGCGCCCCCCTTCCGGGAGGCGGAGTTCGATATCATCTACGGCGAGGGGATCTCGCGCCTGGGGAGCCTCCTGGACCTGGGCGTGACCCACAAGGTGGTGGAGAAGAGCGGGGCCTGGTACGCCTTCGGCGGCGAGCGGATCGGCCAGGGGCGCGAGAACGCCAAGCGATTCCTCCAGGAGAACCCGGCCGTTGCCGACGAGATCGAGGGGAAGCTCCGGGCCGCCCTGGGCCTGGGGACGCCCGCGCCGGCCGAGGCGGAGGGGTGACGGCCGTGCAGCTGCCGGATCTGCTCAAGGTCGCGGTGGAGCGGAAGGCCTCCGACCTGCACATCAAGGTGGGGAGCCCGCCGGTCCTGCGCATTGACGACAAGCTGGTCCCCCTCACCGAGATGCCGCGCCTCGGCCAGGACGCGGTGGTGAGCATGGCCGCCAGCGTGATGAACGCCAAGCAGCGCGAGAAGTTCAAGGAGCGCTGCGAGATTGACCTGGCCTACAGCGTCCCCGGACTGGGCCGCTTCCGCGCCAACGTGTTCCAGCAGCGGGGCACGGTGGGTCTCGTCATGCGCGTCATCCCCATCAAGATCCAGTCCATCGCCGAGCTGAACCTGCCCCCGGTCCTGGAGAAGATCGCCCTGGAGCCCCGGGGTCTGGTGCTGGTCACGGGCACCACGGGCTCGGGCAAGTCCTCGACCCTGGCGGCCATGATCGACTACATCAACACCAACCGCTCGGGGCATATCCTGACCATCGAGGACCCCATCGAGTTCCTGCACCGGGACAAGAAGTGCCTGGTCAACCAGCGCGAGGTGGGGGTGGACACCCCCTCCTTCAGCGAGGCCCTGCGCAGCGCGCTGCGCCAGGACCCGGACATCATCCTGGTGGGGGAGATGCGGGATTACGAGACGATCTCCACGGCCATCCTGGCGGCCGAGACCGGGCACCTGGTCATGAGCACGCTGCACACCCTGGACGCCACCGAGACCATCAACCGGGTGATCTCCGTCTTCCCGCCGTACCAGCAGAAGCAGATCCGCCTCCAGCTCGGCGCGGTCCTCAAGGGGATCATCGCCCAGCGGCTCATCCCTCGCGCCGACGGCAAGGGGCGCGTGCCGGCCGTGGAGGTGTGCATCGCCACCGCCACGGTCCGCGAGTGCGTGGTGGACCCGGACAAGACCCGCAAGCTGGGCGACGTGATCGCCGCAGGCGTGAGCCAGTACGGGATGCAGACCTTCGACCAGTCGCTGATGTCGCTGTATACGCGCGGGCTGATCACCTACGAGGAGGCCCTGCTCTGGTGCAGCAACCCCGACGACTTCGCGCTGCGGGTGCGCGGCATCGTCTCCACGGGCGACGCCACGTGGCAGGGGGTGGCCGACGAGGTCCCCAAAGGCATCCCGGGGATGACGCGGCTCTGATGCCGAGTGCCGAGTCCGGCGCGGGAAGCCGCGGAGGCGGGCCGGGGCCGGTGAGGGGAAGAGGGGGGCGCAGGGGGGG
>JBBIQE010000039.1:0-26325 GCA_037442485.1 Methylomirabilis sp. (SeqCode)
CGGGCGCCAAGGCGGGGGTGGCGGCCTCCCCGGCCGCGGCCGAGACGACGGCACCCGTGCCCGCGGCGGGCCCGGAGGGGGCAGGGCCGACCCCGGAGACCCCGGTATCCCCGGCCCCGGCCGGCGTCGCCCAGTAAGGAGCCCTCATGGAAATTTCGGCAGCCATGGTCCGTGAGCTTCGCGACAAGACGGGCGCGGGGGTCATGGAGTGCAAGGCCGCCCTGGCCGAGGCCGGCGGCGATCTGGGTCGGGCCATCGAGGTCCTGCGCAAGCGCGGCCTGAGGACCGCCGAGAAGAAGGCGGGCCGCACCGCGGCCGACGGCCTGGTGGCGGCCTGGATCGCGCCCGGTCGCGATGCCGGGGCGTTGCTGGAGGTCAATTGCGAGACGGATTTCGTGGCCCGCACCGAGCGGTTCGCCAGCCTCACCCGTGCCCTGGTGGCCCTGGTGGGGGGGGATGCCGCGGCCTCCGACGTGGGCGTGCTGCGCTCGCGGTCCCTCAACGGCAAGCCGGTGGCCGAGCTCGTCAAGGACGCCATCGCGTCCCTGGGGGAGAACATCGTCCTCCGGCGGGCGGCCCGGCTGGCCCTGCCTCCGGGGGCCAAGGGGCTGGTGACGGGGTACCTGCACGGCGGCGGGAAGATCGGCGTGCTGGTGGAGGTGCGCTGCGCGTCGGAGGGCGTGGCCACGAGCCAGGAGCTGGCCCAGTTGGCCAAGGACCTGGCCCTCCAGGTCTGCTCGGCCGACCCCGGGTACCTCTCCCGCGACCAGGTGCCGGCCGAGGTGCTGGAGAAGGAGCGGGAGATCCTGCGGGCCCAGCCCGACGTTCAGGGCAAGCCCGCGGCCATCCTGGACAAGATCATCCAGGGACGGCTGGAGAAGTTCTTCACCGAGCGGTGCCTGCTGGACCAGATCTTCATCAAGGATCCGGAGGGCAGGCAGAGGGTCCGCGACCTCCTGAACGCCGCCGGGAAGAGCCTGGGCGAGCCGATCAGCGTGGCCGCCTTCGCCCGCTTTCGCCTGGGCGAGGGCCTCGAGAAGCGGCCGGGGGACTAGTCCGGCCACCAAGCACTCAGGCAACCGCTGTTCCTGAGGGCCGGCGTGCCGGAGTGCCCGATTGCCAGAGAGGGACATGGCGGACCTGAAGTACCGACGCATCCTCCTGAAGATCAGCGGCGAGGCGCTGGCGGGCGAGCAGGAGTCCGGGATCAGCCCGGAGGTCGTCCGCTTCATCGCGGGCGAGGTGCGCGAGGTCCACCAGATGGGCGTCCGGATCGGCATGGTGGTCGGGGGGGGGAACATCTTCCGCGGGGTGGTCGCCAGCGCCCGAGGCATGGACCGGTCGTCGGCCGACTACATGGGCATGCTGGCCACGGTGATGAACGGGCTGGCCCTGCAGGACGCGCTGGAGAAGGTGGGGGTGGATACCCGGCTGCAGACCGCCATCGAGATGCGCGAGGTGGCCGAGCCCTTCATCCGCCGCCGGGCGCTGCGCCACCTGGAGAAGGGCCGGGTGGTCATCTTCGTGGGCGGGACGGGCAACCCGTACTTCACCACGGACACGGCGGCGGCGCTCCGGGCCATGGAGATCAACGCCGATGTGGTCTTCAAGGCCACCAAGGTGGACGGGGTCTACACCGCCGATCCCAAGACGGACCCGACGGCGCAGAAGTTCGAGGAGCTCAGCTACATCGAGGTCCTCAGCCGGCGACTGAAGGTCATGGACTCCACCGCCATCTCGCTGTGCATGGACAACGGGTTTCCCATCGTGGTCTTCAACCTGCAGGAGAAGGGGCGGCTGCGCCAGCTCGTGCTGGGAGAGCGCGTCGGCACGCTGGTCAGGGGAGGCTGAGGGACCATGCAGGAGATCATCCGCAAGGCCGAGCAGGACATGAAACGGGCCACCGAGGCCACGCTCAAGGAGTTCAACAGCGTGCGCACGGGCCGCGCCTCCGTGGCGCTCCTGGACGGGATCATGGTGGACTACCACGGCACGCCCACCCCCCTGAAGGCGACGGCGACGCTGGCCACCCCCGAGCGGCGCCTGATCACCATCCAGCCCTGGGACGCCTCGCTCATCCCGGCCATCGAGAAGGCCCTCCTGAAATCCGATCTGGGCATCACTCCCAGCAACGACGGCAAGCTGATCCGGCTGGCGGTTCCTCCGCTCACCGAGGAGCGGCGCAAGGAGCTGGTGAAGGTTGTCCGCAAGCTGGCGGAGGAGGGGCGGGTGCTGATCCGGAACATCCGCCGGGACGCCAACGAGGCCCTGAAGAAGCTGGAGAGGGACAAGCACCTGTCCGAGGACGACGTGCGCAAGGGGATGGACCAGATCCAGGAGCTGACCAAGCGCATGATCCAGACCCTGGACGAGTTGCTGGAGAAGAAAGAAAAGGAAATCATGGAATTCTGAGTCCGCCCGGCGCGGGAAGGCGGACGAGGAGGTCATGCACCGTCAACGGGTCCTCAGCGCGCTGGTCCTCTCCCCCCCTTCCTCCTCCTCGTCCATTTTGGCTCGTCGTTTCACTTCGCCCTGCTGGTCAGCCTGGCCATCGCCCTCGCCGCCTGGGAATTCGCGCGGCTGTGCCCGGCCGGGGCGGAGCGGGGGGTCTCGCTCCTCACGGTGACGGGTGCGCTGGCGTGGCAGGCGGCCGTCCTCCGGATGGGGGGCGTGGCGGCAGTGGCGGCCGCGCTGGCGGGGGTGGCCCTGCTGCGGGCGGTGCTCCGGCGGGAGGAGGTCCGGGTGGGGATGCTCCAGGCGGCCTGGATCCTCCTGGGGACGGTGTATGCGGGCGGCCTCCTCAGCTTCGCCAGCCTGCTCCGCGCGCTGCCGGAGGGGCGGCAGCTCGTCTATTACCTCGCCTTCACCACCTGGGCGGGGGATATCGGGGCCTTCTACGTGGGCAGTCACCTCGGGCGCCGTCCCCTGGCGCCGCGGATCAGTCCCCGGAAGACGGTCGAGGGCGCGCTGGGCGCCCTGGCCGGCGCGGTGCTCGTGGCCGCGGCCGGGAGCGGCTGGGTCTGGCCGCGGCTCGCCTGGAATGTCGCGGCCACGGGGGGCATCATCCTGGCGGTCGCGGGAATCCTGGGGGATCTCGCCGAGTCGGCGGTGAAGCGCGCCGCGGCCGCCAAGGACAGCGGGAGCCTGATTCCCGGCCACGGGGGCGTGCTGGATCGGCTGGACAGCCTGATGTTCACGTGTCCCGTCCTGTACGCCTTGGTCTGGATCGGGTGGCTCTGACGGCGGGGGGATCGCCCGTGGCGGCCGCGGCGCAAGAGCGGTCGCGGGCGGCTCGCCTGGTCCTGGCGGTGGGAAGCGGCCTGCTGCTGGCCCTCGCCTTCCCGCGGTGGGATGTGGGCGCCCTGGCCTTTGTCGCCCTGGGGCCGCTCTTCCTGGCGCTGGAGGGCAGCCGCCCCGCTCAGGCCGCGTGGCTGGGATACGCATCCGGCCTGAGCTTTTACCTCGCCACCCTCTGGTGGGTCCTCCACACGATGACCACCTACGGGCGGATGCCGCGGCCCCTGAGCCTCGTGGCGCTCCTGCTCTTGGCCGGCATCCTGGCGGCCTACACGGCCGGCTTCGCCTGGCTGCTGGCTGCGGGACGCGACCGGCTCACGATCCCGCTGGCGCTGGAGCCGCTTTGCGCCGCCGGATTGTGGGTGGCGATGGAGGTGCTGCGGGGCTCCCTGTTCTCGGGATTTCCGTGGGCGCTCCTGGGGTACACGCAATACCGCCAGCCGACCATCCGGCTGCTGGCGGCGGCGCTGGGCGTGTACGGGATCTCGGCGCTCCTCGTCCTGGTGAACGGGACGCTGGCGGGCCTGCTCCACGGGCTGGCCGCGCCCCGGCAGGGGCGGGCCCGGTGGCGCGCGGCGATCCTGTCCGTGGGCCTCGCCGGCCTGGCCGTCCTGGCCACGCTGGGGTACGCCCGGGGACTGTGGCGCGATCCCACGGGAGGCGCCCCGATCCGCGTGGGATTGCTCCAGGGCAACATTGACCAGTCGCTGAAGTGGGAGCGGAGCTACCAGGTGGCGACCCTGGACATCTACGAGCGCCTGGCGCGGCGGGTAGCTGCCGGGAAGCCCGCGCTGATCATCTGGCCCGAGACGGCCGTGCCCTTCCTGCTGCGGCGCCAGCCCGATCTGGCCGCCCCGGTTTTCGGCCTGGCGAGGGCGACGGGGATTCCCATGCTGGTGGGCAGCCCCGACGTGACCGAGGGCGGGCGGGTCTACAACGCCGCCTTCCTGGTCGGGGCGGACGGAGGGATCCGGGGGCGCTATGACAAACGCCACCTCGTCCCCTTCGGCGAGTACGTGCCGCTGCCCCGGATCCTCTTTTTCCTGGACAAGCTGGTGGTGGGGATGGGGGAGTTCGCGCGGGGCCGCACGGCGACAGTCTTTTTGTTGGACGGGGCGCGTTTCAGCGTTATGATCTGTTACGAGGCGATCTTCCCGGCCGAGGTGCGGGAGTTCGTGCGGGAGGGGGCCCAGTTCCTGGTGAACATCACCAACGACGCCTGGTTCGGGCGAAGCGCCGCGCCCTACCAGCACCTGGCCATGGCGGCGATGCGGGCGGTGGAGAACGGGACCTACCTCCTCCGCGCCGCCAACACCGGGGTGAGCGCGGTGATCGCGCCAAACGGGGAGATCCTGGCCCAGAGCGGGATCTTCACCGAGGCGGCGCTCCTGGGGACGATCCGGCCGCGGGTGGGCGAGACGCCGTACACCCGCTACGGGGACGTGCTGGCCTGGACGGCGCTGGCGTTCCTGGGCGCCTATGTGCTGGCGCTGGTCCGCGCTGGGGGGCGACGCGGGAGAGTGGCGGCGTAACAGCGTGACCGCGTGAAAGCGCGACGTACTGAGAGGCAATGGAGCGGCGCGGCGGAGATTGCTCCTTTCTCACCTTGTCACCGGGTCACTACCTCACTGGAGCAAGGAGGCCAGAGTCATGATTCCCGATCTGCAACGCAGCCTGGACGAGCTACAGCGAAGGCTGGACCAGCTCCGGGTGTATCTTTGACATCCCGGGCAAGCGGACCCGGCTCGCCGCGCTGGAGCAGGCCGCGGCCGCGCCGGAATTCTGGGGCGATCCGGAGCAGGCCCAGAAGGTCCTGAAGGAGCAGAGTGACCTCCGGCAGACGCTGGATCAGCATGCGGGCCTGGTGAAGGAGCTGGAGGAGTTCCGGATCCTCCTGGAGCTGGCGGCCGGCGAGGAGGACGTGGAGAGCCTCCAGGAGGTGTCGGTCGGCCTCCAGGAGCTGACGCGCCAGGTGCGCGCGCTGGAGCTCCAGACGGTCCTCTCGGGCGAGTACGACAAGGGCAACGCCATCCTGAGCATCAACCCGGGCGCCGGGGGCACGGAGTCCCAGGACTGGGCCCAGATGCTCCTGCGCATGTACCTGCGCTGGGCCGAGCGCAAGCGCTTCAAGGTCGAGGTCATTGACCTGCTGGAGGCCGAGGAGGCGGGGATCAAGAACGCCACCGTGACGGTGACGGGGCCCTACGCCTACGGGTACCTGCGCGCCGAGATGGGCGTCCACCGGCTGGTGCGCATCTCGCCCTTCGACGCCAGCAAGCGCCGGCACACCTCCTTCGCCTCGGTTTTTGTCTATCCCGAGATCTCCGATGACCTGGACATCAAGATCGAGGACAAGGACCTGCGGATTGACACGTTCCGGTCGGGGGGACACGGGGGACAGCACATCAACGTGACCGACTCGGCCGTCCGGATCACGCATCTGCCCACCGGGATCGTGGCCACCTGCCAGAACGAGCGGTCGCAGCACAAGAACAAGGCCATGGCCATGAAGGTCTTGCGGGCGCGCCTGTACGACCACTACAAGCGGCAGCAGGACGAGGAGCTGGCCAAGCTCCAGGGCGAGAAGGCGCCCATCGCCTGGGGCAGCCAGATCCGCTCCTACGTGCTGGCGCCGTACCAGCTCGTCAAGGACCATCGCACCGGCGAGGAGACGGGCAACGTCACGGCCGTCCTGGACGGGGACCTGGACCGCTTCATCGAGGCCTATCTGTTCAAGCCGCCCGAGAAGGCGTGAAAGCCGACAGCGACAGGGACAGCGAAACGGAGGCGAACATGGGGGAAGAGGATCTCAGGGCGGAGCTGGAGCGGCTGCGGGCAGAGAACGAGGCCTTGCGGGCCACGGTGGCTCGCCCCGCATCCATCAAGGTGAGCGAGAAGGGCGCGGTCTCGGTGTACGGCCTGGGGCGCTTTCCCGTCACCCTGTACAAGGAGCAGTGGCTCAGACTGCTCGCCATGGCGGAGGAGATCAGGAAGTTCATCGCCGAGAACGAGTCCCGACTGAAGGTCAGGGGGTGAACCGTCCGGACCGGCTCCGACCGTTTCCGGCGGGGAGGGATTTTGCGTCTGGATGGTTCCGAGGCCGGGGGAATGCGCCCCAGGTGGGAGCAGCCGAACCGTCGAACTGCCCACGGCTGTTCTCGGGCGGTTGGCGTGGGTTGCTTGACACCCCCCGGACCCCTTCCTATAATCGCCGCACCCTCGCCAACATGCCGTCGGACGCTGTGGAGGACGAGTGGACGAACCGAGCGCCTTCATCCGGGAGCGCCTGAAGAAGCTTGAGGAGCTCAGTCGCGACGGCATTGATCCCTACCCCAGCACGTTCCCCGTCACCCACCAGGCAGGCGAGCTGACATGTCGGTACGGGGCCGCGGACGCGGCCACGCTGGCCGCCGCCGAGCCGGTGGCCATCGGCGGGCGGGTCCTGTCGCTGCGCGGTCACGGCAAGGCCTCCTTCGCCCACCTGAAGGACCGGACCGGCAGGATCCAGATCTACGTCCGCCAGGACGCGGTGGGCGAGGCGGCCTACGGCCTGTTCCGGCGCCTTGATGTGGGGGACTTCATCGGCGTCACGGGGCGCCTGTTCCGGACGAAGACCGGCGAGTTGACGGTCCAGGTCCAGCGCCTGTCCCTCCTCGCCAAGGCCTTGCGCCCCCTGCCGGACAAGTGGCACGGCCTCTCCGATGTCGAGGTGCGCTACCGGCAGCGCTACGTCGATCTCATCGCCAATCCGTCCGTGGCGGAGCTGTTCCGGCGGCGCGCGCGGATCATCGCCGAGATCCGGCGCTTCTTCGACGAGCGCGGGTTCCTCGAGGTCGAGACCCCCATGATGCACCCCATCCCGGGCGGGGCCGCGGCCCGGCCCTTCGTGACCCACCACAACGCCCTGGACCTCGACCTGTACCTGCGCGTCGCCCCGGAGCTGCACCTGAAACGCTGCGTGGTGGGGGGGCTGGAGCGGGTGTACGAGATCAACCGGAGCTTCCGCAACGAGGGGCTGTCCAGCCAGCATAACCCCGAGTTCACCATGCTGGAGTTCTACCAGGCCTATGCGGATTATCGCGACCTCATGGCCCTGACCGAGGAGCTGCTGCCCCGTCTCGCCCGGACCGCCTGCGGGAGCGAGACGGTGACCTACCGGGGCCGGCCCATCGTCTTTACGCCGCCCTGGCCGCGCCTGACGCTGGAGGAGGCGCTGGTGAAGCTGGGGGGGCTCAGCCCCGCCGAGGTGCAGAGCGAGGCGGGCCTGCGCGCCGCAGCGGAGGCGAGCGGCATCGCCGTCAAGCCGACCTGGGGATGGGGGAAGCTCCTCACCGAGCTGTTCGAGGCGAGGGTGGAGGGGCAGCTCCTCCAGCCGACCTTCGTGACGGATTTCCCGGCCGAGCTGTCGCCGCTGGCCAAGGCCCGGACGGACGATCCGCGCTACGCCCAGCGCTTCGAGCTGTACGTGGCCGGGCTGGAGGTGGCCAACGCCTACACCGAGCTGAACGATCCGCGGGAGCAGCGGCGGCGCCTGGAGCGCCAGGCCCGGGCCCGGGCGGCCGGGGACGAAGAGGCCCACTACATGGACGAGGACTTCGTGCGGGCGCTGGAGTACGGCCTGCCCCCCACGGCCGGCGAGGGGATCGGCATCGACCGGCTGGTCATGCTCCTCACCGACGCCCCCTCCATCCGCGACGTGATCCTGTTCCCGCTGCTGCGGCCGGAAAGCCAAGGCGAGGCCTTGGAATTTCAAAGGCAAAACCGACGACTGAAAACCGATCAATGCGGGTAAGTGGCCGGTGGTCAGTCGTCGGGTGTCGGTTTGCCATTGGCATGATGGTCGAGCGTCAAACAAGTTAAGTCCGTTCGGGGGGCTGACGGTCGGATGGCCTGGTCTCTTCCCTACGAAATCTTCATCAGCCTGCGCTACCTCAAGGCCAAGCGGCGGCAGCGCTCGCTCTCCGTCATCACCGTCATCTCCATCGCCGGCGTGGCGGTGGGCGTCATGGCCTTGATCGTGGTCATGGCGGTGATGAGCGGGTTCGAGTTCGACCTGCGCAACAAGATCCTGGGGACCAACGCCCACATCTGGGTCCTCCGCTACGGGGAGCGGGGGATCGAGGAGCCGGCCGCGGCCCTGGCGGCCATCCGGCAGGTCCCGGGCGTCACGGCGGCGTCGCCCTTCACCTACAACGAGGTCCTGCTGACGGCCGGGGGCCGCACCGCGGGCACCGTCCTGCGCGGCGTTGACCTGGCCTCGGCCGTGCAGACCACCGACTTCCGCAAGACGCTCCAGAGCGCCAGCCCCGCCTTGCGGGAAGCCATAGCCAGTCCCCGGCCTGTGTTTCCCCCGGAGGGGATCATCCTCGGCTCCTACCTGGCGGGCAGCCTGGGCGTGCGCGTGGGGAGCCCGGTGCACGTGCTCCTGCCCCTGGGCGGGGATCTCTCCCCCCTGGGGGTCATGCCCCGCATGCGCCAGTTGACGGTCGTCGGGATCTTCCAGGTCGGCTTCGCCGAGTTCGACTCGAAGCTGGCCATGATCGCCATTCCGACCGCCCAGCAGCTCTTTCGCATGGGGTCGGCGGTGAGCGGGATCGAGGTCCGCGTCCAGGACATCTACGCGGCGCCCCAGGTGGCCGAGGCCATCCAGGCCCGGCTCCAGTTCCCGTATTTCACCCGCACGTGGATGGAGCTGAACCGGAACTTCTTCTCCGCCCTCCGGGTGGAGCGGATCGTCATGTTCGTCATCCTGACGATGATCGTGCTGGTGGCGGCCTTCGGGATCATCAGCACGCTCATCATGCTGGTCATGCAGAAGCGGAAGGAGATCGCCATCCTGAAGTCCATGGGCGCCACGGGGACAAGCCTCATGCTTGTCTTCATCGTCCAGGGGATGATCATCGGGGCGGCCGGGACGCTGCTGGGTCTGGCGGCCGGCCTCCTCATCGCCGGGAACCTGGATCCCATCGTGGCGGCCGTGGAGTGGCTCTTCCGCTTCAAGGCCTTCCCCCAGGAGGTCTACCTCCTGGACAGGCTGCCGTCCCGCGTGCTCTGGCCGGATGTGGCGGCCATCACGCTGACGGCCTTCGTCATCACCTTTCTGGCGACCATCCTTCCGTCCCGCCAGGCGGCACGGGTGGATCCGGTGGTGGCCATTCGATACGAATGACGCTATTGCGGATCTCGGATTGCGGAGTTGGCATGCAGCAATCCGAAATTCGAGATTCGAAATTCGCCATCCAGCGATCGCGAGCAGGATGAGCATCGAGATCGTCGTTCAGGACGTCTGGAAGAGCTTCCCGCGCGACGGCGAACGGGTGGAGGTGCTGAAGGGCGTGAGCCTGCGGATCGCCCCCGGGGAGCTGGTGGCGGTGGCGGGGCCTTCCGGGGTGGGCAAGAGCACGCTCCTGCACCTGCTGGGGGCGCTGGAGCGGCCGACGGGCGGGGAGATCCGGTACGGCGAGGTGGCCCTCTCGACGCTGAGCGATGCGGCCCTGGCGGAGTTCCGGAACCGCCAGGTCGGCTTCGTGTTCCAGTTCCACCACCTGCTCCCCGAGTTCACCGCCCTGGAGAACGTCATGCTCCCCCTGCTCATCCGGCGCCTGGGGGCGACCGAGGCCCGGGACCGGGCGCAGGAGCTCCTGGCCCGGGTGGGGCTGGCGGACCGGCTTCGGCACCGGCCCGGGGAGCTGTCGGGCGGCGAGCAGCAGCGGGTGGCCGTGGCCCGGGCCCTGGTGGGGGAGCCGGCCGTCCTGCTGGCGGACGAGCCGACGGGCAACCTGGACAGCAAGACCGGCGAGGAGCTCTTCGATCTGCTGTGCCGGATCAATCGCGAGCGGCGCCTGACCTGCGTCCTCGTGACCCACAACGAGGCGCTGGCCAGCCGGACCGATCGCACCCTGCGGATGCTGGACGGCCGGATGGTGGCATAGGCCGGTGATCCGGACCACCGGCCCGGCCGGGGCGCCGAATTTGCCTCTTCCCGCCGCTCGCCTCGTCGTATATAATCGCCCCGTCAACAGATCCGCCCCGCCCGAGGTCCGCCGGCGGGGGCCGTGGGGAGGTCGCGAGGAGCCGACATGTTCGAACGATTCACCGAACGTGCCCGCAAGGTCATCATCCTGGCCCGCGAGGAGGCCATTCGCCTCGGCCACAATTTCGTCGGGACCGAGCATCTGCTGCTCGGCCTCATCCGCGAGGGGGACGGCCTGGCCGTGGCCATCCTGAAGAAGCTGAACGTCAACGTCTCGGCCCTCAAGGCCGAGATCGAGAAGATCGTCGCCGTGGGGACCGAGTTCTCGCCGGCCGGGGAGATCCCCTTCACCCCCCAGGCCAAGAAGGTGCTGGAGTACGCCATCTCCGAGGCGCGCTCGCTCGGCCACAACTACATCGGGACCGAGCACCTGCTGCTCGGTCTGATCCGGGAGGGGGAGGGCATCGCCTCCCTGGTGCTTCGCGACTTCGGGGTCAGTGTGGCGGCCGCCAAGGCGCAGGCGCAGGAACTGCTGGGGGAGCAGGCCTCCAAGCAGACCTCGACGACCCGGACGCCCGCCCTGGACGAGTTCGGCGTGGACCTCACGGCCCTGGCCCGGCAGGACAAGCTGGATCCGGTGATCGGGCGCGAGGCCGAGATCGAGCGGGTGATCCAGGTCCTCTCGCGCCGCAAGAAGAACAACCCGGTGCTGATCGGCGAGGCGGGCGTGGGCAAGACCGCCATCGTGGAGGGACTGGCGCTGCAGATCGTGGCGAGCAGCGTGCCCGAGATCCTCCTGCGCAAGCGCGTGGTCCAGCTCGATCTGGCCGGCATGGTGGCCGGGACCAAGTACCGCGGCCAGTTCGAGGAGCGGCTGAAGGCCGTGGTGAAGGAGATCCAGCAGGCCGGCAACATCATCCTGTTCATTGACGAGCTGCACACCCTGGTGGGGGCGGGCGCCGCCGAGGGGGCCATCGACGCCAGCAACATGCTGAAGCCGGCCCTGGCCCGAGGCGAACTCCAGTGCATCGGCGCCACCACCATGGACGAGTACCGCAAGTACGTGGAGAAGGATCGGGCGCTGGAGCGGCGGTTCCAGGCCATCCACGTGGGGCCGCCCAGCGTGGAGGAGACGATCCGCATCCTGCGCGAGATCAAGGACCGGTACGAGACCCACCACCAGGCCATCATCACCGACGAGGCGGTGGTGGCGGCGGCGCGCCTCAGCCAGCGCTACATCGCGGACCGCTTCCTGCCGGACAAGGCCATTGACGTCATTGACGAGGCGGGGGCCCGGGCGCGCCTGAAGGGCATGGTGCTGCCGCCCGAGCTGCGGGAGATGGAGAACGAGGTCGAGCGGCTGCGGGCCCAGAAGGAGGACGCCATCCGCACCCAGGCCTTCGAGGTGGCGGCGCGGCTACGCGACACGGAGCGGAAGCTTCGGGCCGAGCTGGAAGAGCGCAAGGCCAGCTGGAAGGAGCAGCGGGTCAAGACCCGGACCGTGGTCACCGAAGAGGACATCGCCTACGTGGTGGCCAAGTGGACCGGCATCCCCCTGCAGCAGCTGGAGGAGGCCGAGTCGGCCAAGCTGCTCCGCATCGAGGCGGAGCTGTCCAAGCGCGTGGTCGGCCAGGAGGAGGCCATCAAGGCCGTGGCCCGGGCCATCCGGCGGTCGCGGGCGGGGGTGAAGAATCCCAACCGCCCGGTGGGCTCGTTCATCTTCCTCGGCCCCACCGGCGTGGGGAAGACGGAGCTGGCCAAGGCCCTGGCGGAGTTCCTGTTCGGCACCGAGGATGCCCTGGTGCGGGTGGACATGTCCGAGTACATGGAGCGGTTCTCCACCTCCCGCCTCATCGGCGCCCCGCCCGGCTACATCGGCTACGACGACTCCGGCCAGCTCACCGAGAAGGTGCGCCGGCGCCCCTTCTCGCTGGTCCTGCTGGACGAGATCGAGAAGGCGCACCCGGAGGTCTTCAACCTCCTGCTCCAGATCCTGGAGGACGGGCGCCTGACCGACAGCTACGGTCGGGTGGTGGATTTCCGGAACACCATCCTCATCATGACCAGCAACATCGGCACCCGCCAGTTCACCCTGCACACCAACCTGGGGTTCGCCAAGGCCGGGGACGAGGCCCACTCCTACGAGAAGATGAAGGAGACGGTCACCAACGAGCTGAAGCGTGCCTTCAATCCCGAGATGCTGAACCGCATTGACGAGGTGATCATCTTCCACCCGCTGACCAAGGACCACATGCGGCAGATCGTGGACCTGATGCTCAACCGGCTGGCGCAGCAGCTCAAGGAAAAACAGATGAGCCTGCAGGTCGAGGGCGCGGCCAAGGAATTCCTCATCGAGCAGGGCTACGACCCCAACTACGGGGCCCGCCCCCTGCGCCGGGCCATCCAGCGGTACGTGGAAGACGCCCTGGCCGAAGAGGTGCTCAAGGGGCGGTTCGGCGAGGGAGGGACCATCCGCGTCCGCAAGGGCGAGGGGGCGACGCTCCTGTTCGAGGCCGCCGAGCCGGTGGAGGCCCCCTCGTAGGTTCTGACCCCGGCGCAAGCCGGGACCGGAATGACGACGGAGACCATGGCCTGCCCGGCTGGATGGGTCGGGCCGAATGCTCGCCGCGAATGATCCCGGCTGCAGGTCCGCGCGCGGCGCCTCCCCGGGGCCGGTTCCCGCCGGAGCAGTTTCCGCTTGGCTTTTCTGAGGGGTAGTGATAAGGTCCGCCGGCATTGTACGGCGCATGGCCGGGGGCAGCGGTTCGGCCGGCCTTCCCCATCCCCGACAGCGAGAGCCCGTGACGTCCCTGCGACGCGTTCGCCCGGCGGTCCTTGTCTTGTCGAGCCTTCTCCTGCTCGCCCTTCCCAGGGGGGCCGGGGCGCAGGAGCAGCCCCTCATCACCCAGATTGACATCGTCGGGGCCCGCAAGGTCGAAGAGGCCACCGTCCGCTTCAAGCTCAAGAGCCGGGTGGGGGATCCCTACTCGCCCGAGGTGGTGCGCGAGGACGTGAAGGCGCTGTACAGCCTGGGCTTCTTCGAGGACATCGTGGTGCAGGCCGCCATCTTCGAGGGGGGCCTCAGGCTGACCTTCGTCCTGCACGAGAAGCCCAGCATCCAGAGCATCAAGATCGTGGGCAACCGGAAGCTGGCGACGGACAAGATTAAGGCCAAGATCGACCTGGTGGAGGGGGGGATCATCCCGCCCGGGGCCCTGGCCAAGAACAGCGAGAAGATCCGCCTCTTCTACGAGGAGGAGGGCTACTACCAGGCCCGCGTGGAGGGCAGGGAGGACCGGGTCTCCCCGACCGAGGTGGCGGTCACCTTCGACATCACCGAGGGGGACAAGTTCGACGTGGGCGAGATCCGGATCGTCGGCAACAAGTACCTGCGGGAGAAGGAGATCAAGAGCAAGCTCCAGACCTCGGAGCTGTACCTGTTCTTCTTCGGTGGGACGCTCAAGCGGGAAGAGCTGCGGCGCGACCTCGACCGCATCCGGGCCTACTACCTGGACAACGGGTTCCTGGACATCGCGGTGGAGGAGCCGGAGATCCAGGTGGATGCCGCCCGGAAGAAGCTGCGGATCGTGATCAAGGTGCAGGAGGGGCCGCAGTACCGGATCGCGGCGCTCCAGATCACGGGGAACCGGCTCTTCACCGAGCCCGAGATCCGGGGGCTGATCAAGAGCCGGGTGGGGGGCATCTTCAGCCGCGAGACCCTGCAGGGGGATGTGGTGGCCATCACCGACCGGTACGCCGAGCGGGGGTACCTCTTCGCCGACGTGGCGCCCGTCACCGACATCCGGCGGCCCGCCAACACGGTGAACGTCACCCTGGAGATCACCGAGGGGCGCCAGGCCTTCGTCAACCGGATCGAGATCACGGGAAACGTCCGGACGCGGGACAAGGTGATCCGGCGGGAGATCCGGCTGGTGGAGGGGGATGTCTTCAACAGCGCGCTGCTCCAGGAGAGCCGCCGGAACCTCCAGAACCTCGGCTACTTCGAGGACGTCAAGCTGGATACGAAGCGGGCCGCGGCCGCCGACCGGGTGGACCTCACGGTGGACGTGAAGGAGAAGCCCACGGGCGCCTTCACCATCGGCGGCGGCTACAGCTCCGTGGACGGCCCCATCGCCGTGGCCAGCATCTCCCAGAACAACCTCTTCGGCCTGGGCAAGCGGGCCGCCGTGAGCGCCCAGATCGGCCAGCACGCCAACCGCGGCTACGCCGTGTACACCGACCCCCACTTCCTGGACACGGATTTCCTGGTGGAGCCCCGGATCTATGCGACCAACACGAGGTTCCGCACGGACGTCGGCTTCAACCAGGCCACCGAAGGCGGCTCGCTCACGGTCGGGCACCACCTGGTGGAAAGGGTCTTCGGCTCTGTCGCCTACACCTACGAGCGGGTCCGGATCAAGGACGTGCAGGATTCGGCGCCGGAGCTGGTGAAGCGACAGGCCGCCGAATCGGGGGGCAAGTCCACGACCAGTGCGCTGACCTTCACCCTGACCCGGGACACGCGCGACTCCTTCACCGAGCCCACCAGGGGATTGCTGGCCCGCGCCGCCGTCCAGTATGCGGGCGGCGTCCTGGATGCGGACAACAACTTCGTGAAGTACAGCCTGGATCTGTCCCAGTACGTTCCGCTCTGGTGGAAGCTCGTGGGACATCTCCGGGGCAACATCACCTACGGCGAGGCCTTCGGGGACACCCCCAACCTGCCCGTGCAGGAGCGGTACTTCCTGGGCGGTATCAACACGATCCGGGGGTTCCGGAACTTCAGCATCAGCCCGAAGGATCCCAGGACCGGGGAGGGCCGGGAGGGGGGCAACAAGGCCTTCTTCGTGAACCACGAGGTGCTCTTCCCCCTGTACGAGCCCCTCAAGATGCGGGGGCTGGTATTCTTCGACCTCGGCAACGTCTTCGACGAGCGGGAAAACTTCGAGTGGTCGGTCAAGCGCTCGGCGGGCGTCGGCATCCGGTTCACCTCCCCCATCGGGGCCATCCGGTTGGAATGGGGGATCAACCTCGCCCGCCAGCCGGGCGAACGGCTGCAGGTCGTCCACTTCACGGCCGGCACGGCATTCTAACGGGAGGCAATGAACGTGAGCGTCCGGTTCCAGCGCTATCGGGGCACGGCCAGCATCGCGCTGGCTGGCCTGGTCCTTTTCGGGTGGGCGGCGCCGGCGCGGGGGGCCCAGGCCGCGGTGCGGGTCGGCATCGTGGACGTGCAGGAGGTCCTGAACAAGTCGCAGAAGGGGATGGCGGTCAAGCAAAAGCTCGACCAGGAGCGCGCGGCGCGCCAGAAGGACCTGGATGCCCGCCAGGAAGAGGTCATGAAGCTCCAGGCCGAGTTTGAGAAGCAGGCCCCGCTCCTCTCCGAGCAGGCCAAGCGGGAGAAGACCGAAACGATCCAGCGCAAGCGGCGGGATACGCTGCGCATGGCCGAGGATGCGAACCGGGACTTCGAGAAGCGGGTCCGGGAGGCGGAGATGGATATCACCCGGGAGATCCTGGCCGTGATCCGGGAGTACGGCCGGGACCAGGGCTACACCCTCATCCTGGAGCGCGGGACCGTGCTCTTCGGCACCCCGGCCGTGGAGATCACCGGCGAGATCATCAAGCGCTACGACGCGAAGCAGAAATGAGGGCCGAGCGCCGGGTCGAGGGGTGAGGGCGGTGCGATTGAGCGAGTTGGCGGAGCGGCTGGGCTGCCGGCTGGAGGGCAGCGGCGCGCTGGAGGTGGATGCTGTCCGCGGGCTGGAGGAGGCCGGACCGCGGGATCTCAGCTTCGTGGCGGAGGAACGGTATCTGCCCCGCCTCAGGGCCTCCGCGGCCGGCGCGGTGATCCTGGCCGAGGGCTGGCCGGCGGTGGATCGGCCGGCGCTCCGCACGGCCAACCCGATCCTGGCCTTCGCCCGGGCCCTGGCCCTGTTTCACCCCCCGGCCGTGCCGGCTCCCGGCATCCATCCCACCGCGGTGGTGGCGCCCGACGCCCGGGTGGCGCCGGAGGCCAGCGTGGGCGCCCTCAGCGTCCTCGGCCCGGGCGCCGCGGTGGGCCCCGGGACCGTTCTGGAGGCGCACGTCACCGTGGGTGCCGGGGTGCGGATCGGCCGGGACTGCCGCATCGGCGCCCAGGTGGTCCTGCGGGACGGGGTGACCGTGGGGGACCGCGTCGTCATCCACAGCGGCGCGGTGATCGGGGCCGACGGGTTCGGCTTCGCGCGGGACGGGCGGCGCTACGTCAAGATCCCCCAGGTGGGCCGGGTGGTGATCGAGGACGACGTCGAGATCGGCGCCAACGCCGCCATCGACCGGGCCACGCTGGGCGAAACCCGGATCGGGCGCGGCACGAAGATCGACAATCTGGTCCAGATCGGGCACAATGTCCGGGTCGGGGCGGACACGGTGATCGTGGCCCAGGTGGGGATCTCGGGGAGTTGCCGCATCGGCTCCCGGGTCACGCTGGCGGGACAGGTGGGGGTGGTGGATCACGTCGAGATCGGTGACGAGGTGATCGTGGGGGCGCAGTCGGGGGTGACCAAGGATATCCCCCCCGGCTCCATCGTGCTGGGATCCCCGGCCGTCCCGCACGGTGAGTTCAAGCGGCAGGTGGCGGCGACGGCCCGGCTGCCCGAGATGCGCAAGCTCCTGCGCGCCCTGGAGGAACGGCTGGCCGCGCTGGAGGCTCGCGTGGGAGGCTGATCCTCGGGACGGAGGGAGTGAGGCATGTTGGGCCCGAAGGAGATCCAGGAAACCCTGCCGCATCGCTATCCCTTTCTCCTGGTGGACCGCATCCTGGAGATGGAGCTGGGCAAGCGCGTGGTCGGGATCAAGAACGTCACGGCGAACGAGCCGTTCTTCCCGGGACACTTTCCCGGCCACCCCATCATGCCCGGGGTGCTCATCGTGGAGGCCATGGCGCAGGTGGGCGGGGTACTCCTGATGCGCAGCCTGGACGCCAAGGCCGAAAAGAAGGTCATGTACTTCACCGGCATTGACAGGGCCCGCTTCCGGCGACCGGTGATCCCGGGGGACCAGATCCGGATCGAGCTGGAGATCCTCCAGCTCCGCCGCCAGATGTGCCGGATGAAGGGGGCGGCCTACGTGGAGGGGAAGCTGGTGGCCGAGGCGGAGCTGAGCTCGGTCGTGGTGGACCGCGATCCCGCGGGGCCGGCCGACGCGCCCCTGGCGGTGTAGACCGGTTTGCAATGACGAATCCGGAACGGCGAAGGATGAATTTCGAACGGGTGCCGGGACGGCGGGGGGACCGGGTTCATCCTTCGACGTTCGCGATTGGCGATTCGACACGTCGGGGTGCCGGGCGCAGCCGAAGGGGGTAATGTGGTCACCGTCCATCCGACGGCGCTGGTGGAGCGCGGCGCGGAGCTGGCCGACGGGGTGAGCGTGGGCCCCTACGCCCTCATCGGCCCCGAGGTGCGCGTGGGCCCGGGCACCAGCATCGGCAGCCACACGATCCTGGAGGGCCGGACGGAGATCGGTGCCGAGTGCCGCATCGGCTCCCACGTCATCATCGGGGCCCCGCCCCAGGACGTGAAGTACCGGGGGGAGCCGACCCGGGTCCTCATCGGCGACCGGACGCTGGTGCGCGAGTTCGCCACCATCCATCGGGCCAGTACGGGCGGCACCGGGGTCACCCGCGTCGGCCCGGAGAACTTCCTCATGGCTTACGTCCACGTGGCCCACGACTGCCAACTGGCGGAGGGGGTGATCATGGCCAACCAGGCCTCCCTGGCGGGCCACGTGCAGATCGGCCGCGGCGCCGTGATCGGGGGCATGAGCGGCGTGCACCAGTTCGTGCGGATCGGCGAGTACGCGTTCCTGGGCGCCTGCTCGGCCGTGCTGCAGGACATCCCGCCCTTCGTCAAGGCGCAGGGCAACCGGGCCAAGCCCTTCGGCCTCAACGTGGTGGGGCTGCGCCGCCATGGGTTCTCGGCCGAGGCGATCCACGCCCTCAAGCAGGCCTACCACACCCTCTTCACCTCCGGCCTCAATACGTCCCAGGCGCTGGCGCGGCTCGAGCAGGAGCTCGGCCAATCCCCCGAAGTGCAGCGGCTTATTGACTTCGTCAAACGGTCCCAGCGCGGGATCAGCAAGTAGTTCCCGATGGCGCGGCTGGGCATCCTGGCGGGGGGCGGGCGGCTCCCCTTCGTGGCCGCGGCGGAGGCGCGCCGGCAGGGGCTGCGCGTCGTGGCCGTGGCCATCCGGGAGGAGACCGACCCGTCGCTGACCGACGGGGTGGATGCCATTCACTGGATCCAGGTGGGGCAGCTCGGGGGCGCCGTCCGCGCCCTGCGCCAGGAGGGCGTGACGGACGTGCTCCTGCTGGGCAAGGTCGAGATCACCCGCCTGTTCTCGCGGGCGCGGCCGGATCTTCTGGGGGCCAAGGTCCTGCTCAAGGCCCGGGACCTTCGCGGCGACAGCCTCCTGGAGGCCATTGTGGACACCCTGGCGGCCGAGGGATTCCGGGTGCTGGAAACCCCGCAGTTCCTGGGCCCGCTGCTGGTGCGGGCCGGGCGGCTCACGCGCCGGGCCCCCACGGGGCGGGAGCAGAGGGACATTGAGCTGGGACGCCAGGTCGCACGGCAGATCGCCGCCCTCCGGATCGGGCAGACGGTTGTGCTGAAGCACGGGACGGTCCTGGCGGTGGAATCGGTCGAGGGCACGGATGCCGCCATCCGGCGGGGGGGGGAGCTGGGCCGGGGCGGAGTCGTGGTCGTCAAGGTGAGCCGGCCCGACCAGGACCTGCGGTTCGACCTGCCCACCATCGGCCCGGAAACCCTGTCGGCGCTGCGGGAGGCCAGCGCCACGGCGATGGCCCTGGACGCGGGCCGCACCCTGCTCCTGGACCGGGAGCGGTTCGTCGCCGGGGCCGACGAGCTGGGCCTGGCGGTGGTGGCCGACTGAGCGTGGGAAGTGACAGAGCGAGAACGTGACCAGGTGACGGCGGGATAGAGTGACACAGCGAGAATTCGGCCTTGTTACTCTGCCGCGCTGCCCCGGTGTCACCGAGAGAGCATGGACGCGACCGATCGGAAGATCAGGGTGGCGGTGATCGGGGTGGGGTACCTGGGGCAGCACCACGCGCGGATCTACGCCGAGCTGCCCGGGGTGGAGCTGGTGGCGGTGGCCGACACGGCCGAGGCGCGCCGGCGCGAGGTGGGCGGGCGCCTGCAGGTCCCGGCCGTGGCCGACTACCGGGAGCTGCTCCGGCGGGTGGATGCGGTGAGCGTGGCCGTCCCCACGCGGCTCCACCACGAAATCGCCCGGGACTTCCTGCGGGCGGGCGCCGACGTCCTGGTGGAGAAGCCGATCACCCGGACGCTTCCCGAGGCGGACGAGCTGGTGGCGCTGGCCGCGGCCGGGAGGCGCATCCTCCAGGTGGGCCACAGCGAGCGGTACAACGCGGGGGTCCAGGCCCTGGCCCAGCTCGTCCAGGACCCCGGCTTCATCGAGGTCCACCGCATGGGACCCTTCCCGGGCCGCAGCACCGACATCGACGTCGTCCTGGACCTCATGATCCACGACATCGACATCATCCTCACGCTGGTCAAGTCGCCCGTCAGGGCGGTCAGCGCCGTGGGCGTGCCCGTGGTCTCGGAGCAGGTGGACATCGCCAACGCCCGCATCGAGTTCGCCTCGGGCTGCGTGGCCAACATCACGGCCAGCCGGGTGACGGGCGAGCGGCTGCGCCGCATCCGGGTGTTTCAGCGGGACACCTACTTCGTGCTGGACTACGCCAGCCAGGAACTGCACCTGTTTCGCCCGGCGCCCTCGCGCCTGCCCGCGCCCCGGCTCGGGCCGGGGGACTCGACGCAGGCGGCGGCCGGCCCGGGCAAGGCCCGCCTCAGCCGGGTGGATATCCCGGTGGCGCGGGTGGAGCCGCTCCGGCAGGAGCTGCAGGACTTCGTGCGCAGCGTGCGCAGCCGCCGCCCGCCCCTGGTCCCGGGCGAGGCCGGCCGCGAGGCCATGGCGGTGGCGGTGCAGATCATCGAGCGCCTCGGATGATGCCCGGGTCTTCGGCGGCGACGCGGATCCTGATGGTGGCGGGGGAGGCCTCCGGCGATCTGCACGGGGGCCGGCTGGCGGAGGCGCTGCAGAGGCTCCGGCCCCAGCTTGTGCTGGAGGGCATGGGCGGCGCGCAGATGCGGAGGGCGGGTGTGGATCTGCTGGCCGATGCCGGGGCCACGGCCGTGGTGGGGCTCACCGAGCTGTGGGAGAAGCGGCGGGCCCTGCGGGAGGCCTTGCGGCGCCTGCGCGGGCGGCTTCGGAGCGTCCGGCCGGCCCTCCTGATCTGTATCGATTTTCCGGACTTCAACCTCCTGCTGGCGCGCACGGCCCACCGGCTCGGCATCCCGGTCTGCTACTTCATCAGCCCCCAGGTCTGGGCGTGGCGGCGGGGGCGGATCCGGACGATCCGCCGTCTGGTGCGGAAGATGCTGGTGCTGTTCCCGTTCGAAGAGCCGCTCTACCGCCAGGCGGGCGTGGACGTGACCTTCGTGGGCCACCCCCTGCTGGATGTCCTGGCGGCCGTGCCGACGCGCGAGGCCTGCCGCGCGGCCCTGGGCCTCCCGGAGGGAGGGCCCGTCCTGGGCCTGCTGCCCGGCAGCCGGGAGGCCGAGGTCCGCCGCCACCTGCCGATCCTGCTCCAGGCGGCCGGGCGCCTCGCCGCCGGCCGCCCCGACCTGCGGGTGCTCCTCGGGCTGGCGCCGACGCTGGATGGCCGCGCCGCAGAGGCGGCGGCACGCGCCTCCGGAATCCCCGTGACCCTGCTCGCCGGCCGGACGCACGAGATCATGCGGGCGGCCGATCTGCTCCTGGCCGTGTCGGGGACGGTCACCCTGGAGGCGGCGATCCTCGGGACCCCGATGATCATCACCTACCGGCTGACCACGCCGTCGTGGCTCCTGGCGCGCCTGCTGGTGCGGGTGCGGTTCATCGGGCTTCCCAACCTGGTGGCGGCCGATGGCATCGTGCCGGAGTTGATCCAGTTCGAGGCCACCCCGGATCGCCTCGCCGCCCTGGCCGAGCAGATCCTGGCCTCACCGGAGCGGCAGGCGCGGATGCGGGAGGCGCTGGCCCAGGTCCGCGCCAAGCTCGGCACCCCGGGGGCGGCCGAGCGCGCCGCGCGGGAGGTCCTGGCCCTGCTGCCGGGGTCCTCGTGAGGTCGTGGAAGCATGGTGGGAATTGGCTGGGGCGCTCCGCGCGAGTGGGAGATCAGCCTGAGCCTGGTCCCGTGGCTCGCCAGCCGGCTCATGCGGGCCGGCGCCGCCACGCTCCGCCGGGTGGACATCGGCCGGGAGCATCCGGAATCGTGCTGGGCCCGAGGGACCCCCGTCATCGTGGCCTTCTGGCACGGGCGGCTGTTGATGATGCCGTTCCTGTACCCGGGGCGGCCCGCCACCATCCTCATCAGCCAGCACCGGGACGGGGAGTACATCACGCGGATCGCCGAGTGTTTGGGATTCCGGGTGGTGCGCGGGTCGGCCACGCGCGGCGGGGCCCGGGGCTTCCGGCAGCTGCTCCAGGCCTTGCGGGATGGGAGCAACGCCGTGATCACGCCCGACGGGCCGAAGGGGCCGCGCGGGCGGGTGAAATCCGGGGTGATCGAGCTGGCGCGTCTCTCGGGGATGCCCATTCTCCCCGTCGCCTTCGGCGCCTGGCCCCGCACCGTCCTGAAGAGCTGGGACCAGTTCCTGGTGCCCCATCCCTTCGGGCGCGGCGTCTACGTGTGGGGGGAGCCGATCTGGGTGCCCCCGGACGCCGACAAGGCGGCGGTGGAAAAGTGGCAGTCGCTCCTGGCGGAACGCCTGGACGCGCTGGTGGCGGAGGCGGACACCCGGGCTGCCACCGGATGAGCACGGCGCGGCTGTTCGGCCGGTCGAAAACAGCCGGATGCGCCCCCGGCGGAATCGGCCGGAGGCTCGGGGACGGATGATCTACTGGCTCTACAGTCTCGGCCTGGCGACCTTCTTCCTGGGGGGACTGCCGGTCTTCGCCGCGCAGGCCCTGCTGCAGGGGAAATATCGCCGGGGCCTGCTGGAGCGGCTGGGGAAGATGCCGGCCTGGGCGCATCCGGCGCCCCCCCTGTGGCTGCACGCCGTCTCGGTGGGCGAGGTCATGGCGGCCACCCCGCTGGCCAGGGAGCTGCTGGCGCGCCGGCCGGATCTGCCGCTGCTGGTCTCCACGGTGACGGATACGGGCCGTGCCGTGGCGGCGCAGCGCCTCCCGGCCGCGAAGCTCGTCTTCTTCCCGCTGGACTTCGGCTGGGCGGTCCGATCCGCGCTGGCCCGGCTCGCACCGAGGCTGGTCCTGCTCACGGAGACGGAGATCTGGCCGAACTTCATCCGCGCCTGCGGGCGGCGCGGGGTTCCCGTGGTGCTCATCAACGGGCGCATCTCCCCCCGCTCCTTCCCCCGCTACCGGCTCGTCGGCCGTCCATTCCGGCGGGTGCTGGAGGGCATCCGCCTCTTCTGCATGCAGACGGCCCAGGATGCGGAGCGGATCCTGCACCTGGGCGCGCCGGCGGATCGCGTCCGGGTCGTCGGGAATCTGAAATACGATCTCCCTACGCTGGCCACGGGGCCGGATGTGGCGGGCGTGCGGGCGGGGCTCGGGCTGCCGCCGGGCCGGCGGCTCATCGCGGCCGGGAGTACCCACCGGGGCGAGGAGGAGCTCCTGCTGGGGGCCTTGCAGGAACTCCGCCGCTCCCGCCAGGACCTGTGCCTGCTGCTCGCGCCGAGGCATCCGGAGCGGCTGGAGGAAGTGGAGCGGCTCCTTCGACGGGCGGGCCTGAGCTGGGTGCGCCGCAGCCAGTTGCCGGCCCGGCCGCTCGAGGGCGCCGCGGTCATCCTCCTCGACACCATGGGGGAGCTGGCGCGGCTGTACGCCGCGGCAACCGTGGTGTTCATAGGGGGCAGCCTGATCCCCCACGGGGGGCAGAACATGCTGGAGCCCGCGGCGGTCGGGCGGCCGGTCCTGCACGGGCCTCACATGGGCAACTTCGCCGAGATGCGGGATCTGTTCCGGGAGGCCGGGGCGGCCATCCAGGTGCAAGACGGGATCGGCCTCGCCCGGGAGCTGGCGGCGCTCCTGGATGATCCGGCACGGGCCGAGGCCATGGGGAAGGCGGGCCGGCAGATCGTGGAGGCCCACCGGGGGGCCACCGGGCGGACCGCCGACCTGGTGGCGGCGCTGCTGTGAGGCTGGCCGGCTCATTCCGCGGGCTGCTCCTGGAGGCCGCGGCGGCGCGGGAGCCGACCCTCGGCCAGCGGCTCGGGCGGGGGGCCCTCGGGGCGATCGCCCTCGGGTATGCTGCGGCGATAGGGATCCGCAATGCCGGCTATGCCTTTCGCCTCCTGCCCGTGCACCGGCTTGCCTGCCGGGTCGTGTGCGTGGGAAACGTGACGGTCGGGGGAACGGGAAAGACCCCCACGGTCGCGATGCTGGCCAGGCGGCTTTCGGCGGCGGGTTCCAGGGTGTGCATCCTGCTGCGCGGCTACGGCCGCACGGGGACGGGGGTGGCGGTCGTTTCCGACGGCCAGGATCTGCTTCTGGACTGGCGGCAGGCCGGGGATGAGGCGGTCCTGCTGGGGCGCCTGCTGCCCGGCATCCCCGTCCTCGTCGGCGCCGACCGTGTGGAGGCGGGCAATCTGGCCCTGCGCCGGTTCGGCCCGGACACCATCCTCCTGGACGACGGGTTCCAGCACCGGAGGCTGTACCGGGACGTGGACCTCGTCCTGCTGGACGCGACGGATCCGTTCGGCGGGGGGCACCTGCTGCCGCGGGGCCGCCTGCGGGAGCCGCCGGGGGCCCTCAGGCGCGCCCAGGCGATCCTGCTCAGCCGCGCCGACCAGGCCTCCGCCCTCGCCGAGCTGCGCCGCCGGCTGGAGCGGATGGCGCCGGGCATCCCGCAGGTCCTCACGCGCCATCGGCCCACCGGCCTTGCGGGGCTGGCGGGAGGCGAGGCGCGCCCGCCCGAGGCGCTGCGGGGGGCGCGCGTGCTGGCGGTGAGCGGGATCGCGAATCCGGCCGGGTTTCACCGCACGCTCGCCGATCTCGGGGCGGTGCTGGCCGGGACGCTGGCGTTCCCGGACCACCATCCCTACGGTAGGGATGACCTCCGGCGCGTGGAGAGCATGGCGAGAGAGGTGGGTGCCGAGGCGATCGTCACCACGGAGAAGGACGCCGTGCGGATGCCGCCGGGCCGCTCCGCGCCCCCCCTCCTGGCCCTCCGGGTGGAGCTGGAGGTCACCGAGGGCGGAGGAGCGCTGGAACGGCTCCTGACCCCCTGGGCGGGAGGGGGGCGTGGCTGAACACGGGCGCTGGAGCCCCGTGGCCCTTGTCGAGTGGGGCCTGGTCCTTGCCCTCGCCAAGCTGTTCGCCTGGCTCCCCGAATCGGCGGCCTACGCCCTGGGCGGCGGCGCCGGGCGCCTGGCCTTCCGGCTGGACCGGCGACACCGGGCCATCACCATGGACAACCTGGCCCGGGCCTTCCCGGGGGAGTATTCGCCGGAGGAAATCGAGCGGCTGGCCCGCGCCGTGTTCGAGAACCTGGGGTGGACGGCGGTGGATGTGGCGCGCTCGGATCGCCTCCTGCGCGAGGCCGGCGCGGAGGCCGTCCGGTTCGACGGGGCGGAGAAGGTCGAGGCGGCGCGCCGGCGGGGCAAGGGCGTCCTCTTCATCTCGGCGCATTTCGGGCCCTGGGAGCTGTTGCCGCTCAGCTACGCCGTGCGCTTCGGCCCCGCCCACGTGGTGGCCCGGCCCCTGGACAACCCGCGGCTCGACGAGCTGCTGACGGCCCTGCGGGAGCGGGCCGGGAACCGGGTCATCCGGAAGCGGGACGCGGTGCAGACCATCCTCCGGGTCCTGCGACGGGGGGGGATGGTCGGGATCCTGATTGACCAGCACATCCGCGAGCAGGAGGGCGTCGTGGTGCCCTTCTTCGGCCGGCCCGCCTCGACGGCCTTTGCGCCGGCCCTCCTTGCGATGCGGTCGGGGGCGGCCGTGCTTCCCGTGGCGATCCTCCGCGAGCGGCCCGGGCGCTACCGGGTCGTGTTCGCCGACGAGGTGCCCGTGCGGCGGAGCGGGGACCTCAGGGCGGACCTGGCGGAGAACACCGCGCGCTTCACGGCCGCCATTGAGGCCTTCATCCGGGAACGCCCCGAGCACTGGTTCTGGGTCCACCGGCGCTGGAAGACGCGGCTGCCCCTGGATCCGCGGTTGGAGAAGGGGAAACCGGGGGCGGGGCCTCTCCAGGAGGCCGAAGTCGCCACGAACGCGCGATGAGCCTGTGCACGGGCCGGGGGAGTGCGGATGGGGAAGCGGGCTGGGCGGTTCGGCGGGTGCATCCAGGCATGAGCAGGATTGATCCGCAGCAGATCCGGCGCATCCTCCTCCGGGAGGTGAACTGGCTCGGGGATGCGGTCCTGACGCTCCCGGCGCTGGAGGTGCTCCGGGCGCGCTTTCCGCGGGCCGAGGTGAGCCTGCTGGCGAGGCCCTGGGTGGCCGGGTTGTTCGCCGGGCACCCGGCCGTGGACCGGATCCTGGAGTACCGGCCCGAGGATGCGCACCGGGGGCTCCACGGGCGCCTGCGCCTGGCGCGGCAACTGCGGGCCGGGCGATTCGATCTGGCGGTCGTGTTTCCGAACTCGCTGGATGCGGCGCTCGCTCCCTGGCTGGGGGCCATCCCGTACCGCGTGGGCTATCCCACGGATGGCCGGCGGTGGCTCCTCACCCATCCGGTCCCGCGGGATGCCGCGGGGATGCGCGGGCATCAGGTCGAGCGCTACCTCGCCATCGCCCGGGCGCTGGGCGCCGGGGGGAGGCCGCCCCTCCGCCTGCCGGTGACGGCGGAGGCCCGTCAGCGGGCCGGCCAGCTCCTTCACGCGCACGGGATCGCGGACACGGAGCCGCTGGTGGCGCTGAATCCGGGCTCCGTCTACGGCGGCGCGAAGCGCTGGCCCGCCGACCGGTTTGCCGCGGTGGCGGACGGCCTGGCGGCAGCGCGGGGGGCGCGGATTCTGCTCGTC
>JBBIQE010000040.1:0-25108 GCA_037442485.1 Methylomirabilis sp. (SeqCode)
GACAGTCTCTCCCAGATCCTCGAGGGATCGGGCAGGGTTGGTCCTCAGCCAGCGAGCTCCGTGTCTGGTCCCGGTCACCGCTCATCTTACCCGAGGTCTCCATTGAGTGCCTAAATATAAGGGAGGGGTGTGCGTCCTCTGCGAAATCTGTGAGTTATGGAGGGGTGGTTCTGCGGTTTTTGGAGGCCCGGAATGAAGTTCCACACGGAGTACCTCACGTTCAGGACGAAGCGGCATCGCGAGTACGTCAACATCACGCGGGAGGTGGAGGCGGCCCTGAGAAAGAGCGGCATCCGCGAGGGGATGATCCTGGTCTCGGCCATGCACATCACCGCGGCAGTGTATGTGAACGACGCCGAGGACGGCCTCATCCAGGACATCGACGAGTGGCTGGAGCGGCTGGCTCCTACGGGCCCGGACTACCGCCACCACCGCACCGGGGAGCGCAACGGCGACGCCCACCTGAAGAACCTGCTCATGCACCACCAGGTGATCATCCCCGTCACCGACGGCAAGCTGGACTTCGGCCCCTGGCAGCAGGTCTACTACGCGGAGTTCGACGGGCAGCGGTCCAAGCGCGTCGTCATCAAGGTGATGGGGGAATAGAACCAAGCGCGCCGGACAGTTTCCCGCTCCGGCGCGGGATTCGGGAGTTCGGGAACCGCGGCGGGACGCATCCGTCAGGGTACGAGGGTCCCGTGGTTTTCCGGGCCCCGGTGGGGCGCGCGGGTGGGCCCGGGGCGAGGGCAGTTTCGGTTTGGCCTGGTCTGCTGGCTGTGCTAGATTCTCTGGGCACATGGGGTGGAGATCACTGCTCAACGCGGGAGGGAGACATGACACGGAGACGCTGGATCCTGGCCCTGGCCGCCACCGTCGCGCTCGTGCCGGGCCTCGCCCCGGGGCAGGTACCGGAGGGCTACCCGGCCGCCTACAAGGAGATCGTGGCGGCCGCCCGGAAAGAGGGCAAGCTGGTCGTGTACGCGACGACGGATTCGGCCAGCGCCGAGCCGCTGGTCAAGGACTTCAAGAGCCTGTACCCGTTCCTGCAGGTCGAGTACAACGACCTGAACTCGACCGAGCTCTACAACCGCTTCATCAGTGAGGCGGCGGCGGGGGCCGGCACCGGCGACCTGCTGTGGAGTTCGGCCATGGACCTGCAGATGAAGCTGGACGCGGACGGCTACGCCCAGGTCTACGAGTCGGCGGAGATCACGCACCTGCCGGCCTGGTCGGTGGCCGACAAGCGGGCCTACGGCACCACCCTGGAGCCGCTGGTCATCGTGTACAACAAGCGGCTGCTCCCGGCCGACGCCGTCCCGCAGTCGCACGCCGATCTGGCGCGGCTCCTCAAGGAGAAGGCCCAGCTCTTCAAGGGCAAAGCCGCCATGTACGACGCCGAGAAGAGCGGGGTCGGGTTCATGCTGATCACCCAGGACTTCCTCAACTGGCCGCAGTTCTGGGACCTGGCGGCCGCCTTCGGCAAGAGCGGCGCCAAGTACTACACCAGCGCCGGGGCCATGATGGAGAAGGTGGCCTCGGGCGAGCACCTGCTCGCCTACAACATCTTCGGCTCGTATGCGCTGCTGCGGCAGAGGAAGGACCCGACCATCGGCATCCTCTACCCGAAGGACTATACCCTGGGCATGTCGCGCATCGCCTTCATCCCCAAGGCGGCGCGCCATCCGAACGCGGCCAAGCTGTTCCTGGACTACCTGCTGTCCCGGCGCGGCCAGAACCTGATGGCGAACCAGTCGCTCCTGCATTCGGTGCGGGGCGACGTCGAGGGGGTGGCCACGGCCGCCACGCTCACCAAGGAGCTGGGAGACAAGCTGAAGCCGATCCCGGTCAGCAGCAAGCTCCTGGAGTACCTGGAACCGGCGAAGCGACTCGAAGTCCTGAACAAGTGGAAGCAGACGGCGCGGTCCCAGTGATCCGGGCTCTCACGCCGGGTGGCTGAGCGGAGAGTGCGGATGCGCGCCCATCCCGTCCGGCTGGCCGCCGTGGCCGCCGTCGCCGTGGTCGTCCTGGCCCCGCTCGGCCTGGTCCTGTACCAGAGCCTGCTGAACGCGCCGTTTTTTGCGCCGGGGGCCGGGCTGGGGCTCGCCGCCTACCGCTTCGTCCTCGCGGATCCTGATTTCCGCGGGGCCTTCGCCACCTCGGCGCTGATCGCCTTCGGCATGGTCGGGATCGCCATGCCGCTCGGCGGCGTGCTGGCCTTCCTGGTGGTCCGCACCGACCTGCCGGGGCGGCGCTGGATGGAGCCGCTGCTTCTGGTCCCGATCTTCCTGTCGCCAGTCGTGCTGGCCTTCGGCTACGTGGTGGCGGTGGGACCCGTCGGCTTCTTCTCCCTGTGGCTGAAGGCGCTCCTCGGCGCGGTGCCCTGGAATCTGTACTCGACCGCCGGCCTCATCGTGATCGCCGGCCTCACCCACGTCCCCCACGTCTACCTGTACACGGCCTCGGCGCTGAAAAGCCTCAACCCCGAGCTGGAAGAGGCGGCGCGCACGGCCGGGGCGGGCGTGTGGCGGGTCGCCCTCGGCGTGAGCCTGCCCCTGGTCGCCCCCGCCCTGGTGTTCAGCGGGGTCCTGGTGTTCTTCCTGGGGTTCGAGCTGTTCGGGCTGCCGCTGGTCTTGGGGGATCCCGCGGGCATCCTGGTCCTGACCACGTACCTCTACAAGTTGACCAACCTGCTCGGCACGCCCTCCTACCACCTGATGGCGGTGGTGGCGGTCTCCATCATCGCGGTCACCCTGCCCCTGGTCTACCTGCAGCGCCACCTGCTCCGCACCGCCAGCCGCTACGTCACCGTGGGCGGCAAGGGTCTGGCGGCCCGGCCGCTGCCCCTGGGGCGGTACCGGTGGGTCGCCCTGGCCCTCGTCCTCGCGTGGCTCACCGTCACGGTGATCGTGCCGCTCAGCGGGGTGGCGCTGCGCTCCGTGGTCAGGACCTGGGGTGAGGGGGTCAGGGTGGCCGAGGTCCTGACCCTGGACCATTTCCACGAGCTGATGGAGTACCCGAACCTGGTGCGCGGCATCGTGAACACCCTGCTGATCGGCACGCTCGGCGGCGCGCTGGCGGTGGCGGCCTATGCGGGCCTCGCCCTCACGTCGCACCGCTGGCAGGCCCGGGGCGCCGTGCTGCTGGATTACCTGGTGATGACGCCGCGGGCCCTGCCGGGTCTCATCGCGGGATTGGCCTTCCTGTGGATCTTCCTGTTCTTCAAGCCACTCACGCCGCTCAGGAGCACGCTGTTCAGCCTGTGGCTGGCCTACACCGTCGTCTGGGTGGCCTACGGCCTGCGCCTGATCTCTGCGGCGCTCTACCAGGTGGGCCCTGAGCTGGAAGAGGCGGCGCGCGTCGCCGGCGCCGGGCAGATGCGCGTGTACCGGGACGTCACGCTGCCCCTGGTCCGGTTCGGGCTCCTGGGAAGCTGGCTGCTCATCTTCATGATCTTCTGCCGGGAGTACTCGACGGGCGTCTACCTGCTGGGGCCGAACACCGAGGTGATCGGCTCGCTGATCGTGTCGCTCTGGGGGACGGGGGCGCTCGACCTGATCGCGGCCCTGTCCGTCATCAACGTTCTCCTCATCGGCGCCGGCCTGGCCGTGGCCCTGCGATTGGGAGTGCGGTTGCATGCCTGAGCTGGCGGTGGAGCAGGTCGTGAAGCGCCTGGGCGGCACCGAGGTGCTGAAGGGGGTGTCGCTCGCCCTCATGCGCGGCGAGGTGGTTGCCCTCCTGGGCCATTCGGGCAGCGGCAAGACGACGCTGCTCCGCTCGGTGGCGGGGCTGGAGACCCCCGACGCCGGCCGCATCACCCTCGGCGACCGGGTGGTGTTCGATGCCGGGAGGGGGATCGAGGTCCCGCCGGAGCAGCGCGGCCTGGGATTCGTGTTCCAGTCCTATGCCCTGTGGCCGAACCGCCGCGTCTTCGACACCGTCGCTTACGGGCTCATTCTGCGGCGGGCGGGCGAGGACGAAATCCGGCGGCGGGTCGGCGAGGTCCTGGAACGGCTGGGTCTTGCGGCGCTCGGCGACCGGTACCCCCACCAGCTCTCGGGCGGCCAGCAGCAGCGCGTCGCCCTGGCGCGCGCGCTGGTGTATCAGCCGCCCGTCCTCTTGCTGGACGAGCCGCTGTCCAACCTGGACGCCAAGCTGCGCGAGGAGGCCCGCTCCTGGCTGCGCCAGTTGATCCGGCAGCTCAACCTCAGCGCCCTGTACGTGACCCACGACCAGGTCGAGGCCATGGCGGTCGCGGACCGCGTCCTGCTCCTGCGGGACGGGCGGATCGAGCAGGAGGGCACGCCCCAGGACATGTACGAGCGCCCGTCCAGCGCCGTCACCGCCGACTTCATGGGCACCAACAACCGGCTCAGCGGCAGGCTGACCGCCGTGCAAGAGGGGCGGGGCCGCCTGGAGGGCGAGGGCTTTGGCCTCTGGGGGACGCTCTTCTCCCCGATCGGCGTGGGCGCCCCCGCCACCGGCTTCATCCGGTTGGAGCGCACGCGGCTCGCCGAGGGGCCGGGCGAGAATCGCCTGGCCATGCGGCTGGAGACCTCCCTGTACCTCGGCGAGCGCTGGGAGTACCTCCTCACGCGGGGGGATCTGCGCGTGCGGGCCTGGGGCCGATCGGCCTTGCCGCCGGGCGATCGCTGGGTCGAGTTCCCCCCCGAGGATCTCTGGCTGTTCTAAGTCCCCTGCCTCCCGCCCCATCCGCTCCGCCTGCGCCATTCCGGCGGCGCCGCATCTACCTTTCCGCATCCCTGTCCAGAACATTTGCTAACGCCCCGACCACGGCATGCCGTTCCCAACGGTGCGATTTGACTTGACACCGGCAGGGTCGCCGGTTATTTTAGGCAAGGCTAAAAAAATATTTTGGAGGTCCGATGCTGAGCGAGGCGGTGGAGGATTACCTCAAGGCGATCTACAAGCTGGAAGAGGCGGGCCGCCCCGTCACCACCAGCGCCCTGGCCGAGGCCATGGATGTGGCCGCGGCCTCGGCGACGGGCATGGTCAAGAAGCTGGCGGGACTCCGGCTGCTCCGGCACAACCCCTACCAGGGCGTGACGCTGACCCGGGCGGGGCGCAAGGTCGCCCTGGAGGTGATTCGCCACCACCGCCTGGTCGAGCTGTATCTGGCGGAGGTGCTGGGCTACACCTGGGACAAGGTCCACGAGGAGGCGGAGCGGCTGGAGCACGTGATCTCGGAGGAGTTCGAGGAGAAGATCTTCGAGGCCCTGGGCCGGCCCACCCGGGACCCCCACGGCGAGCCGATCCCGGACAAGGACGGGAGGCTGGCCGCGGGCATTCAGGCGCGCCTCTCGGACATGGAGCCGGGAGAGAGCGGGGTCATCCGGCAGGTGAGCGACAGTACGGCCGAGATGCTCCGGTATCTCGGGACGCGCGGCCTGGTGCCGGATACGGCCTTCGAGGTCCTGGACAAGGCGCCCTTCAACGGCCCGATCACGCTGAAGACCGGGGAGACCTCGCACGTGCTGGGGCGGGACCTCGCCGCGCACATCCGGGTGGAGACCCGTGCAGAGGGCGGGGCATAGCAGGAGGGGGAAGATGCCAGACCTCAGCCGGCGACAGTTTCTCACCTGGGGCCTCCCGGCCGGCCTCCTGATCTTCTGGGCGTGGACGCCCTCAAGGAGGCGCTGGAAGCGACAGGGAAAATCCCGGGGACCTTCAAGGGCGTGGGGATCGTCCTGATCGGTGTCAGCCTGGGGCTCCTGGGGCTGATGGCGGTGGGGGAGCGAACGGTGGGTCGAGCCCGTGCGGGCAGGGGGGAGGGGAGCGGCTCGCCCTCGCCTATATGATCGCCGCGGGGATCGGCCTGCACAACCTGGGGGAGGGGCTGGCCATCGGGGCGGCCTACGCCCTGGGCAATGTCGCCCTCGGGACATTCCTGATCGCGGGCTTCACCATCCACAACACGACGGAGGGCTTCGACGTGGTGGCCCCCGTGGCCCGTGATGGGGTGCGGCTGAGGCACCTCTGCCTCATGGGCCTGCTGTCGGGCGGCCCCACGGTCCTGGGCACCTGGATCGGCGGGTTCACCTACTCGGCAATCTGGTCCGTCCTGTTCCTGGCGCTGGGGGCCGGCGCGATCTTCCAGGTGGTGTACGAATTGTTGAAGCTGATGATCCGGGACGCCCGGGAAGCCGCGGGCCGCCCGGCAACCTTCCTGGGACTGATCCTGGGCCTGGGCCTCATGTACCTCACGGGGCTGCTGGTTCAGCGCTGATCGCCCCGCGAGTGGAGGAGATATGTGTCGCCGGTTGACCCTCCGGCTGGCTCTTGCCATGGGGGCGGTGGCGGCCCTGGCCTTTGCCATCGGATACGGCGGTGTCTTTGGCAAGGCTCGACAGCCACGCCAGCGCATTCTCATTCAGGCACAGGCGGTGAAGTTCAACGGGATCAATCCCCCGCTCGAGCTCCGGCGAGGGATTCCCGTCGAGATCACCATTCGCAACGGGGAGCCGGGCGCCATCCGGCACGACTTTGCCCTGGTCGGCCTCGGCCTCCGGACACCCAGGCCGCTCCAGCCGGGCGAGTCCTCGACCCTTCGATTCACTCCCGCTAGTTCCGGGGAGTTCGCATACACCTGTACCTTGCACCCCGGCCTCATGGACGGGCGTCTGATCGTCCGCCCGTAAGCGATCGTTGCATCGGCAGCAGTGCCCTCCGGCCGGCGCCGGGGCCCTTCTCCAGTGAGGTCGCATGGACCAGGACCGGGAGTCCGCCCCGCAGTCCACACCACCTGCATTCCCGCCCGAGGTGCGGCCGGGCGACGTCCGAACCGTTGCCCACGCCACCGAGGTGCTGGAGGGCAAGAGCCGCCAGGCCTGGTACCGGCGGCTGTTCCCGTTCCTGGGGCCGGCCTTCATCGCCAGCGTGGCCTATGTGGACCCCGGCAACTTCGCCACCAATATCCAGGGCGGGGCCCAGTTCGGGTACATGCTCCTCTGGGTCATCGTGGCCAGCAACCTGATGGCCATGCTGACCCAGGCCCTCTCGGCCAAGCTGGGGATCGCCACGGGGCGGAATCTGGCCGAGATGTGCCGCGACCAGTTCCCGGGCTGGATCGTCTGGGCCATGTGGGCGATCATGGAGGTCGTCGCCATGGCCACGGACCTGGCGGAATTCCTCGGGGCGGCCCTGGGATTCAACCTGCTGTTGGGCCTGCCGCTCTTTCTCGCGGGGCTGCTCACCGGGACGACCACCTTTGCCATCCTGGCCCTGGAGCGGCGCGGATTCCGCCCGCTGGAAGCGGTCATCACGGGATTCGTGGGGATCATTGCGCTCTGCTATCTCCTGGAGACCATCTTCGGCCGGCCCGACTGGGGGCAGATCGTCTATCATTCCGTGATCCCCCGGTTCAGCGGGGCGGAGAGCGTCCTGCTGGCGACCGGCATCCTGGGCGCCACGGTCATGCCGCATGTGGTCTTCCTCCACTCCGCCCTGACCCAGGGGCGGATCATCGTGCGGGATCCCGGCCAGTTGCGGCGCCTGTTCCGGTACGAGTGCGTGGACGTCACGCTGGCCATGGGGCTGGCCGGGCTGGTGAACGGGGCCATGCTGATCATGGCCGCGGCCACCTTCTTCGCCAAGGGCCTCACCTCGGTAGGGACCATCGAGGAGGCGCACCGGACGCTCGCCCCGCTCCTGGGGACGGCATCCAGTTGGGTATTTGCCGTCTCGCTCCTGGCCTCCGGCCTGTCCTCGTCCACGGTGGGGACCATGTCCGGCCAGGTGATCATGCAGGGCTTCATCCACCGGCAGATCCCCATCTGGCTGCGGCGGCTGGTGACGATGCTCCCGGCGCTCGCGGTGATCGCCATCGGGCTGGAGCCCACCCGCACCCTGGTCATCAGCCAGGTCGTGCTGAGCTTCGGCCTTCCCTTCGCCCTGGTGCCCCTGGTGATCTTCACCGCCCGCGCCGATCTGATGGGGGTCCTGGTCAACCGCCGCCTGACGACGCTGCTCGCCGGAGCCATGACCCTCCTCATCATTTCCTTGAACATCTTCCTGCTCTATGAGACCCTCTTTCCCGGAGGGTGAGTCGCGTGATCCGTGAGATCCTGGTCCCTCTGGACGGTTCCGGCCTGGCGGAATCGGTGCTCCCCGCGGCTGCGGCGATGGCCAAGGCCTTCGGGGCGCGCCTGAAGCTTCTCCACATCATCGAGGAGGGCGCCCCCGACTCGATTCACGGCCAGATGCACCTCACGGAGGGCGATCAGGCCCAGGCCTACCTCGAGGAGGTGGCGCGGCGGCCGGTGCTGCAGGGCCGGGAGGTCGAAGTCCACGTCCATCGCCCCAGGCAGGGGAGCGTGGCGGATTCCATCGTGGACCATGCGGAGGAGTTCGGCGCGGACCTGGTCGTCCTGTCCACCCACGGCACGGGCGGCGTGCGGGGCTTTCTCTTCGGCCGCATCGCCTTGCAGGCGCTCCAGCGGGGGACGACCCCCGTCCTGCTCGTCAACCCCGCCGCGCAGGGGGAGGCGCCCCCCTTCGTGTGCCGGACCATCCTGGTGCCCCTGGATGGAACCGCCGGTCACGAGCCGGCGCTGCCCGTGGCCTCGGCCCTGGCCCGGGCCTGGCAGGCCAGCCTTCACCTGGAGATCGTCGTGCCCACGCTGGGGACCCTCTCGGGTCACGAGGCGGCGACCGGCGTCCTGATGCCGATGGCGACCCGGGCCCTGCTGGACATGGCGGAGCAGGGGGCGGAGGAGTACGTGCGGCGGCTGGCCCGGACGCTCTCGGCCGAGGGGCTCACCGCGTCGAGCCACGTCAGCCGGGGGGAGCCAGCCGCATGTCTGGTGGAGGCGGCCGTCAGGGCAGGGGCGGACCTGGTGGTCATGGCGAGCCATGGCAAGGGCGCCATGGACGCCTTCTGGTCGGGGAGTCTCACCCCCAAGGTGGTGGAGAGGCTCCGGCGGCCCATCCTGCTGGTTCGGGCGGCGCCCGAGGGGTAGGGCCGCCGATCCGGGCGGGGGGCGCTTACAGCAGGGTGAGGACCCGGGCCAGGATGGCGATGGCCTGCCGGTACTCGGCCAGGTCGAGGTGCTCGTGGGGGGTGTGATCCAGGCTCGCGTCGCCGGGACCGTAGGCCAGGATGGGGCAGTTCCAGGCGGGGCCGACGACGTTCATGTCCGAGGTCCCGCTTTTCACTTTAAAGGCGGGATCCAACCCGTGTTCGCGAATGGCCTGAAGGAAGGCACGGACCAGCGGCGTGTTCTTCGCCGCGCGATACGGGGGGTCCTCCCCCCAGAATCGAAGCCGGCCCAGGTCTGGCTTCAGGCTTTCGATCTGGCGACGGACGCCCTCTGGGGAGAGGCCCAGCGGGATGCGGATTGACGCGCGGAGGTGAATGGATTCCGTGAGGCCGTCGTTCTCGCTCCGGATCTCCCGCAGGGCGGGGTCCAGGCATTCGACCATTTTCTTGCCGGCGTTGAGGTCGTCCGCCCACCGTTTGACGCGGTTCCAGAACTCCACCCCCTGTTCCAGGATGCCGCCCGCCTGTGAGGCGGAGTGGGTCGCCCCCGCCGCCGCCTCGTACGCCAGGACGACCCGCCCCTTGTAGGCGAGGGTGACGGCGCGGGTCCCGCTAGGCTCGCCGATCACGCAGAAGCTGGGCGAGAAGGTGCGGGTCGCGTAGCGGGCGCCCTTCGAGCTGGCCGCCTCTTCCTCGGTGGCGCCGATGATCACGATCCGCTTGCCCGAAAGCGGAGCGACGCGGGCCGCGGCCGCGATGAAGGCGGCCAGGGGGCCCTTCGCGTCCACGCTGCCCCGGCCGTAGAGCTTGCCCTCCTCGATCCGGACCGGCACCAGTCCGGGAACCGTGTCCATGTGGCCGAGCAGGACGATCTCTTTCGGCCCCTCGCCCAGGATGCCCACGGCATTGCCCGCCTCGTCAATACGGGCCTGAAAGCCGAGCGACCGCATCGTCTCGACCAGGAAGGCCGCGAGGGCCGCCTCCTCCCCGGACAGGGAAGGGATCTCGACCATGCGCTGGAGAAGCGTGACGGGGTCCATAGCTCAGGCGGGGGCGAGCCGAGCGCCGGGCACCCTGGCGACAGCCTGGGTGGCCGAGAGCCGGGATGGCACCTGCGCACGCCCGATCATTCTGCGGTGGCTGCCGGCGCAGCAGCCAGGACCTTGGTGAGGGCGGAGACGACGGCATCTATCTCGTCGCGGGTGATGACGAGGGGTGGCAGGAAGCGGAGGACGGTCGTCCCGGCCAGGAGGACCAGGATACCCTCGCGGAGCATGGCCTGGGCGACGGGAGCCGCCTTTTGCTTCAGCTCCATGCCGATCATCAGGCCGAGCCCGCGGATCTCGCGGATGCGGGGATCGCCGATCGCCCGCAGCCGCTCCGTGAAGTACGCCCCCTTCTCGGCCGCCTGCCGGGGCAGGTCCTGCTCGACCAGGAAATCCATGGCGGCCACGGCGGCGGCGCAGGCCAGGGGATTGCCGCCGAAGGTGGAGGTGTGGGACTGCCTCTCGATCTCTCCCACGCGCCGGTCAATGCCGATGGCGCCCATGGGGATTCCGCCGGCGATCCCCTTGGCCATGGTGAGGATGTCGGGCAGGACCCCGAAATGCTCGCAGGCGAACATCCGGCCCGTCCGGCCGAAGCCGGTCTGGATCTCGTCCATGATGAAAAGCGCGCCGCGCTGGTCACATGCGTTGCGGACGGCCTGGAAGAACTCGGCCGTGGCGGGACGGACGCCGCCCTCGCCCTGGACCGGCTCCAGGATCACCGCGGCCGTCCGGTCGTCAATGACCTTCTCGAACTCCGCCACGTTGTTGTAGGGGACGTGGAGAAAGTCGGGCACCAGGGGGGCGAAGGGGTCCCGGTATTTCCGCTCCCACGTCGCGCTGAGGGAGCCCAGGGTCTTCCCGTGATAGCCCCGCATGGCGGCCACCACGCGCGTGCGTCCGGTGGCCATCCGGGCGAACTTGATCGCGCCCTCGACGGCTTCGGTGCCGGAGTTGCAGAGGAAGAACCGGTCAATGCCCTCGGGGGTGATCCGGTTCAGCCGCTCCAGGCACCGGGCGCGCGCATCGTTGTAGAACAGCTCGTTGCAGGTGATCAGCCGCGCCGCCTGCTCCTGGATGGCCTGGACCACGGCGGGGTTGCAGTGTCCCACGGTGGCTACGCCGACGCCGGCCACGCAGTCAATATACTCGCGACCGGCGTCGTCCCAGACCTTGGCCCCCCGGCCGCGGACGATGGCCAGATCGCGCTTCTGGTACACCCCGACGGAGAACTGGTCTTCGGTACGCTTGAGATCCATGCCTACTGGATCACCGTTCCCTGCCCGGCCAGGGCGGAGGTCACGGGCTTCTCGATGTTGGCGCTGCCCAGGATGACGCGACCGACGCCGCCCCCGAGGGCGATGGCCGCGGCCATGAGCTTGCGCTTCATCCGGCCGTGGGCGAGGGGCAGGAAGTCGTCGATCGCCCGGGCGGGGATCCGGCACACCAGGGAGTTCGGATCGTCCAGCTTGCGGAGGAGGCCGGGCACGTTGGAGAGCATGATGAATGCCTCGGCCTGGAGCGCGCGGGCCAGCACGGCCGCGGCCGTGTCCCCGTCCACGTTGACCGCTTCACCCTCGTAGCTTGCCGCGGGCGGGCAGAGGACCGGCAGGAAGCCGTGGTCGAGGAGGAGGGTGACCAGGCCGGCATTGACCCGCTCGACCCTGCCCGTGTAATCGCCGCGCAGGACCCTGCGCTTCCCGCCCTCCAGGATGGTGAGGGTATCCTTGCGCTTCCCCTCGAAGATCCGCCCGTCCAGGCCGGAGAGACCCACGGCGTTGACACCGCGCTTCTGGAACGCCTCGACGATCGCCTTATTGGCCTTGCCGCAGTAGGCCATCGCGAAGATCTCCAGGGTCTCGCGGTCCGTGTAGCGGCTCTCCATGCCCGAAACGGAGGTCACGAATCGCGGCGGCTTCCCCAGCCTGTGCGCCAGGAGGTTGGTCTCGCCCGAGGCGCCGTGGACCAGGACGAGGCGCCGACCGCCTCGGAGCATCTCGGTCAGGTCCGCGACCGTCGGCTCGATCTGCGTTCCCGATCCACCGCCGATTTTGACGACCAGCATCGCTGATACCGTAAGGCGTCAGCCCTGGGGGAACAGGCAACAGAGGCCGCCTCACGCCTCACCCCTGACGGGGAGTGCCTGCCTTCTCCTCAGATCGGGTGCAACCCGGGGAACTCCAGGCCGGCCGTCTCGGGCAGGCCGCAGGCGAGGTTCATGGCCTGGACGGCGTTTCCGGCCGCGCCCTTCACCAGGTTGTCCAGGGCGGCCATGACGACTAGCCGGGAACCCGCGGCCTCCTTCTCGAAGCCGACGTCGCAGAAATTGGTGCCGGCGAGAATCTTCGGCTCGGGATACCGGTAGATGCCCTGGCGCTCCTTGACGATCCGCATGAACGGCTCGGCGCCGTACTCGGACCGGTAGACTTTCCAGAGGTCCTTTTCCTCGATCCCCTCCTTCAGGAAGACGTGGCATGTCGCCAGGACGCCGCGCACGGCCTCGACGGCGGTGGCGCTGAAGTGGACCGCCAGGGGTCGGCCGAAGGAAAGCTCCTGGACGATCTCCGCGGTGTGGCGGTGGCCGGTGGGCTGGAACGAGCGGACCGATCCGCTGCGCTCGGGGTGGTGGGTGGAGAGACTCGGCGTATCGCCGACGGCCGACGATCCGACCTTGGCCTCGATGAAGACCTCGCGCCGGGCCAGGAGGTCGTGCCGGAATACGGGGAGGAGCCCCAGGATTGACGCCGTGGCCAGGCAGCCCGCGCCGGTGATGAATCTGGCCTGGCGGATGGCCTCGCGGCGAAGCTCCGGGATGCCGTAGACGAACCTGTCGAGGTACCCGGGCGCCTCATGGGGATGGCCGTACCAGGCCGGATAATCGCCGGGGTTCCGCAGGCGAAAATCGGCGCTGAGGTCGACGAGCGTCTTCGCCAGGCTCTCCAGTTGCCCGATCCGGCGCATGGCGCTGCCATGCGGGAGGCACAGGAACAAGACGTCGCACGGCTTGAGGTCGTTGAGGCGGATGAATTTGAGCGGGGTCTGCTTCCGGAGGTTGGGATGGATCGAGTACACGAAGTGGCCGGCATTGGATTCCGAGGTAACCTGGACCACCTCGACCCCCGGATGGCGGAGCAGGATGCGGAGGGTCTCGCCCCCGGTGTAGCCGGAGGCGCCGACGACGCCGACCGTGATCACGCGTCTACCCCCGTGGACGACGGATCACCGACGATGGAGGACAGGGGAGAACCCCTGGGCGTCTCTGCGGTCCATGATCCGTGGTCCGTGGGCAGTCGTCCGTAGCGGGTGGTCGGCCGCTAACGCCGCGCCACCTGGAGGACATAGTCCACGACCTTGGCCGGGATGTTCACGCCGGTGGTATCAATGCTGTTCCGGAACTCCATGGTGTAGTTGACCTCGTTCACCGTGAGGCCGTCCGGCGTCTCGAAGATGTCGATGGCGACCACGCCGCCCCCCACGGCCTTGGCCGCCCGCAGGGAGAGCTCGTTGAGGTCGGGGGTCACCGGACAATTGGTGGCGACGCCGCCCCGGGCCGTGTTGGTGATCCAGTGCGGCGCGCTCCGATAGATGGCGCAGATGGTCTCGTCCCCGACGACGAAGGAGCGGATGTCCCGGCCGCGCTTCTCCACGTACTCCTGGATGTAGTAGGTGGAGTGGTGGTAGGAACCGAGGGTCTCCTTGTGCTCCAGAAGCGCCTCGGCCGCATCCCGATCGTTCACCTTGGAGAGCAGGCGCCCCCACGAGCCGACGGCCGGCTTGAGGACGACCGGATAGCCGAGCTGCTCGATGGCTTGCAGGGCCGCCTCGGGCGTATAGGCCACGTACACCCTGGGCGTCGGGATGCCATCCCGGATCAGGGCCAGGGTCGTCAGCAGCTTGTCCCCGCAGGTGTTGGCCACCTCGTACGTGTTGACGGTCTTGACGCCGCAGTCGTTGAGGTACTTCAGGGTGTGCAGCGCCCGGGAGTGGTTGATGCAGCGCTCCAGGATGACGTCGAAGTCCCACTGCCGGTGGTGCAGGTCGAGGATCAGCTCGCGGTCGTCCAGGCGGGTGAAGTCGTGACCCCGCCGGCGGAATTCATCGAAGAGCAGCTTCTCTTCCTTGCGGATCAGGGAGCACAGGATGCCGATCTTCATTCGCCCCAGTCCTCCTCTTCCTCGGGGGCGGGGGCCAGCTCCGGCGGGTGCAGGCTCAGGACCTCCAGATCCGTGCCGCAGTCGGGGCACTGGATGATCTCCCCGACCTCCGTGGATGGGTCCAGCGGGATCTCGGCCTCGCATTCGGTACAGAGCGCCATGGCGATCACCTCCACTGGGTGCGACGACGGCGGGAGGATAGCACGGGCCTCCGGGGGCTTCAAGAAAAAGGCAGGCGCGGGGCGAAGGGATGTCAGCAGATCCGGACGCCCGGGTGGCCGTTGCGGGAGCCCGGGGCCTATGCTAGCGTAATTGGCGAGGCGGCGGAGGCCGGATGCGAAGGGCAGCGCGGAGCACCGGAAGGATCAGGAGCATGCCGAGCGTGCCGAGGGCCGTAACCTTCGACCTGTGGCAGACGTTGATCCTGGATACACCGGACGGGGTGCGCCAGGCGCGGGAGGATCGGGTCGGGCGCATCCACGGAGTCCTCACCCGCCAAGGCCTCCAGGTGGAGCTGGCCGCGGTGGGGCGAGCCTACGATGCGGTGGGCGTCCGGCTCGAGGGGATCTGGGGGACCCAGCGGGACGTGGGATCGCGAGGGCAGCTCCGCCTGCTCCTGCAGGAGCTCGGCGTTGACGGCGCCGTCCCCGCCGACGGCGAGGTGATGGACGCCCTGGAGGAGGCGTACTGCCTCCCCATCCTCTCGGCGCTGCCCGTTCCGAATGCCGGCGCGCTCGACACCGTGCGAGCGCTCCACGCCACCGGTCTGCGGCTCGGCCTCATCTGCAATACGGGCCGAACCCCTGGCAAGATGCTGCGTCTGGTCCTGGACCGGCTGGGCCTGGCGTCCTACCTCAGCGTCCTCACGTTCTCCGACGAGGTCGGCCTGCGCAAGCCGCACCCCGAGATCTTCCGGCGAACCCTGACGGCCCTGGGCGTCCTGGCGACCGAGGCAGCGCATGTCGGGGATGACGTGACCACCGACGTGGCGGGGGCGCGCGCCGTCGGGATGCGGGCCATCCACCTGTGCCCCCTGCCGAGGATGGCCCTCCACGGGGAGGGTGTCGAGACCATTCCAAACCTCCTGGCCCTTCCGTCGCTCTGGCTCCCGGTGTCGCCTTGAGAGAGAACCCAACCCCTGTAACCCCCCTCCGACCCCTCCCCCGGGGGAGGGCGTACTCTGCGAAATCTGTGGTTTGGAAGAGGGGGGTCTGCGGTTGGTCGGAGAACGGGACGGGCCCGGAATCCCTGCGGAGGAACCGGGCCCGTCGTGGGGGTGGAGGTGGGGGAGGGAGCTATTTCGCGTCGGGCTGCTTCCGGGCGTTATGCTTCGCGCGATAGATGTGGCGTGAGGCGCGGTTCTGCTCCCGGGTCAGCCTGGCCTTCTCCTTCCCGGTCAGCGTGCCGTCGGCCAGAGCCTTCTCGCGGTCGGCCTCGATCTTGGCCTGTTCCTGCTCCAGCCTGGCGGTCTCCCTGGCTGTCAGCTCACCGCTCTTGACCCCTTGCTCGATGCGCTTCTGCTGCCGAACCTCGCGATTCTTGAACACGCCGGCCTCAGCCAGATGCGGGGCGGTGAACCCCAGGAGTGCGACGGCGACTGCCGCCACGGTCAAGCGAGCGTTCATGTGAGCCCTCCTCTCAAATGATTTCTGTGCGGTGTTTTTGGTCACGCGGTCGCGAGGTGCAACCGTCATGCCGCCAGGCGACCGATCAGAGCCCCCCTCCGCACTGGACGCTGTTCAGTTCTGGGTGCCCTTTCTCCTCGGGTTGACTCGTCGTGCCCTTTACCCACTTAGAGGGTGGCCGGAGAGAAAGGTTGAATCCCGGGACCGGCTTGTGTACTCTGTCCGCGTCCTGCGCAGGTCTATGGGGTGGGACATGGCGCAAGATCGAGTTCTGATTGTCCTGGCCGTCCTCGGGATCCTGCTCTTCCTGGGGCTTCTCGCCCTGGCGCTCGCCTTGCGCCGGCGGCCGGGCGACGAATTGGCCGGGACGGTCCTGGCCAACGTCCAGACGAGCCTCGGGGACCTCGGGGCACGGCTGGGGCAGTTGTCCGGCGAGGTCCAGGCCTTTGCCCGGACCCAGGAAGCCCTTCGTTCGGAAGTCGTGCAGACGCGGGAGCAGGGCCAGGCGGCCGTCCAGCAGACCGCCGAGGCCCTCACACAGCGAATTCACCATACGCAGCAGGCCCTCACCTCGGTGACGGAGCTGGTGAATCGGACGGTCCGGACCCAGGAGCTGCTGGCGCAGCACCTCACGCAGGTGCAGGAATCCCTGGCGGGGAATCTGGCCGCCGCCCAGCAGGGCCTGCGGGCCGAGATCGCCCAGACCCGCGAACTGATCGCCCAGATGCAATCCGCCGACGAGGTCCGGGAGAAGCACGAGCGGGAGGCCCGGGAGGTCCTGAAGCGCCTCGAAACGGTGCTGGCCGGCACCAAGTCCCGCGGGATCGCGGGCGAGAACATCCTGGCGACGATCCTGGCCCAGCTCCCGGCCGAGCTGCGGGAGATGAACCTCACCATCAACAACAAGCCGGTGGAGTTCGCCCTGCGCCTGCCGCACGGCCGGCTGCTGCCCATCGACAGCAAGTGGCCGGCCCTCTCCCAGGTGGAGCGGTTACAGGAGGTGGAGGATCCCGCGCTCCGCAAGACGCTCGCCGAGGAGATCCAGGCCGAGGTGAAGAAGAAGGTCCGGGAGGTGGTGAAGTACCTCGATCCCGACCGCACCATCCAGCTCGGCGTCCTGGCGGTGCCGGACGCGGTCTTCGATCTGTGCGTGGAGGCGCATGTGGAGGCCTTCAAGCAGGGGGTCGTCATCATCAGCTATACCCAGGCCATTCCGTATCTGTTGTCCCTGCTCCAGCTCGTCCTGCGCTTCGGCACCGAGATAGACACGGCCCGGCTGAGCCAGGCGCTCACGACCGTGGCCGACGCCCTGGAGAAGATGGAGGGCGAGGTGGACGGGCGCCTGTCCCGGACGATCACGCAGCTACAGAACAGCCGCGAGGATCTCAAGGGGCTTCTGTCGCGGGCGCGCCAGGGGGTCCGGGGGCTCCAGGTCGAGGCGAATCCGGCGGAACTGCCGCCGGACCGGGATGCCCCTTCCGGCGGATGAGACGCGGTCGGAACGGGCCAAGCCCCTTGGCCTTGTCACTGCGGGGCGCGTGTGTTAGGGTGGCACGCGATTTCTCGACCGGGGGCGGCGATGGCACAGGGGAGCGCCGCCCGCCCGGTCGCGGTTCGCGGCGTGGCCTCGGGAACGGAAGGAGGAGAACGCAGGCATGGCTGTTTCGACCGTCGTGGCCGTCTCGATCTTCCTGGTCACCTACGTGGCCATCGGCATGGAGAAGATCAACCGGACCATCGTGTCCATGTCCGGGGCCATCGTCCTGCTGCTGGTGGGTGTCCTCAGCCTGAAGGAGGCGGTCACCAAGTACGTCCACTGGGAGACGGTCGGCCTGCTCTTCGGCATGTTCACCATCATCGCGGTCCTGTCCGAGGCGGGCTTCTTCACCTACATGGCCCTGGTGGTGGCCAAGAAGCTGGATTACAATCCCTTGCGGATCTTCGTGGTCTTCCCCCTGGTGACGGGATTTCTGTCGGCGTTCATGGACAGCATCACGGTGATGCTGTTCTTTGCGACCCTGACCTATGAGCTTTCCCGCCTCCTCAAGTTTGACGCCATCCCGGTCGTGGTGACCGAGGTGTGCCTGGCCAACGTCGGCGGCGCCTCCACGCTGGTGGGCGATCCGCCCAATGTGATTCTCGGCCTCATGCTGGGGTTCTCCTTCAACGACTTCGTGATCCACAACGGGCCCACGGCAGTGCTGGCGGGTCTCGGGGCGGTCGGTGTGGCGTACCTGCAATGCCGGAAGCGGCTGCTCCATGGGGGCAGCGTGGACCGGCAGGCGCTCCTCGCCATGGACCCGGCCAAGGCCATCAAGGATGTGCGCCTCTTCAAGCTCGGCCTGGGGGCCTTCCTGGTGGCTATCCTCTTCCTGGTGACGCATGCCTGGATGGAGCACACCCTGAACATCCCGATGACGGCCCCTCTGGCGCCGCTGGTCCCGGCCTTTTTCATCCTCATCCTGGGAGGCAGCAAGACCGAGGACATCCTGCGCAAGATTGATTACGATGTCCTGCTATTCTTCATCGGCCTGTTCGTGGTGGTGGGAGGGCTGGAGAAGACCGGCGCCATCAAGGCCCTGGCGGACCTGATCGCCAACGTGTTTCGCCACCAGGATCTGGCCTTGCTCTCGACGCTGATGTGGTTCTCGGCCCTGTCTTCGGCTATCATAGATAACGTGCCCTTCGCCCTGAGCATGGCCTACGTGATCAGGGAGATTGCGGGGCAGGTGGGGGTGCCGGCCCTCTCGATCATGGTGTGGGCCGTGTCCCTGGGAACCGATATCGGGGGAAACGGGACGCCCATCGGGGCCTCGGCCAACGTGGTGGCCTATGCCGCCATGGAGAAGAAAGGGCATCGGATCGGCTGGCCCCGGTGGATGTGGCTGGCCGTCCCCCAGACGATGACGGCGCTGCTCCTTTCCAATCTGGGGTTGGCGTTGAAGCTCTGGACGGGGTTCCACTGATCCCGGCTGGCGCGTTCCCGAGGAGGAGGCCCGAGGAGCGATGCGCGTTCTGTTCTGCGTGGACGGGTCGGAAGGGGCGAGCCGCGCCCTGGCCCGTGGGGTCGCCTGGCTGAAAGACGCGGGCATCCAGGGCGTCGTCTTGTATGTCATCCCCGAGGTGGACGAGCGGCTGCGGCACTACGAGCGCCTCCACGAGGCCGAGCTCCGCGAGGTCGAGCGCCTCTTCGGGCATGAGGGCCACGGGCTGGAGGTGGCCGTGCAGGCCCGGGATCGGCTGAAAGCGCTGGGGCTCGAGGCCGACCGCAAGGTGCGGCAGGGGGACCCCGCGACGGAGATCCTGGCCGAGATCCGGGAGGGCGGCTACGACCTGGTCGTCCTGGCGAGCGATGGGGAGGGGTCGGTGGAGGAGCCTCGGCTGGGCAGCGTGTCGGACGAGGTGGTCCGCAGCGCACCCGTCTCGGTCCTCCTGGTGCGCGGTGGCGGGCGGGAGTAGGCAGCGCGCGTCCGGGTGAGGCGCAGCGGATCCCCGTTGATCGCGAGGGAATTCGCACCGTGGGTGAGAAGCTGACCATCGGGCAGATGCTGCAGAAGCAGCGCGAGGAGCGCGGCCTCACGCCCGAGCAGGCGGCGTACCAGAGCAAGGTCCCGCTGCGGTTGCTGCAGGCCCTGGAGGCGGATGACTACCGGCTGCTGCCCGACCCGGCCTACTTGATCCGGCTCCTGCACGAGTACGCCCTGCTGCTCAAGCTGGACGCGAAGGCGCTGGAGGCGGAGTTTCGCAGCGCGATCCGCCGCCCGCCCGGTGGATCGCTGGCGGCGGTCCCCTCCCGGCCGCCCGCGCCGACGATCCCCTGGAAGCAGGTCCTCTGGACCGCCGCCGCAATCCTGGTCGTGACGCCGCTGGTGTTCATCGCCCTGTCCCTGGGCTCGAAGCGAGCCGCAGAACGCCGCCCCTCGCCCCCGCGGGTGGCGGTTCCAGCCGAATCGCCGTCCACCCAGGCCGAGGCCCCTGCCCCGGACACGGGGTCGGTGGCCCCTTCGCCGGGATCGCCGGCGCCGGAGCCGGGTCAGGCGGCTCTTCCCGCTGGTCCCCCCCAGGCGGAGCGCAAGGCGCCACGCTTCCTCCTCACGGCCCGCGCGGTGGAGGTCACGTGGATGGCGGTCCGCGCCGACGGCGGACAGGAACGGGACGTCCTGCTCCAGAAGGGGCAAACGGCGCGCTTCGTGGCCGACACGGGGTTCGTGGTCACGGTGGGCAACGCCGGCGGCGTGGAGCTCTTCCTGAACGGCAGGCCCATGCCGTCCCTGGGCGTCTCGGGACAGGTCATCCGCGATCTGGCCATCCCGCCGCCCGCCCCGGTTCCGGAAGCGACCGGAGCGGAATCTCCCGGGCCGTCGCCCGCGCGGTGAGCGGGGGTAGCGCGCCGGAGTGGGCGGGATGACCGTGCGCCTCCTGCGGGGACCTCGCCGCTCCGCCGAAACTTCTTCCGCGACCCGCGACCCCGATCTGGCCGTGCGCGGCCGGCGCGGGGCCCTCCTGCGTAACGGCCTGGTCATCCCCACGGAGCGGGGGGCGGGCGTTGCGGTGGGCGGCCCGGCTTTGCCGGGGGACGGCGGGCGCAGCCTCACCGGCGTCCCGGGCCTGGCCATGGCGTGGCGTGCCGTGCGCCTGCCGAAGGGACGGCCTGCAACCGGGTGGTCCGGGGCGACATTCGGGAGGGCACGGTGAGTTCCGGACAAAGCGGCCTGATCCGGTGGATCCGGCCGGCCATCCTGATCGCCGCGGTCGCCCTGGTGACCCTCGGTCACGTCCTGACCCCGGTCAACCATCAGGTCCAGCACGACATCTTCGTCCGGCTGTACTATCTGCCCATCACCTTGGGCGGACTGTGGTACGGCCTCCGCGGAGGGCTGGGGACGGCCGGCCTGATCATCCTCGCGTACCTGCCCCACGTCCTGATGGTGGATCACGGGGGCCTGACCATCGGCTACCTGCTGGAGATTCCGATCTTCGTGGCCGTGGGATTGCTCATCGGCCTGGTGGTGGACCGGCAGGAGCATTACCGGCGCGGCCTGGAGATCCAGGCCGAGACGCTGGCGCAGTCGCACCGGGAGCTGCAGGAGCAGACGCGCCTGCTCCTGGAGAAGGAGACCCAGCTCCGCCGGGCGGACCGGCTCTCGGCGCTGGGCCAGCTCTCGGCCGGCCTGGCCCACGAGATCCGCAATCCCCTGGGGGCCATCAAGGGGGCGGTGGAGATCCTCCAGGATGATTATCGGGCCGGTCACCCCAAGGCCGAGTTTTACGCCATCCTCCTGAAGGAGGTGGAGCGCCTCAACGACGTCCTGACCAACTTCCTGAACTTTGCCCGGCCCGTCACGCCGCACTTCGCGCCGCTGGACGTCCGGGAGGTGCTGGCCGCCCTGGAGGGCCTGATCTCGGGGCAGGCGCGGGCCCACCGGGTCCAGATCTTTACCACCTTCCACGCCGGCCCGTCCCGGGTCATGGCGGATGAGACGCTGTTGAAGCAGGCCTTCCTGAACATCATGCTGAACGCGGTGGAGGCCATGCCGGAAGGCGGGGACCTGGCCATCTCGACGCGCCTCATCCCCGGGGGGACCGGCGGGGGGCGCCCGGAGTATGTGGAGGTCGTCTTCGACGACACGGGGCCCGGCATCCGGGAGGAGGACCTGGGCCGCATCTTCGATCCGTTCTTCACCACCAAGAAGGACGGCACCGGGCTGGGCCTGGCCATCACCCACCGGATCATCGAAAACCACCACGGCACGATCCGGGTCATGAGCCAGCGCGGCAAGGGGACGGCCTTCGTGGTCACCCTGCCGCTGGAGGGAGCCATTCGGGTATGAAGCGGGTCAAGATCCTGGTCATTGACGACGACGAGAGCCTCCGGCGCGTCCTGGAGTACAACCTGGCGCAGGAGGGCTACGCCGTCCTCACGGCCGGCAGCGGCGAGCAGGGCCTGGAGCTCCTGAGGAAGGAGGGGGCCGACCTGGTGGTCACGGACGTCCGCATGCCGGGGATGGACGGGCTGCAGGTCCTGGAAGGCGTCCGCAAGGTGGACCCCAACATCCAGGTGATCATCCTCACCGCCTTCGGGACCATCGAGATGGCGGTGGAGGCCATGCGGGCCGGCGCCTTCCACTACATCAGCAAGCCCTTCAACCGGGACGAGCTGAGGCTGACCATCCGGAAGGCCCTCCAGCTCAAGGCGCTGGAGCGCGAGAACGTGGCGCTGCGCCAGGAGCTGAAGGAGCGGACCGGCCTGGACGCCATCATCGCCGACAGCCCCCCCATGCGGGCGATCCTGGAGATGGTGCAGCGGGTGGCCCCCACCGAGACCACGGTGCTGATCCTGGGGGAGAGCGGGACGGGCAAGGAGCTGATCGCCCGGGCCATCCACGCCAACTCCCCGCGGGCGGCCGGCCCCTTCGTCCCGGTCAACTGCGCCGCCATCCCGGAGAACCTGCTGGAGAGCGAGCTGTTCGGCCACGTCAAGGGGGCCTTCACCGGGGCCATCCGGGACCGGGTGGGCAAGTTCGAGGCGGCCGAGGGGGGGACGATCTTCCTGGACGAGATCGGCGAGATGCGGCCCGAGCTCCAGGTGAAGATCCTGCGCTGTCTGGAGGAGCGGGTGGTGGAGCGGGTGGGGGACAACAAACCCATCCGCGTGGACGTCCGGGTGCTGGCGGCGACGAACAAGGACCTGTCCAAGGCGCTGCAGACGGGCGAGTTCCGCGAGGACCTGTACTACCGCCTGAACGTGGTGCCGCTCGCCATCCCACCGCTGCGGGAACGGCGCGAGGACATCCGGCCGCTGGCCCAGCACTTCCTGAAGCGGCTGGGCGCCCCGCCCCGCCTCACGATCACGCCCGAGGCCTTCCGGGCGCTGGAGAGCTACGACTGGCCCGGCAACGTGCGCGAGCTGGAGAACGCCCTGGAGCGGGCCATGATCTTCCACCGGGGCGACGTCATCACCCTGGCCGACCTGCCGGAGACGATCCGGGCGCCCAAGGTGAAGGAGGCGGCCGCCCTGCCCGTGAGCCTGCCCGAGGCCGGCCTGTCCCTGGAGGAGGTGGAGAAGGAGCTGATCCTGCGGGCCCTGCAGAAGCACGACTGGAACCAGTCCCGGGCGGCGCGCTACCTCGGGATCACGCGGCACACGCTGCTGTACCGGATGGAGAAGCACAACATCGCCCGGCCGGGCGCCCGGAGCGGTCAGGCCGAAGAGGAGAAGGTCGAGTGAGGGCGAAGGGAAGGGTCGCGCGGTGATCCGCATGCCGCCGTCTGGACGGGCCGAGCCGACCCGGCACTCCTGGTCGGATTTCCGTTTCGCGGGGAGGCGGGGGCGGATGCGAGGCGGCGGACGCAGGGAGGATGGGGGCGGGGAGTCGGGAAAGACGGCGTCATGGCCGATTTGACCATCGGCATCCTGGGAGGATTGGGGAGCAGCCTGAACTGGGCGATCATCAGCATCCTGGTCCGCTCGCTCTCGGGCATCGTTCCCGCGGCGGGCATCACGGCCATCCGGTCCACGGTCGGAGGGAGCATCGTCCTCTTGGGGGCGCTCCTCTCCGGGTACGGGAGGGAGATCGTCGGGATGCCCCTCTGGGTCGTCCTGGTGCTCTGGGCGTCCATGATCCTGGCTATGGGGGTGGGCGACACCGCCTTCTTTGCCAGCATGGATTCCCTGGGCGTGACGCGGGCCCTCACCCTCAGCATGGCCAATCCCCTCCTCACGACCCTGGTGGGGATCGGCCTCCTGGGGGAGGAGGTGACTGCGCCCCGGGCGCTCGGCATCCTGCTGGTGGTGGGGGGGCTCGTCCTGATCATCCTGGGCAAGGGGGAACCGGGCCTCGACCATCGCCGGGCGACCCGCCGCGGGATTCGTCTCGTGCTCGTCGCCTCGGTCGCCTGGGCCCTGTCCGCCATCCTCCTGAAGCCGGCGCTGCAGATGGTCTCGGTGGTCTCGGCGGCGGCCGTCCGCATCCCGGCCGGCGGACTCTTCCTCTGGTTGACACCCTGGACCCGGGGGAGCCTCCAGCTCCTCCGGAGGAGCGCCCGGCACGAGCAGATGCGGCTCGCCGCGATCTGCGCGCTGAGCGGCATCGGGTCGCTCTTGTTCACGACCGGGATCAAGTATGGGGGCGTGGCCGTGGGAAACGTCCTGTCCTCCACGGCGCCACTGTTCTCGCTGCCGTTCGAGATCTGGGTCTTGGGACAGCGGCCCACCCGGCGGACCGTCCTCGGGGCGGCGGTGACGGTGGTGGGCGTGGGCCTCATGAACTACTGAGGGCGCCGGCGCGGGGCCGGAGGCGAAGGAGAGACCATGCGCATCCATGTGGCGCTGGACCAACTGATCGAACTGGAGGAGCGGGTGGGGCGCCTCTACACCCGCTTCTACGGCAAGTTCAACGACCTGCCCGCCGTGGCCGGCATCTGGTGGGAGATGGCGCTGGACGAGCACGAGCACGCCGGGGTCCTCAAGATGGTCAAGGAGCTGGCCGATCCCCGAGGCCGGGTGGACAACATCCTGCACCGCCTGCGGCCCTTGCAGGCCATGATCAAGGCCTGCGAGCGGGCCGCGGCCGGCGACGTCACGCTGAGCGAGGCGCTGGCCATGGCCGTCCGGCTGGAGCGCTCCGAGCTGGACCGGTTGGGCCGGGAGACGGTGGAGGCCATCGGGGGGGACCTGCCGCCCATCCCGCGCTCGGCCTTTGCCCCGCACGAGGCGCACCTCGAGCGGCTGATGCGGACCGTCCGGAAGTTCGGCGGCGAGGAGGTCGCGCGCGAGGCCTGGGACCTTCGACCCGAGGCGCGTCGGGCCGCGCCTGGCTCACCCGGAGGATACCCGGCGGTCGGCGCGACGGCGCGCGCCGGCAAAGGGATGGGGAAGGCCTCCCGCGTCACCCCGGGCAGGCGGATGGACAGGGGACGGACACCGGGGCGCTAATGCTGCGGGGTATGATTTTCCGCCGACGCATCCCGGCCTCTCGATCCGTCATCGGATTTTTTGCGCCGCCAACTCCTGAGTACTGCAGGGCGTAACTCCGGCAACGTCCTTTCCTCTCCCTCCCCCTCGACGGCTCGCCGGCCGCCGGGAGGCGGACAGCGAGCTGACGGCAGTCCCCTTTCCTCTCCCTCCCCCTCGATGGGGGAGGGGTGGGTGGGGGTGACGGCGCGACCGGAATGGCACCCGCGGCCTGTCCCTCTCCGCCCCCAGAGGATACCCAGGGGAGAGAGTCCAAGGGAACGACAGGGGGAGTACACTGCCGGAACTTCGCTGGACAGCCCGAAGGAGGCGGG
>JBBIQE010000041.1:0-24116 GCA_037442485.1 Methylomirabilis sp. (SeqCode)
GGAGGCCCAGGCCCAGCGGGATCGTCACCTGGTTGTAGAAGGGTGGGCCCACCGTCACCTTCACCCCCCGCACCGCCTCGGCGATGAGCGGAAAGACCGTGCCCCACAGCGTGGTGAAGGCGATCCCCACCAGCATCAGGTTGTTGAAGAGGAAGCTGGACTCGCGCGAGATGAAGGAATCCAACTCGTTCTGGCTCTGGAGGGCCGGCAGCCGGTGGAAGAGCAGGCCGAAGGAGACGACCAGGATGAGGGTCAGGAATCCCAGGAAGAAATACCCCAGGCTTCCCTGGGAGAAGGTGTGGACCGAGGACAGGATGCCGCTGCGAGTCAGGAACGTCCCGAAGATGGACAGGGCGAAGGTCACGATGATGAGGGCCATGTTCCAGACCTTCAGCATCCCCTTCCTCTCCTGGATCATCACCGAGTGCAGGTAGGCCGTCCCCGTCAGCCAGGGCATGAACGAGGCGTTCTCCACCGGGTCCCAGGCCCAGTACCCGCCCCAGCCCAGAATGTTGTAGGCCCACCAGGCCCCGAACATGTTCCCGAGACCGAGGAAGAACCAGGCGAAGATCGTCCAGCGCCGCGTGCTCACGATCCAGGTGGTCCCCAGGCGGCCCGTGATGAGGGCGGCGATGGCGAAGGCGAAGGGGACCGTGAACCCGACGTAGCCGATGTAGGTCGTCGGCGGATGGAAGAACATGCCGGGGTTCTGGAGCAGGGGATTCAGGCCCCGGCCGTCCTCTGGCACCACCGGCAGGCGCGTGAAGGGGTTTGCCAGCAGCAGCATGACGCCGACGAAAAAGAACGCCACGACACCCAACACGCCCACCACGTGGGGCATGAGGTCGCGATGGCGATGGCGGTTCTGGATGACCACGATGGAGGCAAAGGCGGCCAGCATCCAGGCCCAGAAGAGGAGCGAGCCGTCGTTTCCGCCATAGAGGGCGGAAACGGTGTAGGCCATGGGCTGGGTCCGGTTGCTGTAGTTCGCCACGTAGGCCAACGAGAAGTCGTGGATCACCAGGGCGTAGATCAGCGCGGCGGTGGAGATGGTCAGAAGCCCGCCCAGGGCCAGCAGGGCGTTCTCGCCCGAGCGGACCCACTCGCCCTGGCGAGCCCGCCAGCCCAGCCAGGCGGCGGCCGGGGCGTAGGCCGCCACGGCCAGGGAGAGCAACAGGGCGAATTCGCCGATGGCATTCATCATGAACGAGTCCTCGGACTATGGCAGTTTCTTCGCGGCGTCGGCCAGCGCCGGCTGCGCGATCGTGGGGTCGGCCGCCACCCACACCACCGTGTCTCCCCGGCGGAAGTAGTAGTGCACCTGGCCCTGGCCCAGGGTCGAGTAAACCGTCATCCCGAAGCGGACGGATTCCCGCAGGTGATGAAAGGGGCCGTTGCCCGCCCGGATCCGGGCCGCCATCTGTGCCACCTGCTGCCGGGCGACCTTCTCATCCCGCGCCCGGGAGACATAGAGCATGGCCGAGGGCGACTGCGCCCCGTAGTGCGCCACGTAGCCGTCCTCGATGGGAATGCTCTTCCCGCGAAGCTGCTCGATCTCCGCCCGCGCGGCCGCCCCCTGCTGGGAATGGGCCAGGGGCAGTCCCGCCAGTTCCCTCGGCACCTCCAGGGCCCCCGCGGCAACGGCCGATCCCACCAGGAGCCCGAGCGCCCATCCCATCCGGCGGATCATCCGGCACATGTCCCTTTCCCTCAGCCCGACCCGCTCGATTCGAAACCGACCACCGATCCGCCACTGGCGGAACATCCGATCGATGGTCTGCCGGTGGTTGTCCCTTGCCCCGCACCATACCGCGCTCCCCCCTGGGGAGCGGAGAGGGGAGGGGGCTAGAAGGCCGGCACCGGGATCGTGCCCCAGCTATGCCGCCGCGGGGTCTCCATGGTCAAGGTCACCTGGCCGTTTTGCGCGTCGAAGTCGGCGAAGAAGAGCGGGTAGCGCTGCACCGAGATGTCCAGGGCCTCCTCCCGGCGGACGTTTCGTCCCGAAGGATCCAGCGCCTCGGTGAAGATGACCCGCTGGGCAGTCGCCCCTGCGCCGTCGCGCAACTGGCGCATCGGCTTCAGCGCGTACATCTGCCCCAGGTGGCCGAGGACCGGCAAGAGGCCGCCCTGCTCGCCCTCACCGTGATGGGCCTTGTGCTCGTCCAGGTCGGCGATCAGGTGCTGCATCATGTACTCCTGGGGCAGGACATAGGCGACCAGGGTGTGGCCGGGCCGCGAATGATATTTCTCGAGCAGCGCCTGCACCTGGGGGTCCTGGCTGACCTGGGTTATGGTGCGATGGAGGGTCCCGGAATCGCTCGGGGACATGCTCACCGCCACCAGCCCCTCGCGCCAGATCCGGGGGACCTGGGCCTCGGTGTAGGCCTGGAGGAGGAAGGCCGCGCCGATGGCGGCCACCAGTGCGAAGGCGTACAGACCGAGGAGGAGGCCGGACCGTCGCTCCGGCGCTCCGAACAGGATGCGGACCAGGCGCCCGCCCGGGTTCCCGGGCAGGAACATGGGCGTCCGCCCCAGGTACGCCGCGTAGCCGGCCCCGAACTTGCGGAGCATCCGGCCTTCCTCGTTCCGGGCCAGGAGATAGTAGACGAACAGCATCGTGACGTATGTCACAAGGATGAAGAAACGAGGCCAGTACAGGAGCAGCCCCAGGCCGGCGATCCCCAGCCCGAGGTACTGGGGATGGCGGATCAGCCGGTAGAGCCCCCCGGAGACAACGCCCTTGCCGAACAGCTTCGCCCCGTACACCTGGCCGGCGCAGATGAAAAAGATGCCCAGGCCGAGCGTCAGGAGGACCGGCCCGGCATAGGCGAGGGTGGCCAGCAGCGGATTCCCGCTATAGGTGATGTGGGGCAGGAAGAACGCCGTCAGCCAGGCGGTCCACGGGCTTCGCTCCAACCAGGTGAGGACCGGTGCGTAGACCGAATAGAAGTACACCGTGAACGGGGTGACCATGATGATCACCTCGAAGGCGACCAGCAGGTAAAAGAGGATGGCCGCCCCCCAGGCGGCGCGGCCGCCGGCGAGGCCCCGTTCGGGTGGGACAGCCGGCCGCTCCGGCTCCAGGACGTCGCTCAAGGCACTGAGGGATTTCGTCTCCATCACGACCTCTCCTGATCGACTCCCCCCGTCGGCTCAGTTCTCGATCCGAGCGATCACCTTCACCAGCGCCCGGGGGACCCGGGCGTCGTCGCTGTAGATGAATGCCCCCTGGACCACGGGCTGTTCCATCCCATGATCGTGAACTCCGGGATCCAGGGTCACGCGCAGCGTCCCCGCCTGGCCTGGCAGGATCGCCTGAGACCAGCCGGGGTATTCTCCGTGCATCTCGAACTGCGGGCTCCGCCTCCCGGCCACCTCCAGGGTGGCGACGGTGCAGTCTCACGTCGGCACGATCCGCTGAATCCGCAGCGGCGCCCGCCCGTCGTTGCGGAGGGTAAACGTGGCCTCCACCTTCCCCCCGCCCCTCCGAATCGTCCCGAAGTCCACCGCCCCCGGAATCACCACCAGCCGCGGCAGCGCCTGGGCTGCCGCTGGAACAGCCTGCCCCGTCCAGGCGAGCCACCCGGCCCATCCGATCCCGACGAGGCCGAGGACGACCAATCTCCGCCGGCGGCCTCCTTCACGATCCCGTGCCATGCGTTGCCTCCCAGGGCGTTGAGCCGATCGGCAAGGGCTTTGAGTCGCAATTACCGTGACGCCGTTCCCGTCGTTCGCCCTGAGCCCTCCACCCCCTTCGTCCTGCGCTTGTCCAAGGACGAATCCCGCGAAGCGCAGGGGCCGAGGGCAGGAGCGATCCGGTCACGCCTTCGAGACCAGGATCTTGCCGTCGGCCGCCACCTGGACCCTGTAGGGATCGAGCGGCCGGGGTGGCGGGCCCGCCACGTTTTTCCCGAACAGGTCGTAGTGCCCGTTGTGGCAGGCGCACCAGATCATCTGCATGTCTTCGCGGTACTGGACCGTGCACGCGAGATGGGTGCAGACCGCGGTGAAGGCGCGCAGTTCCCCCTCCGGCGTCTTCACCAGGATCCCGGGCTGGCTCCCGAACTTGAAGATCCGGCCGGAGTTCGGCTTCAACTCGGCCGCCTTCCAGGGGACCTCCACGCTGGCGATGCGAGGCTCGCCCACCCTGGGCGGAATCAGAAATCGCAGCACCGGGTAGGCAAAGCTCAAAAGCATCGCGCCGAAGCTGCTCGCGAGCATGGCGTGAATGAACTTCCGTCGGGAGGCGAGGTCCTCCAGATACTCGACCTTGGTCATGACGCGTCCCTCCTCCCCGTACCGCCGGCAGATGGCTCTGCCCGTATGGGTCAGGGTCCCGTCCTGTCGGGACGCCATTCGCCAGAGACCATCCGCCCTATGCGAGCGTGTACGTCTATCCCTCCAGGGCCTTCTTCTCCTCCCCCGGTAGGGAGGCCTTTACCGGTGGCGCCTCGGTGGCGCCGCCGTGCTCGTGCCCCCCGTGCCCCCCGTGCCCTCCCCGCATCATCAAGAGATGGGACAGCGGACACAGCAGGATCAGCAGAAAGGGCAACAGGGCACCCAGGCTAATTCCCAGCGATGGCAAGATGATCACCGCCCCCAGTCCCACCAAACCCAGCGTCATCAGCCAGGATCGGTTGAGCTTCATCGCGCCCCTCCTCCTCTTGCGCCCCCAGCCTCCGAATCTCGTCGTGTGTCAAGTGACAGGTGTCGGGTGTCCGCTGTCGGTCTTGCATGGTCATTCGGCCGTGCTCCACCGGAAGGTCCGCTCTTTGACGCCGGCCACGTCCTTCACGATCAGTTCGATGGCCTTGGCGTCCGGGCTCAGCTTGCCGAACCGCAGCACGGCCCCGCGATGGTGCCCGCCGCCGGTCGCCTGCTCCACCGCCACCACGGGATACGTCTTCCCCGTGTCGTCCCGAAGGGTCGCGATGGTCTCAAACCGATATCCGTCCAGATTCACCGAATGCGTTTCGAGGGCAAGCTTGATCGGCGTGGTCTCGCCCTGATCCTTGAGCAGCGTGGCCACCACCGTGACCCCGCCCCCGGCCACCTGCTGGCTCAGCTTTGCCGGGAGAGCCGAGGCGGCGAGCACATCTGCCCCGCCCCCCCCGACGCCCACCAGTACGAGCACGCTCAAGACAGTCAACGCTCCAATGCGTCGCATGCAATCACTCCTTTCTCTCGATCTCGGCACGGCGTCCTTCAGCTTCCCCGGGGAAACGCCCGTCCCTCAGTGGCAGCCGCCACCTGACCTTGGCGCGGATTGGGAGGCTTTCCCGCTCCCCGGCGTGCCGGCGGTCGCATCTCCGTCGCTCTGTCCCTTCCGCCGTCCCTGCCGCCCGCCACAGCATCCCATGCCGAACCAGTGCATGGCCACGAAGACGCCAGCCAGGGCAATCCAGAGTCCGTAGCTCTGCACAAACTCAAGCATCGTCCCCCCTCCTCCCCGTCCGGGCGTCTACTGCGCAGGCGCCCAGCCTGGCCATGGGTCCGCCTCCCCCTGATACGGGCAAACCACGTGCCGCGGAAGATGTCCCCTGGCACGTGAGATGATGCGTGAAAAATCAAGGGGTTGGGACAATGGTCGGATCGAGAAAGGCGAGCCGACTGGCCCGGATTTGACATGAAGTCAGGGCGGGGAGAATTCGGCCGTTCGAGCCGGGACTTTTTGTCAAGGAGCGCATATGCATGGCGGGAGTCCGAATGCGGCAACAAGAAAGGCAGAGCGAGCCCCTCACCGGACCGAGATGGACTGGTAGTCCCGGCTCCTGCCTTCCGTGCTGGCGATCCCCCGCGCGGCATCGCCAAGCTTGACCAGGATCGTCTCCCACCCCAACGCGCCGATGTGCTTGTAGGTGATCCGGCCCTCCCTGTCTATGAAGAAGGTCTCCGGAATCCCGTACACGCCGTAATCGATGGCGATGCGGCTGTTCCCGTCCCGGCCGTTCATATAGGTGATGCCGAACTCCTGGATGAAGCGGCGGGCGTCCTCTTCCCGATCCTGGATGTCCACGCCGAGGAAGACCACGCCCTGATCTTTGTAGCGCTGCCAGGCCTGCTCCAGGAGGGGGGCCTCGGCCCGGCAGGGCGGGCACCAGGAGGCCCAGAAGTTCAGGAAGACCACTTTCCCGCGAAAGTCCGAGAGCCGGACCGTGCGGCCGTCGAAAAGCCTCAGGGAAAATTCCGGCGCCGGCCTCCCCGTGAGGATCGAGGGGATGGCCCGCGGGTTCGTGGTGAACCCGTAGGCCAGGAGCGCAACGAGGCCCCCGATCGTGGCCACGACGAGGAGGACCTTCCAGGTGCGCATGGAACAGGATCCTTCCTTGCTCGCGAAGGCGCCGGCCGAGAATCCGCTCCCCGGCCGGCGCCCCCGGTCCTCCGCTACTGGGTCTGCTGCTGCCCCGTGCCCGCCATCATCTGGGTGCAGGCCTGTGTCATCTGCTGGGCCTGCTCGACCGTGATCCCGTGCTGCTTCGCGAACTGTTCCAGTTGCTCCGGCGTGAGGGGCTGGCCCATCATCATGTTCATCATCCCCGAGCCCATCATCCCGCCGCCCATCATCCCCATGCCGGGACCCATCATCGCTCCCGGGCCGCCCTGGCCGGTCCCAGGTCCGCCGCCCGCCGACTGGGCAAGGGTGTAGCCGGTCGCCCCCAAGACGATAACGACGGCCGCGGCGACGATCCATGCGTTCTTCCTCATGTGAGTTTCCCTCCTGAGCAGGTTGTTGTGGTCTGTCCGGGTTGTGCCGTCGCTCGGAAGACAGGCAAGGCGAATGCCAGTCCGGCCTTCTCTGCAGCCGGGACTCGTGAGGGTGCAACCTGTTGATTTTCCGAGACGGAAGACGAAGGGGGGATCACTCGCCGGAGGGCCAGGAGGGGAAACTCGACGATCTTGTCGGAAAACCGAGATGGAGGGCTTTGCTCGCAGGACTTTTTGTCAAAGGGGTTCCGGCCTCTCCCCGCCCCCCACCTGCGCCTCGTTCGGCTCTTGGGACTCCGATTCCCCCTTCATCCGGCGGTAGATGGTCCGGGTGGCGATACCCAGGAGCTTGGCGGCGAGCGTCTTGTCGCCCTTGGTATATCGGAGGGTCTCCTCGATGAGGCGGTTCTCGACTTCTTCCAGGGGGGTGCCGATGGAGATCACCAGGTGACGGGCGGCCTGGTCGCTACCCACCAGGGTCTCGGGCAAATCTGCCGGCGAGATCATCCGCGAGCGCGTCAGGACCACGGCCCGCTCGACGACATTCTCCAGTTCGCGCACGTTGCCCGGCCAGGCGTAACTCTGCAGCAGGTCCATCGCCTCCTCCGTGAAACCGGCCACGGCCTTGGCGTTCTTGGCGGCGAATCGCCGGAGGAAATGCTGCGCCAGCAGCGGGATGTCCTCGCGCCGCTCACGCAGCGGCGGGATCTGGATCGTGATCACATTCAGCCGGTAAAAGAGGTCCTCGCGGAAGCGTTTCTCCCGGACCCGCGCGGCCAGGTCGGCGTTGGTGGCGGCGACGAGACGGACATCCGCCTTGAGGGTCCGCGTGCCGCCCAGGCGCTCGAACTCGCCCTCCTGCAGGACGCGCAGCAGCTTGGCCTGCGTGGCCAGGCTGAGGTCGCCGATCTCGTCCATGAACAGCGTCCCCCGGTCCGCCAGCTCGAACCGCCCCTCCTTCCGGGCGACGGCGCCCGTGAACGCGCCCCGCTCGTACCCGAAGAGTTCGGACTCCAGGAGCGTCTCGGGCAGCGCGGCGCAGTTGACCTTGATGAAGGCCCGCTCCCGCCGGGGGCTGCCGTGGTGGATGGCGTTGGCGATGAGTTCCTTCCCGGTCCCGCTCTCGCCCTGGATCAGGACCGTGGCGGCGCTCCCGGCCACCTGGTTGACCAGGTCGAGGGTGCGCAGCATGGCCGGGCTGCTGCCGATGATCTGTCCGGCCCCCTGCAACTCGTCCAGGCGCTGCCGCAGGGCCCGGTTCTGCAATACGAGGGCCTGCTTCTCGGCAGCCTTCTTGATCGTCTTCTCGAGCTGGACGCGCTTGAACGGTTTCGTGATGAAGTCGTAGGCGCCCTCTTTCATGGCCTCGACGGCATCCTCGATCGTCCCGTGCCCGGTGACGACGATGACCTCCACGTCGGGGGCGATGGCCTTGGCGGCCCTGAGCAGCTCCTGCCCCGACAGCCTCGGCATCTTCAGATCGGCGAGGAGGATATGCACCCCGCCCTCCCGCAGCCGATCCAGGCCGGCCTGCCCGTCCGCGGCCATGGCCACCTCGAACCCCAGCTTCTCCAGGGTGCGCCCGAGAGCCTCGCGGACGGCCTGGTCGTCGTCCACCACCAGCACCCGGATGGGCCCGGCACCCTCGGTCATGCGTCCCGGCCTCCTTCAGGAACCGGGAGGATGAGGCGGAAGATCGTCTCGACCCCCGGCGTGCTCTGGCAGGTCAGGTCCCCGCCGTGATCCAGCGCGATCTGGCGCGCGATGGCGAGTCCCAGGCCCGTCCCGCCCTCCTTGGTGGTGAAGAAGGGCTCGAAGATCCTGCCCAGGTTCTCCGGCGGAATCCCCATGCCGGTATCGGTAACCCGAATCTCGAGCCAGGGCGGCGCAGAGGAGCCGAGGGGCAGGGCGGCAGAGGAGATGTCCCCTCCCTTCAGCGCTCCTCCGCTCCTCTGCTCCTCTGCGCCCGTCCTCTCACTACCACTGATCTGTCTTGCCGCTATCGTCACGATGCCGCCGTTCGGCATGGCCTCGGCCGCATTCCGGACCAGGTTGAGAAGCGCCTGGCGAATCTGCGCCGCGTCAAGCTGGAGCGTGGGGAGCCCATCGGGCACGTCCAGGGAAAGCTCCACCCCCCGAGCCCGAAGCTCCGCCCGCACGAATTCGGCCAGATCCTCGATGACCGGTGCCACCGACCCGGCTTCCAGCTTGGGCGTCGGCAGGCGCGCGAATCGCAGGTACTCCTCGGTCACCGCGCTCAACACCTCCACCTGCGACCGGATCGCCGCCATGATCCCGGCCGCCTCGGCGCGCCGCTCCTCCGGAAGGGTCCGCAGCTCGTCCTCCAGCAGCTCGGCATTCAGGCTGATGGAGCCGAGGGGATTGCGCACCTCGTGGGCGATCTTGGCCGACATCTGCCCGATGGTGGCCAGCCGCTCCGATTCCACCAGGCGCTGCTGGGCCGCCCGCAGGGCCTGGTACGCCTTTTCCAGGCGGGCCTGATTCTCGCGCAGCTCCTGGTTCAACCGTTCCGCCGTGGCCCGGGCCGTCCGCTCGCGCTGGCTCAAGTAGCCCAGGGGCCCGCCCAACAGGAAGAACGTGGCGATCCGGCCGACCAGTTGGTGCCAGTCGTAGGGGGTATCGCCCCCCACGCACGCGAGGCTGTAGAGCACGCCGGCGCCGGCCGCGGTCGTGAGGCCCATGCCCGGACTGAAGTGAAAGGCGGACAGCGCCACCAGGAGATAGAACAGCAGGTAAAAGTGGCTCTCGATCCCCCCGCTGAACCAGACAAACAGCGCGACGAAAACGAGGTCCACCCAAACGGTGCCCAGGAGGAGCAGCCGCAGCTTGGCCGGCCAGGCCCAGATGGCCAGGAACAGGAGGGCCTTGTACGCGACAAAGCTCCAGGCGAGCGGTGCCAGGTGCGGCTGATGCTCGGGCCGGATGGGGCCCAGGAACAGGGCGACCATTCCTCCGAGCATGGTCAGGGCCCGGAGGACCGCAAAGCTCCACTCCTCCGTCATCCACACCCTGCGGCCCTCAGCCGGCATCGGGATGTGCCCTCCCCTTCCCCGATCCTCACCTCAACGCCTTGTTGTCCCGCCCTCCTCATGGGCGCTTTCTGGACCCGGCTCACGAAAAGGTTCGAGCCAATCTTACAGGATGGAGGCGGGCGTGCAAAGGCCGCAAGGTCCGCCGGAATCAGGGGCGGACGGTGCCCGTCAGGCGAGGTCGTCGAAGAAGGTGGCCATGTTCTCAACGCGCTCGAGGTGCAGGATCGCCTCCACGGCCTTTCCGCGCTGCGCTTCGCTCAGCGCCGGCGTGGCGAGATTGTGAAACTTGGCCACGACCTCTTCCTGGGACATGGGGTTCTTCGGATCGCCTTTGGGGAAATCCACCCTGGCCGTGTGGCCCTGACCCGCCCGGGTCGTGACCTCGACGACCGCCGGCCAGCACTCAGGGTAGGCCTTCCCGAGCTCCGCGTCCCGCACGAGGGAGATCCGCGGGACGATTGCCCGGATCTTCGGATCGGCCAGCCGGTCGGGGGTGAAGGCCGACAGCCCCACCTGCCCGTACACCAACGCGGTTGCCACGCAGAACGGGATGTTGAACTTGGCCGTGTAGGGGTCCCTGGCCTCCACCCTCTCCAGCAGATCCAGGGCCGCCGGATAAAGCGCAACCTGCACGCGCTCCACATCCGCCGGCGGCCCCGGGAATTTCCTCCGGATCTCCAGCGCGGCGTCAATGGCCGAGTGGATGTGATAGCAGGCCGCATGGGCCTTGAACGAGATAGAGAGAATGCGGGGCGGGGCGATCCCCAGATCCCGGGTCAGGCGGTCCAGATCGGCTTCCCCGGCCATGGCCCGGCCGAATCCCTTCTCCCCCTCGAAGATCCGGGTCGCCGCCGTGAACCCCTGCTCGGCCAGGAGCGCCGCCAGCAGGCCGTCCGCAGCCGCCTTGGCCGGGTGCAACTGCTTGGACATGGCCCCGTCCACCAGGAACTCCCAGAGCCCCGCCGCCTGTGTCCCGGCCGAGCCCAGGGCCATGGCCACTTCCGGCCGCGACAGCCCGAGGATCTTCGAGGCCGCCGCGGCAGCGCCGAAGGTTCCGCAGGTCCCCGTCGTATGCCAGAACCGATAGTGCGAGGGCCCCATGGCCTCGCCGGCCCGAATGGCCACCTCGTACCCGACAACAAGGGCCGCGAGAAACTCCTGCCCGGATGCCCCCTCGCGCTCCGCCATGGCCAGCGCCGCCGGGACCACGGGTGCCGCCGGATGCAGGATGGAGCCCTTGTGCAGATCGTCCATCTCCACCACGTGCGAGGCCGCGGCGTTCACCAGGGCCGCCATGTAGGCCGAGGAGCGGGATCCATCCGGAAGCAGCGTGGCCTCGGGATTTCCGCCCAGCGACTTGGCCACCAGGAGCATGGCCACGGCCGGCCTCGCCCCCTTCCCCGCATAGACGGACCCCAGCCAGTCGAGGACGCAGAGCCTCCCCATGGCCAGCGCCTCGGCCGGGAGGGCCTCGTAGCTCGCCTCGAAGATGAATGTCGCCAACTGTTCCTGGATCGTCGCCATGGCCCTCCTCTCCCCGGGTTCCCCCAGCGCCGCTTGCAGAACAGAGGTGGTTGCGAATGAGTCAGGTGCGGGCCGCAATCGTACCGCCCGGCCTTCCTCCGTCATTCCGGTCCCGATTTTCATCGGGATAAACTCCAGCCGGAATCCAGGCGCATCCCGGAACCCCGGACCCGGGGGCCTGCCCCGGACGCCGCTCCGGGGTCCGCCGGGATGACGACCTGCATAGGTGGGCGGCTTGTCCCTCAGGCATCCTGCATCCCTCCTTGCGCTGAGGCGACGCCTCGCCAATCCTTCGTCGCAGAACCTCTCCTCATATCGGGAAGCCCCCCGGGGGCTCCTCGCACCTCCGGTTCTCCCGGATCTGCTTCGCGCCGTATTCCGTGCGTCGCATGGGCAGACAGGTACCCGGCGTCAGGGGGTTGGAGGACCCAGATGCTACCAGAGAACCCTCGCGGGGCCAATGCGTTTCCATGGCCAGCCCGACCACGCTCGGCAGGATCTCCACGAAGCCCATCCCCCCACGCGACTATCCCCCCGCTCGCAGTGATCCGACCTTCTCGTTCTCCGCGCATCGAGGATTAGCACACCCAGATGCAGGCTGGCAAGGAGTCCCCGTGGGAAGCCTTGACGGATGCTCCGATTCCTTGCATCCTGAAAATCCTTCGGGTATGAAGGAGGTATGAACGTGGCCGTTGCCAAGGTAGCACTCAGCCTGCCCGCGTCTCCCCTTGCCCGGATTGACCGGCACGCGAAGAAGGCGCGTCTGTCCCGGAGTGCCTTCGTCCGCGAGGTCATGGAGCGCACACTTCGTCAACCCCACGAAGATGAAACGCTTCGGAAGGCGCGCCGCATCTATGCCGAGGCGGGCGGAGAGGATCGGGCCCTGTCCGAGGCACTCCCGACCTTGGCGGCCGAGACGCTGCCGCCCCAGCCCAAAAGAAGGAGAGGGTAGATGGAGTATCCGAGGCGGGGAGAGATCTCCTGCATGGACTTCCCCGCAACCGGAAGGGGGGAGATGGCGGGTCCGCATCCGGCGCTGATCGTGCAGAATGATGTGGGGAACCAGGCGAGTCGGTTGGCCATCCTCGCCGCCATCACCAGCAATCCCCGCGTGGCTCAGCTATCCGTGGGGGTGCGCATGACGCCCAGGGAATCCGGCCTTCCCCGCCCATCGGTCCTCCACCTCGGCCACCTCTACACTGTGGATGAGCGCCGCCTGGGAGGACGCGTTGGCGGTCTTCCGCAGGAAAAGCTGCGTCAGGTGAATCGCGCGATCGAGGCAAGTCTCGGGCTGAAGTCCGTCGCGCTCTAGCCTTTCCCGTGGTGCGGGCGGGCCGCCTCCTCTTCGAGCGGGAGAGGCGTTTCTCAGCAAGTCCGGCCCCCTGATCCTGGCCCCGACTCCCTGACGACGTCGCGGGAAGGACTTACCCTCACAGGCTCATTGCGCTGCCGGAAAAAGCGGGGGATCGCCTCAATGGCCACGGGCAGTTAGCCCCTCTTCGGTACCAGGTACCGATCCCAAATACGACATGCCTCATCGCCTTCTTCATCTCTTCCTCCTTTTGGAGTTGTGGGTGACAGCGCTTACCTGGCGGAAGGACAAAAGGGGTGTGGGACATCCTTTCCGGTCTGCAACCGGGCTACTCCTCATGGACGGAGCGGGCAGCCCCTACGGGATGCAGAAAATACCACCGGGCACCCCGAGGTGTGAAGCCCTTCCCCGCGACCTCCAGGCCGGCTTTGCCGGTCACCCTCCTCCGGCCGTTCCTCCGCCGGGCGGTGGCGTACGTCCTCCCGCTCGGCGTGGAGGAGGTGGTGACTGCTCATTGGCCCTGCTCCAACAGGCCGTATCGCTTCAGTTTGTAGTGCAGAGCGCGCGGGCTGATGCCGAGGATGCTGGCCGCCTTTTCACGGTGGCTCGTGATTTCCTGGAGCGTGCGGCGGATCACCTCCCGCTCGATCTCGCGCATGGGCCGGCCGAGGGGGAGCGTGATCACCTTGGAGGCTGTCCCTGGGAACTGGATCCCCGCGGGCAGGTGTGTGGGGTGGATCGTATCGTCCTGCACCGTGACCGTGAGGCGCTCCATGACGTTGCGCAGCTCCCGGACGTTCCCTGGCCACTCGTAGCTCACGAGGAGCCGGAGCGCCTCCCGGCTGATGTGCTTTGGGGGGCGGCGGTGGATTTGCGAGAACTCGTCCAGGAAGGTTTCGGCGAGCAGGGGGATGTCCTCTCGCCGCTCCCGGAGCGGTGGGAGGAAGACGGGAACGACATTCAGCCGGTAGTACAGGTCCTCGCGGAACTGTCCTGCGCGTACCCGGGCCTCCAGGTCCCGGTTGCTGGCGGCGATGACCCGGATGTCCACCCGGATGAGCCTCGTCCCGCCCAGCCGGCGGAACTCCTTCTCCTGGAGGACTCGGATGAAGTCCACCTGGGTCTTGGGACTCATCTCGCCCACCTCGTCCAGGAAGAGTGTCCCTCCATGGGCGAGCTCGATGCGGCCTTGCTTGGGGGCCGTCGCCCCCGTAAACGCGCCCTTCTCGTAGCCGAATAACTCGCTCTCCAGAAGGGTTTCGGGGAGGGCGCCGCAGTTGATGGCCACAAAGGGCTCGTCCCGGCGCCCACTCCGGTGATGGATGGCCCGTGCGATGAGCTCTTTGCCCGTGCCGCTCTCGCCCTGGAGCAAGACCGTGGCATCCGTGGCGGCCACCTGGTCCACCACCTCGTACACCCGGCGCATGGCGGGGCCCTGGCCCACGATGCTCTGGAACTCGTCCCGGACCCGCAGGCGCTCCCGAAGCCGGAGGTTCTCGACGCCCATGACCCGCCGCTCCAGGGCCTTCCCCACCAGGAACGGAAGCCGCGTGGGATCCACCGGCTTGGTCAGGTAGTCGTAGGCCCCCAGCTTCATGGCCTCCACGGCCGATTCCACGGTCCCGTAGGCCGTCATGAGGATGACCTCGACGCTCGGGTCGGCCTCTTTGGCCGCCCGCAGGACCGCCATCCCGTCGGCGCCCGCCATCTTCAGATCCGTGATCACGACCTCGAACGCGCCCCCGCCAAGCGCCGCCAGGGCTTCGGTGCCGTCCGAGGCCAGGGTGACGTCGTGGCCCTGCTTTGCCAGGATCCGGGCGATGGCCTCCCGGATGTTGACCTCGTCGTCCACGACGAGGATCCGGCTGGTTTGCCTGGCCATTACCCCAGCTCCGCGGGTTGGGGGCGCGGGACGAGGGGCAACCGGACTGTCATCGTGGTCCCCGCCCCGGGGGTGCTCGCGACCTCGATCGCTCCCCCGTGGTCCCGCACGATCCGATAGGCGATGGCGAGGCCGAGGCCCGTCCCGCCCTCGCGGGTGGTGAAGTAGGGATCGAATAACCGCCCGAGGTGCCCTGGCGCAATCCCATGTCCGGTGTCCGACACCCGCACGGACACGGTGGCGGGGGGATCGCGCCGCGCCCCCGTACTGACGATGAGCACTCCCCCGTCCGGCATCGCCTGGAGCCCATTCAGCAGGAGGTTGAGGAACACCTGGGAGAGCTGCGTGTCGTCCCCGGGGACCGGCGGCAGCGTCGGGTCCAGGTCCGTCTGGATCTGCACCTTGCGCTGGCGAGCCTCATGATCCACCAGGGCCACCACGTGAGACAAAAGGTCGTTGAGATTGACGGGCGCCAGGTTGAGCGCTGCCGGCCGGGAAATCCGGACCACGGTCTCGACCACCGTCTGGAGACGCTTGATTTCCGCCTTCAGGATTCCCAGATACCGGCGCACGTCCGCCCGTGGTTGCTCGCGCTCGTCCAGCTCCTCGGCCAGCAGGTGCAGGTTGAGTTCCAGGGCGCTCAGGGGATTCTTGATCTCGTGGGCGAGCCCCGCCGACAGCGTGCCCAGCGCGGCCATCTTATCCGCCTGGCGGAGCTGCCGTTCGAGCTGAACCACCTCCGAGCAATCCCGGAGGAGCAGCACCACGCCCACGCTCTCGCCGCGCAGATCCTGGAGTTCGCTGGAAGTCACCCGGATGGCCACAGGCCTCCCGGCCTGCCCGGCCGCACACTCCAGCTCCACCTCGTGAGTAAAGACCCGGTCCTCCAGGGCCGCCCGGAGAATCTCCGCCAGTTCGGGCTGGGCTCGGAGGACATCCCGATAGGGCCTCCAGAGGACCCCGCGGCGCCCCAGGCCCAGCAGCCGCTCCGCCGAGGCGTTCGCCGACGTGATCCGCCCCCGGCGATCCACGGTGACCACCCCGGTCGGGATGCTCTCCAGGATGTTACGGGCCAGGGTCTTCGTCCGTTCCAGGGCGCGATTGATGGAGTGGTAGTTGTGATAGGTGAGGATGGCAGCGATCCCCACGATCGCCAGGAAGAAGAGGACGCCGGAGGCCTTCAGGATGTCGCTTCGCGCGCGTCCGAAGGCCGAGGTGGCTGCCGGAGCCTCTGCAGCCTCCCGCTGCCGGAAGGACTGCTCGACCGCCGCCCGTTCGCGCTCCAACCCGATCACCTGAAGCGCGGTCACGGCCAGCCCCAGCACCAGGACCACCAGCAGAATGTGCCGGAGCGGGACGGCGCCGAACAGCCGGAGTTCACTGCGGGGGCGGAACATGGATGAGGTCCTCAGCCATTCGGGCGGATCATAGCACCGGCCAGGCCACCCTTCAATGTCCGTCGCCAGAATGTGGGGCGGGCGCCTGGTAGCCAGGTCTGCCCTTTTCCCGCTGGAGGCGCTCTCGCCGGAGACGCGCGTGGCACGCGGAGCACACAAACTTGCCGCTCGGGAGGTCATACGCCACGGCCAGCGCCTCGGGACGGCGGCACGATTCGCAGAGCAAGGGGTCCCGATTCGTTTTCATCCCGTATCTCCTAGCCGAGGACTCGGCCCCGGCGGCGGGTTCCGCGGCGCCCCTCAATGGACAATCGGCCTATGCACTTGACGCAAGTAGTCGCCAGGCGTTGCGACCCGGCGGGTCTATCCGCCACATCATATTGGGGTCGGTTGAGTGACGTGCACAGGCCGAATGGACAATGGCCTGCCCCGCTTCCTCGGAGGCAAGGCACGCAGCGGACGAGCTGTGAGGGTTCCCGGTCATAGCGGGCCCTCCGGCAACATCCGGATAACGGATATGCCTTTGGGCGGAGGCTTTTGAATCTGGCGGGGCGGCACGGCAAGACTCCCGTACCCGCGCAGGATCGCCAGGAACTCTTCTTCGGCGATCCGCCCGAAAGTCATCGCGGCGCGCCAGCGCCCGGCCACAGCGCTGGATCGGGCCGCCACGAGAAACCCCTCGCCCCGCCGCAGCAGCGAAATCGCCTGCGGGGGCATCCGAGCCTCACGCGATCGGATCTCGTCTGCCACTGCCTCGGCCCGCTCCAGCGCCGCATGCGCCTCGCACATCGCACTGAAAACCTCGCCGGGACCTGCAGCACGAGGAACCGACGAGGTGGAGCTGTCCACAGCCGGGCTTGCTCTCAACCCGATGTCCCGCCGGACTGTATGGGTGGCGAGGGCACGAGGCGGACCCGAGTTGCCCGCGGGCCGCGCCAGTGCTGGGTGACTTCGAACTCCACCGCTTCCCCGCCCCGAAGATCGCGGAAGATCGGTTCCACCAGGCCGCTCTCATGAAAGAAGATTTCCTTCCCATCCTCTGCCAGGATGAAACCGAATCCCCGCTGGGAAATCACCCGCTTGATCGTCCCGCGCATCTGAAGCTCCCCTCGCCGCGTTCCCGCGGCACCGGCCCTCGGCCGTTCGCTCCATCGTCTGAACCAGGCAACCGCCCCCCGGGAACACGAGCCGCCCATTTCAGGGTCAGCGCGCCCAACGGGGTGCCCGATCCTCAATACGGTTTCTTCCTCCCGTCATTGCGACGGATCACGCTGATCTGAAACGTGCGGCGTCGTCTCCTTCCCCGATGGCAGCCGCTCCGCGCAGTGTGTGGCCTGGCGACCGAAGAGTCGCGCGCCCTCCCGGTCGTGTCGCAGGAGGCGTCGGCGCGCGATGGCAAGGAAGCGCTCGGCCAAACGAAGCTCGTCGCGGCTCCCCGCTTCACAGCAGGCCGTCGCCCTCAGTACGGCCTTCTCCGGCGCATTGACCACCTCCAGTGCGCTTGCCCTGCCTGGCCCGACTCGGCCAAAGAGCTCGTCAGCGCTCATGCCTTACCGTTTCTCCCGACCAGCGTGGTCTCCGCTCTCCGGGTCGGACGGTTCGGGCCACGGGCCGACCAGCGCAGCCCGAGGGGATCAGGGGGGTGCTGGTCCGCCCGTCCGGGAACCCCCAGGGCGACATCTATGGCCTTCGAGGCCAGAAGCATCGCGGCCTGCCAATCCCCCCGGACCAGCTTCCACCGGGCCGCGGCGAGGTACAGGCTTGCGCGCCGCCAGCGCTGCCAGTCCTTTGGCCGCCAACTCTGGCAAGCGCCCCTTTTGTCTGCCAGAAGCAGCTCGGCCTGACGCATGACCCGGCGGGCCCCCACATTCTGGAAATCCTGCCCTGGCGTCGCGCGCTCCAAGCCCCCGCGGGATGCGTCACTCCTGGACAATGTCCCCTCGGCGGTTGAACTTCCAGGCGCTTTCATCATGACCCGGGACGAACGGACGTTCCTTGCCACAGCGTCCCGTCCGGATCCGACCGGCCTCGGTCCCCGCAGCCACCAGGGTCTCCCGCACCGGCCTGGCCTGCCGCTCGCCGAGCCCCCGGTTGTCCTCGGGTTCCCCCCCTCGCCGCAGTGTCCTTACACCAGCTTGCCATGGCCGAACTGGCCGCGGGTCCCTCCGACCCGTCCTGTGAGGAGCGGTGCGCTCGACCACTCGAACCAGGATTCTTCCCGTTCAGCTTCTCGTACAGCACAAAGGCGCCGTGGGCCACCTCCTCGCGAATCCCTCTGCTGGAGTAGTATAACGGCCGCAAGAAGCCATCCCGAACGAAGTGGGCTTTCGGACGATGCGCGTTACTGACGTAGATGATTCCCCCGGCCGAGGTTTCACCGAGCAATCTCTCGTAGAACTTTTCTCCCGAATCCCCCACGGCCAGGTGTCCGTTCCAGCCGGGGAATTTCGCGACGGACACTGAGAAACCCCGTGGGAATCGCTTGCGAATGGTCTCGGGTGGCAGATAGGGACCCGTCGAGTCATTCCCGACCTTCGGAGCAACGATGTAATCCGCGGCGTACAGATGCACAAGCGTAGATTTCCCACTGTGATGTGTGATCTGAAAATCCAGTGACCCTCCATTGAAGTCAACTTTCTCGGCTCTCCACCAGTCTGATTCAGCCAGCGTGTCCTGCGCCAATAGCTCCAAGAGCTGCTGACCGCGCGATCCTGACGCTTCAAGATGCCACCACTGGGATAAGAAGCTGAGAAGGTATATGAGTATCCGTCGGTTGGCGTACGCAGGTTCAATGAGAACAACACCATCTAGATCGGGAAATATGTCCAATAGCTCCTTAAGAGTGTGGATGTCATGGCGGGCAGCCGGGTAGACCGCAAAACCCTGAACGGCCCTACCCCCTCTGTATCTGACGATGCCGGCGGCGAGTTCCCTCGTTGTGATGCCAGGAGGGAAGATGGGCGCAAAGGGGCGACAAGGATTTTCCCTATCCATCCTGGCCATTGGTGAGAGAGATTGCGGGTTGTCTCGCATGTGCGCGTCGGCCTCCATGCACCTTGTCTGGGTTTCACCCAGCCACTTCCTCATCGGAGCAAGGTTGAGATCGGCGATCCAGGGATCCCCGCGAGCGACTACTCCAGGACGAAATGCGCCCGGCGGTTGAACTTCCAGGCGCTCTCATCGTGGCCAAGGACGAATGGCCGCTCCTTGCCGTAGCTCACCGTACGGATGCGGTTCGCCGCGATGCCCGCGGCCACGAGGAAGTCCCGCACCGCCCTGGCCCGCCGCTCGCCGAGCCCCAGGTTGTACTCCGATGTGCCCCGCTCGTCGCAGTGTCCCTCCGCAGGCAGCGTGCATGAACTTACGGGCGGAGGGCGGCAATCCCCGCCCACACCCGCTCCGCCTCCTGCCGGGTCAACTCTGCCTCGGGCCAGGACCCCAGGCGCAAGTAACAGCGCGGGCAGAGGACTTGGCCGCGGTCGAACGACACGTGCACGTCCCACTCGGAGGCAAAAACATTTCGCCGGTGGCATCGGTCGCATTTCATCCGAAGCTGACGTGCCTCGCGACCAGAACCCGCACGCGGTGTCGTTCCCACTGGGTGCTCCGCGTATGGCACTACTTCCTCGCCGGGGCGGCCTTCGTCTCCACAGGAGCTTCTGCCTTCTTCTCCGTCATCGCCGGGGCCGGTCCCTTTTTCTCCGCCTCGCCCGCCGACCCTGGCGAAAGGGTCAGGGCGGGCAGAAACAGCACCAGCCCGACGATTATCAGCCACGAGGCTCCGGTCTTCATGATGACCCTCCACCTGTGCCTGAATGACGTGGTCTCACGAGGGATCGGTTGCCCCGCCCTCCGCGCCTCACGGGCCAAGCCGCCAGCCCTGGATCCGATCTCGCCCTGGGTGTCCTCCGAGTCAACCGCACTCCCGTCTACAGAATCGGCTCGACCCGGATCGCATCCCCCCACCACTTCTCCCGCCGTGATGCCTCCATGTCCCCCTGGGTCGTGTCCTTGGGGGTCGCGCGCCACAGGGGATAGCCCATGTGCTGTCACGTCGCGAAGTGCGCGCCATTCTTCCGCGTCTCTTCCAGGGCTGCGCATCCCGACAACGACATCAGGATTCCGGCGGCAATGAGTGCCACCCGCAATCGTTCCCGCACGCGGATGCCCTCCGTTCCGGGTGGCACCTGCCGCTCCGGACGTGCGTACGCACGGAAGACTCGCTCACCTTCGATAGGATGGGCTGCCGGCCATCGGCGGCTCCACCTCCCGGTCCTGGAAGGCCAGCTCCAACAGGCAATGATCGCACAAGATTCCATCCAGGTAGTACTGCAGGACGGAAGTTCCCAAGCGAAGCCAGGCGGCCCGCCGCAGCATCGCCAAGGCCTCGGGCAGTCGCCCGGACTCCACCGCGGCCCTCCCCTCCTGGTATGTTGCCGCGGCGCGTTCCCGGAGAAGGGTCATCCCACCTTCCAACTCGTCAATGGCAACCGCGGGGTCGCCGTTCTGGCTGAGCAGGATCGCCAGTGCCCCCCGGGCCACAAAGTCCAGAGGATTCAAGCAGAGGGCTTGCCGCAGCGCCTCACAGGCCTCTTCCGTTTTCCCTTGCCGGGCGTAACAGAGCCCGAGAAGCCGGTGGACCTCTGGGCGGGTCGGATCGTGGCTCCGTGCCAGCGCGAGTTCCCGTATCGCGCTGGTGAACGACCCGCGCCGAAAGTGCAGGCGCCCCTCGATCAGATGCCGCTCAAAGCCTCCGGCACCTCGGCGGCTCATGGGGCAGTCCCTTCGCGGTGAACACGCAAGGGCAACTCCAATTCCCTCGCTATGGGCCCGTCCTGTCCGTAGCGGGACTCAGACTCGTCATCACGGTCAGGTGCGGCAGGCAACCTTGGACGGCGGCCGTCACCCTGAGTGTCCATGAGAGCGAGCGAGGCCCGCTGACTTCCAGAATGGCGATCGCCCCGTCGAGTCGCACGAGCCGCACCGATCCGCCCTCGGGCACCATCTCTCGTCGCACGCCTGCTAACGAGGCTTCGATCTCTTCTTCAATTTGCATGGGTGCGCACCGCTCTCCCCCCGCCCCGCCTCTCTATGTGTTTAACCTCGCAATCGGCATACCATCTCCGCTCTCCGTTCATGCGTTACCGCGAAGGGCTGTAATTCAATGGGATAGCCGACCAGGCGAGGCGGAAAACCGGTCAGCCAGCGATTCTGGATCGCACGCCTTCTGCAGTTTGTGCAGAAGCAAATGGCGAAGAAAGACCCCTGGCACAACCCGATTCATACAACAGGTGAAAAAAGCGATGAAAATAGAAGGGGGGCGTCGTGGGGAGCAACTGCAAGAAATGCAGCGAATCTTTTGGAGTAGCCGAGTCGCGCCTTCGAGATTCGGGCTACCCACATGTCAATCTCGGCGAAAAGGTGCGAGGCCGGAATGCGAAACCCGAGGAGAGTCAGGATGGCCCCGCCCTCAGGGCGACGGCGATCGGCAGGATCTCCATGAAGCCCATTCTCGGCCCTCGGCGCTCCGGTCCCCACACTCGGCTCTCGGCGCGCGGCTCCCTCCCCAATCTGCGAACTCGTTGGGCATGAGTTCTCTACCCCGAGCCTGGGGGCTCGACAGAACGATAGCAAGCTGCGGTCCCCTTTGAGGGAGTCACCGGCTCCCGGGGCCCCTCAGGACATGGGACGCGGGCCGCCGGCGGACCGCGCGCGAAACGACAGCAATGCCCCCGCCACCGGAAGGAAGGAACTGGCCAGCAGCATCCGGGGAAAATCCACCACCTCGAGGAGCAGGCCTGCCCCCGTAGAGCCCGCCATGATCCCCAGCTCCCACGCGGCGTAGAAGGTCCCCATGGCCTTGCCGCGCTCCTGGGGCGGTACGCGATCGGCCGTGAGCGCCATGAGGGCCGGCTGGACGGTGCCGAAGCCCAGGCCGTAGACCGCCGCGCCGACCAGCACCCAGAGCCGGCTCCCGGTCAGGGCGAGCACCCCAAAGGCGAGACCGGCCAGGAGCATCCCCGGAATGATCACCGCGGCCCGGCCGCGCCGGTCGGAGATATGGCCGGCCTTGGCGCGGACGAGGAGGACCGCCAGGGCGAAGGCGGTGTAGAACGTCCCCGGGTTCTCCAGTCCGCGGCCGGTGGCGATGATCGGAATAAAGGCGACCATGACACCGTACGGCACATAGAGGAAAAGGAGAAGGACGGCGGGGAGGACCGCCGCCCGGCTGAAGAAATCCCCCGGGCGCGGCAGCCGAACGGCCTCCGCATGGGCCCGGCCGATTCGCGGCAACAGCCAGATGCACAGAAGGCCCACCCAGGCCACGCCGCCCGCGACGAGGAACAGCGTCCGGAAGCCGGCCCCGGCGGCGATGGGCATCCCCAGGGCCGGGCCGATGATCAGGCCCGCGCTGTTGGCGATGCCGAACCAGCCCATGGCCTCGCCCCGCCGGGCGGGCGGGGCCACCTCCGCCACCACCACGGTCGCCGCCGTCGGAAACAGGCCCATCCCCATCCCGTGGAACAGCCGCAGCAGGAGGATCGCCCTCACCGAGCGGGTGAAGACGTACCCCAGGGAAGCCAGCATGAAGACGGCCATCCCCGCCACCAGGACCACCCGGGTTCCCCGGGTGTCAATGATCCAGCCGGCCGGCGGCCGCAGGATCATGGCCATGAAGGCAAACAGCCCGATGATCAGACCGATCTGAAACGAGGTCCCACCCATGGCGGCGACATAGAGCGGCATCACGGGCAGGATCAGGTAGAAGCTCAGATAGAAGCAGAGCGTGGCCAGGCAGGTGACGACGAAGACACGCGTGAAGAGCGGCGGGTCGGCTGGCATGCTCAGGCCGGCCCCTCAGTCCGCCTCGTGGTCCGGCAGGAGCTCGGGAGGAAACAGGGGCACCCTGTCCACCAGGTCGCCAGCCTCCGAGAACGCGAACTCCCAGGGGCCGTCCACGATCTCGAGGTCGGGCCGCTCCCGGATCTCGGGCAGAAGCGCCTCGGAGGCCTGGAGGTACTCCACCGCCAGCGTGTTGCGGATGCGGGCCACCTTGGCGTCCGGCGGCTCGGTGAGGCCGATGGTCTTCAGCGCCCCCTGGATGGCGTCCCGGTCCGTCTCGAAGATGATGGGCAGCTTGCTCCGCATGGGGGAGAGGCCGGTCAGGGCGTTGGTGTAGGTGTAGTGGAAGTTCACCTTGTTGGCGAGGCGTCGCGTGCCGAAATCGGCCAGCCCCATGCCCACCGCGTTCCCCGCCGTCTTGGCCGTGAGGTCGCGCACCAGGATGCGGACGTAGCGGGGGCTCTTGGGCTCCTCGTTGGGGAAGAAGTACATCCGGCCGATCACGTTGGGGTCCATGCCGGTGCCGCTGATGTCCTTCCCGATCTCGTCCACGATGAGCAGGTGAGGAAGTCGAAGGGGGATCCGCCCCAGCAGGCGCCAGGCCTCCTGCAGCATCTGGGCCTCGGCCTGCTCCATCTCCTCGGGCAGGACGGCCCGGACCAGGGCGGTCTGATGGCGGGCGTTTTCCACCGCGCCGAGGCCGAAGAGGATGGGGAGCCGGCTGAGCGAGAACCGCCCGACTTCGGGGACCATCCGGTCCAGCCCGACGTCCACCGCGGCCCGGTGCGCCAGGAGCGCCCCCTGGTGCTTGCCCAGGCCGATGACCAGCATCTTGAGCAGGCCGCTCTCCACGTGGCAGCGGAAGTTGGTGTGGGGCTTCACCCGGTTCACCAGGACGATGTGATCCGCCTCGTGGGCGTGCTTGTCCACCAGGACCGGGAGCCCCCAGCTCATCCGCCCGATCTCCACCGTCTCCATGGAGGAGAGGATGGGCACGCCCATGCTCTCGGGCGTCACGCCATAGCGGGCCAGGACGGCGAGCTGCCCCTCGGCCGTGGCGCCCCCGTGGCTGCCCATGGCGGGCACGATGAACGGCCTCGCCCCCAGCCCCTTCAGGCTGTCGCAGGTGGCCCGCAGGATGGCGGCGATGTTGGCCACGCCGCGGCTGCCCCCGGTGACGGCCACGCGCCCGCCCGGCTTCAGGCGGGATCGCAAGGGGAGCTTCTCGATCTCGGCCCGCACCGCCGCCGCCACGTCGGCCACCACGGGCGGATCGAGCTTCTGCCGGATGCGGTACATCTTGGGAAGGGTCATGGCGCGCTCCCCCCGCCCCTCACCCCCTCCCTCTCCCCGGAGGGGGAGACTTCCTATGGAGCTTGTCAAGAGTTTTTTACAGAGAT
>JBBIQE010000042.1:0-23983 GCA_037442485.1 Methylomirabilis sp. (SeqCode)
AGGGGAGCTGGCTCCCCTGCTCACTCTCCGTCCCGGAACGCCGCCAGCTTCCGCTGCAGCGCCCGCACGGCGTGGAAGTAATTCGCCTTGGCCGTCCCTTCGGAAACCCCCAGGATCGCCGCGATCTCCCGGTGACCGAGGCCCTGGTGGACGCGCAGCGCGAGCGTCGCCCTCTGCTGCGGCGGCAAGCTCCCGATGGCCTCCGCCAGGGCGCGATCCCGCTCGTCGCCGAGGAGCGCCGCCAGGGCATCTGCGCGCCCGTCCGGCAGGCGCGCGTCCAGCTCGGCCGGGTCCTGCCGGCCCGCCGACTTCAGGTGATTCAGGCACAGGTTCACGGTGATCCGATACAGCCAGGTCGAGAAACGCGACTGTCCCCGGAACGACCCCAGGAACCGGTACGCCTGGACGAAGGCCTCCTGCGCCAGGTCCTTGGCGTCCTCGGCGTTGCGCGTCATGCGGTAGGCCAGCCGGTAGACCTCCTGCTGGTACTGCCGGACCAGGCCGTCGAAGGCGGCCGTATCGCCCGCGAGCACCCGCTGGATCGCCTCGGAGTCTGGCTGGTGCAAGGCTCGCCCTCGGGCAGGGATGGGTGATCGCCGGACCCTGGAGAGGCATCGGGCACCCCGCGGGAAGCCTGCCGCTACTTCCGGGGCTTCTCCGGCCTCCCCTTTCCCCCGCAGCAGGGAAAGTCCGCGTGGACCACACAGTACTCCGGCACCAGGGCCTGACAGTACGGACACCGCCTCATGGCCAGCCCTCCTTCGGGTCCTCATTCCTTTAGACGACGGGCTGGCCAAAGGTTTACGCCGCCACGAAACACCAAGGGGCCGGCCCCGGAGAGGCCTTCCGGACCGGGAAAGCCTCGCCGGAGCTTCGGCCCCCGGGCAGCCCGCGGACCTCAACCCTTCCGCCGCTGGTGCCGCGTTCGCTTGAGCAGCTTCTTGTACTTGTGCTTGCGGATCTTCTTGCGGCGCTTCTTGACCACGCTTCCCATGCCATCCCCCCTTTCAGTTGGACGCTGCGCTGGGTCCACCTCCGCCACAGCCCCCGGCACTCACTCCGCTTGCTGGTCCGCGGCCTGAGCCAGCCCCTCGCCCCCCTCGCGACGGATCTGAAACTTCTCCAACCGGTACTGGAGCGTACGGTAGCTCAGCCCGAGGAGCTTGGCGGCCTTGGCGATGACCCCGCCCGACATCTCCATGGCCTGGAGGATGAACTCCCGCTCGACCTCCTCCAGGTTGATCCCCTGCGGCGGGAGCAGGTACCGGTAGGCCCCCTCGGCCGGCCCGGCCGCCTGGCGGGCCGGCAGGGACGAGAATCGCACCTCGATGGGCAAATCGGTATAGTCAATGGCACGGCCGTCGGACAGCAGGACCGCCCGCTGCAGGACCGTGTCGAGCTGCCGGACGTTCCCGGGCCAGTGGTAGCTCAGCAGCAGGCGCATGGCCTCGGTGGTGATGGGCATGGTGGCTCGGCCCGCCTCCTTGCACGCCCGCGCCACGATGTATTCCGCGAGCTGGGGGATGTCCGTGCTCCGCTCGCGGAGGGGGGGGAGGTTGATGCTCACCACGTTCAGCCGATAGTACAGATCGTCGCGGAAGGCCCCCCGTTTCACCTCCGCCTCCAGGTCTTTGTTGGTGGCGGCGATGATGCGGACGTCCACCTTCAGGTCCTCGCGGCCGCCCACCCGGCGGATCTCCCGCTCCTGGAGCACCCGCAGCACCTTGGCCTGCATGTTCACGCTCAGCTCCCCGATTTCGTCCAGGAACAGCGTGCTCTTGTCCGCGGCCTCGAACAGCCCCTGGCAGCGGCTGAGGGCGCCGGTGAAGGCCCCTTTCTCGTAGCCGAACAGCTCGCTCTCGATCAGGGTCTCGGGGATGGCGGCGCAACTGACCGCCACGAAGGGGCGATCCCGCCGGGGGCTGTGGCGGTGGATGGCGCGGGCGATCAGCTCCTTGCCCGTCCCGCTCTCGCCCGTAATGAGGACGGTGGAGTTGCTGCCGGCCACCTTGTGGAGCTTGTCGAAGACCTCCAGCATCCGGTAGTGGCTGCCGACGATGCCCTCCACCCGGAACCGCTCCTCCAGTTGCTGCCGGAGCAGCCGATTCTCCTGAATGAGCCGCATCCGCTCGAAGGCGCGGCCCACGGTGAGCAGCAGCTCCTCCCGGCCCAGCGGCTTGGTCAGGTAGTCGAAGGCCCCCTGTTTTAGCGCCTGCCGGGCCGAGTCCATGGAGCCGTAGGCGGTCATGAGGATGACCAGGGTCGGCGGATCCTCCCGGGTGAGCTGCCCCACCAGCGCGAGACCGTCGGCCCCCGGCATCCGCAGGTCGGTCAGCACCAGGTCGAAGTGGGTCTTGGCGCTCTTCGCCAGCGCCTCGGCCGCGCTGCCGGCCGTCTCCACCCCGTACCCCTCGGCGGTGAGGATGGTGCGCAGGATTTCCCGCTGCGCCCCCTCGTCGTCCACCACCAGGATCTGCCCCTTGCTCATGCCTCGGGCGCTCCTGCGGGAAGCCGGACCCGGGCCAGCGTGCCCTGGCCCGGCTGGCTGGTCAGCTCGATACTGCCGCCGTGCTGCTCCAGGATCTGCCGGGTGAGGGCCAGACCCAGGCCGATCCCCACCTCTTTGGTGGTGAAGTACGGCTCGAAGACGCGCGGCAGATCCTCCGGCGCGATCCCGACGCCCGTGTCCCGGAACGTGATCTCGACAGCGTCTCCGTCAGGGCGCATCGGCGCATCGGGGAATCGGGGAATCGGGGAAGGCACGTCCCCCGCGCTCCGCGTCTCCGGTTCGCCGGCTCCCCCGCTCGGACCGTCTTCGCGCGCGCTGCGCACGGTAACGGTGAGCGTTCCGCCGGCCGGCGTCATGGCCTGCACGGCGTTCAGCACCAGGTTCAGGAAGCAGGTCTTGATGTGCGGCCCGTCCACCCAGGCCTGGGGCAGCGCGGGCGCGTAGTCCCGCTCCACCCGGATCTGCAGGGCTTGCGTCTTCTGGGAGGCCACCTCCAGCACCTCGTCCAGGAGCTTCCGGATGTCGGTAGGCTCCCGCGTCAGCTCCAGGGGTTTGCCGTACTTCAGGAAGGTCTCGACCATGGCATTCAACCGCTGGATCTCGTCTTTGATGATGCAGGTCAGGCGCGTGAACTCCTCCCGCTCGGGGGCGGTGCGCGGGGCGAACTGCGCCCCCAGGTGGTCAATGATCAGGCTGATGGAGTTCAGGGGATTCCGCACCTCGTGGGCGATGCCCGAGGCCAGGTGGGCGATGGCCGACAGCCGCTCGGCCTGGTGCAGGCGCGCCTCCAGCGCCGCCCGCTCCCGCAGCCGCTCCACCATCTCGTTGAAGCTCCGGTTGAGCTCCCCGATCTCGTCCCCGCGGTCGGTTGGCAGCCGCTGGTTCAGGTCGCCCCGGGCCACCCGGCGGGCCGCCTCCACCACGCGGGAGATGGGCTTGGCGTAGGTCCAGGCCAGCACCGCCGCCCCCACGCCGCCCAGGCCGAAGACCAGGATGGCGGCGATCAGCCGCTTGATGAAGTTGACCCGGACCAGCTCGGCGAAGTCGTCCAGGATCATGCTGATCAGGATATAGCCGCTGCGCTGGTTGCCCACCACGATGGGGACGAAGACGTTGTAGGTCTTCTGGCCGATCCCGCCGGCGCTCTCCTCGCCCAGGCGGGCCGTGATCAGGATGTCCTTGCGCCTCGGGTCCACGCGGGCCCCGATCCGCCGCGGGTTCGACGAGGCGATGACCTCCTGCTCGTTGCTCACGATGGAGATCTCCCGGACGCCGCGCCGCTGGAGCCGCTGCACGTAATCCTGCAGCCGCGCCTCGCTGGTCCGCCCCCTGGAGGTCAGTTGCTCGACGCTGATCTGGATGGCCGAGCTGAGGTCGGTGGTGTGTCGCTCGACCTGGGCGATGAGCCGTCGCTCCGCCCCCCAGTACATGAGGAACAGGATGGCCAGGACGAGCACCAGCAGCCCGAACATCATGGCGAGGAGTTTGCCCCGCAAGCTGAGTCTCGACCGCACCCTGTCCCACATGCCCTGCTCTCCGACAGGCGCCCGCCTCGCGGCGGCTCCCTCGGGAGTCGTCCTTCGCCATCCAGCAGTTCCTCCACAAGTGTATCGAAGCCGGGCGCAGGATGTAAAGGAGGAAACGGGGGGGCAGCGGCCTCTCACGCGAGGGCTACGCGGCGTCGGCGGGCCGCGGGCATGCCAGGCGAGCGTAGCCCCCGCGGAAATGCAGCAGGGGGGATCCGGCCTCCTGCGGCGAGGCCACACCGGCCCCGACGACCTCGCCCAGGAGGATGGTATGATCCCCGCCGGGATACCGGGCCTGGACCCGGCATTCCACGTGGGCCAGGACCTCGGCCAGGATGGGCGATCCCGTGCTGCCCGCGCGGTGGGGGATCCCTTCGAACTTCCGACCGGCCTTTCGCGCGAAGTGCCGGGAGAGCCGCTCCTGGTCCTCCCGGAGCAGATTCACCGCAAAGGCCTCGGCCTCCTCGAAGGCCTGGTAGCACTCGGCCTTCCGGTCAATGCAGACCAGGATCAGCGGTGGCCTGAGCGACACGGAGCAGACCGCCGTAGCCGTGAGCCCCCACGGCTCCCCCTGCCGGTCCCGCGTGGTCACCACGGTCACCCCCGCCGCCCGGAACCCCATGGCCTCTCGGAAGCCCTCTTCGTCCATGCTCCTCCGCCCCGCCCTCTATCCGCCGGGAGACCCATCCCCGCGCCGCCCATGGGACGCCGGGCAGGATACACGCGTAGGGCCGGAGCGGCAAGCGGGATTCAGCCGGCGGTGGCGCCGCGGGGCAGCAGATCCTGGAGCGCGTCCCGGAGCATCTGGAGAGTCACCGGTTTGGTGAGGTAGCCGGCGCAGCCGGCCGCCCTGGCCCGCGCCTCTTCCCCCTGCATGGCGTGGGCGGTGAGGGCGACGACCGGGATGCCGGCCGTGTGGGGATCGGCCTTGAGCGCCCGGGTCGCGTCGTATCCCGTGAGGCCCGGAAGCTGCACGTCCATCAGGATGAGATCGGGTCGCTCTGCAGCCGCGCGGCGGAGACCCTCGTCGGCGGCTGCGGCCGTCACGACCGCGCAGCCCAACTGCTCCAGCAGGGCGACCGTGAGCTCGAGATTGACCTCGTTGTCCTCGACGACCAGCACACGCAGGGGCATAGCAAACCTCTCAGGGTGCGCGCGGGCAGTCACGCCGTCAATCCCCCATCGTCAGCGGCGATCCGCAGGGGCATCCGGACGACGAAGCGCGCCCCCCGGCCCGTGCCTGCGGATTCCGCCCAGACGCGGCCACCGTGCGCCTCGACGAGCTGGCGGACCAGGGGAAGGCCCACGCCCGCCCCGCCATAGGCCCGGCTGCCGGAGCTATCCACCTGGTAAAAAGGCACGAAGATGCGCTCCAGGTCCTCGGCAGGGATGCCGATGCCGGTGTCCTCCACGGCGATCTCCAGGAGCTGCCGAGGGGTCGAGGGGTCGAGGGGTCGAGGAGAGCGCTCCGCTGCGCCTCCGCCCCCGTGCTCCTCTGCCGTCACGGTGCGCGCGCGCACCGTGACGGTCCCGCCCTCCGGCGTGAACTTGACGGCGTTGCCGACCAGGTTGGCGAGGATCCGGGCGAGCTTGCCGCGATCCGCGAGCACCTCGGGCAGCCCCGTGTCCAGGGCGGCGCTCACGCTCAGCCGCTTCTGGTCCGCCTGGACCCTGAATCCCTCCAGGACTTCCTGGATCAGCGCGCCCAGACGGACCGGCCGCAGGTGGAGGCGACTCGACCCCGCTTCCACCTGGGCGAGGCCCAGGATGTCCGTCACGAGGCTGAGGAGGCGTCGGCCCCCGGTCCGGATCCGGTCCACGTAGTGGACCTGCTTGGGCGTCAGGGGCCCCGCGGCCCCCAGCGTGAGCAGGTCGGCGAAGCCCAGGATGAAGTTCAGCGGCGTCCGCAGTTCGTGGGACATCATCGCCAGGAACTCGACCTTGACCCGCAGCGCCTCCTCCAGGGCGGCCGTCCGCTCCTTCACTCGGGTCTCCAGCGCTTCTGCGTGCCGCTCGATCTCACCATAGAGCCGGGCGTTCTCCAGGGCGATGGCCGCCTGGTCGGCGAAGGCGGAGAGAAAGGCGATCTCCTCTTCACGGTAGACGCGGGGAGCGTCGGTGTTGAAGACAAGAACCCCGATGACCCGGTCGCCCACCTTCACGGGGAGGCCGAGGTAGGAGATCAGACCGTACTGCATGGCATGCTGTGGATAGCGTAAACGCGGATCGCCCCGAGTATCGGAAGCGGCCAGAGGCTTGCCCGTGGTCGCCACCTGCCCGGAGAAGCTCTCGCCAATCGGGATCACCAGGTCACGCACGACCTCTGGAGGAACGCCGACCCCCGCCCGCCAGCGGAGAACCTGGGCCTGCTCGTCCACGAGAAAGAGCCGGACCGCGGGCACGCCCGCGATGCTGGCCGCTTTGTGGACGATGGCCTGGAGCGTCTGCTCCAGATCCAGGGAAGAGGCCACGATGCGCGCCGCGTCCAGAAGCGCAGCCACCTCGCGGTAGCGGCGGTCGCGGGTCTCCAGCGCCTCCTGAAAGGCGCGCGCCACCTGGGCCACCTCGCCTGCCCCCTCGACCGGAATCGAGACCCCCGCCTCCCCCCGCCCCGATCGGCGAACGGCATCGGCCAGGGCCTGGAGCGGGCGCCAGGTGTTGTAGGCGATCCAGAATCCGACCACGGCGGCAAGGAAGAGGACCAGGCCCGCCGGCAGCCCGGTGCGCAAGAAGGCCTGACGCACCCGGGCGGTGGCCAGCTCCTCGGGCATCCCGACCACGGAATGCCACCTGGTCCCGGGAACAATGGTCTCGCCGCGAATCATCCCGGGGAGAGGTCCCAGGGGCTTGCCCCTGGCAACCTCTGGCTGGCTGTGCAGGAGCACCAGGCCCTGCTCGTCCACGACGGCCCACAACAGAGGAATGCCCGGGTACACCCAGGTCACCGCCTGACTGGCATACGCGAGGTCCAGGGCGGCGAAGAGGACTGCGGCCAGCCGATCCTGCCCATCCAGCACGGGATGCGCGAGGATCACTGTGGGGTTCCCCGTGATCCGCCCCATCTGAAACCCCCCCACGGCAGCCTCGCCCCATCGCAGGATGCGCTGCAGCCATTCCCGGTCCCGGAGGGACACCGGCCGCCCGGAGGGCAGGGGGACGCCGCTAGCCAGGACCGTCCCGTCGGGCGCGACGAGGCCGATGTTCTGGAGGTGGGGGGCGCTCGGCAAAAGCTCCCGGAAGAGCGTTTCGGCCTCCTCGCGATTCCCCGCGCGCACCGCGGGGAGGCGGGCGAGGACCGCCAGCCTCTCCTGCACGCCCGCCACGCTCTCGCCGACCTGCGAGGCCACCAGCATGGCCACGTGCTGCACCTCCTGCTGCTGTCGCGACCGCTCCTCTTCGCTCTCCCACAGAACCCAGAGCACGGTCAGGGCAATCAGGGGGACGAACGCGGCCCCGAGAAGTACTGCGAAGCAGACTCGGAGAGGCCAGTTGCGGAGGTGCATCACCATTTCACCAGGGCAATCTTCAATCACGAATCCGCAGGCCCGCCCAGCGGCAAAAGGACCGTGAACCTGCTCCCCTTCCCCTCCCCTTCGGACTCGGCCCAGATCCGGCCGCCGTGCAGTTCCACGAGCCGCCTGGTGAGAGCCAGGCCGAGGCCGGCTCCCTCGTGCCTCTGCGCCCGCGTGGTCTCGAGCTGGACGAACTCCTGGAACAGGCGCGGGAGGTCCTCGGGCCGGATGCCGACGCCCGTGTCGCTCACGGCGACCTCCAAGAACGCGCCGGCTGGAAGGCTGGAAGGCTGGGAAGCTGGCAAGCCGCTGAGCGTTCTACCCTTCTCGCTTTCCACCTTGCTAGCCCTGAGCGTGATCGTGCCGTGCTCCGGCGTGAACTTGATCGCGTTGCTCAACAGGTTGAACAGGATCTGCTTGAAGCGGACGGGATCGGCCGGAACCGGGGGCAAGTCGGGGGCGATGTCGGTCCGGATCTGCTGCCCCTTCTTGTTGGCCAGGCCCCTCGCGATGACCAGGATGTCCTCGAGGCTCTGGGCCACGGGGAGGGCCTCGGGCTGGAGGACGAATTTCCCCGCCTCGACCTTGCTGAGGTCCAGGATATCGCTGATGAGCTGGAGGAGGTGCTTGCCGGAGCTGTGGATGTGCCCCAGGTACCGGGCCTGCTTCTCGGTCAGCGGGCCGAGGCCCTGGCCCTGGAGCAGTTCGGAGAACCCGATAATCGAATTCAGCGGCGTCCGGAGTTCATGGGACATGGTGGCCAGGAACTCGGACTTGTGGCGGGAGGCCTCCTGAAGCTGGGCGTTGACCGCCTGGAGTTCCCGCGTCCGCTCCTCGACCCTGGCCTCGAGCTGCTTGGCCGCCTGGCGCAGCTCCTCGTAGAGCCGCGCGTTCTCGATGGCAATGGCCGCCTGGGCGGCGAGCATCTGGAACCGGCGGAGGTCATCGGCCGTGAAGCGCCGACCGGGTTGGGTCGTGTGGGAGTGCAGGACCCCCAGCAGCCGGTCCTCGAAGAGGACGGGGACCGTGATGGTGGCCACGACATCCGGGTACTCGGGGAGGGCGTAGGAGAAGGTCTGGTAGTCGTCCAGGATCATGGGCCGGCGCGTCTGTGCCACCGTCCCGTTGATCCCCCGGCCGAGAACAAAGGTTTGGTTCCGCACCCGCTCGGCCTCTGGGCCAAAGGCGGCCCCGTACCGAAGCTGCTGGCTCCGCTCGTCCCAGAGGGTGATCTGGGCGAAGGGGTTGTCGAGGAGGCGCATGGCTCCCTTCACCACGGCCTCCAGGACCGACGGCAGCTCCAGGCGGGCCGTGATGGCCTGGTCAATCTCGCGGAGGGTGTCCAGTTCAGCCGCCCGCGCCTCCGCGGCCGCGTAGAGCCGCGCGTTCCCGATGGCGATGGCGGCGTGGGTCGCGAAGAGGGCCAGGGTCTCGCGGTCCGCCTGGGTGAATGTCCGCCCGGTCCCGTCGTTGCCGATCGCGATCACGCCGAGGAGGCGATCCCGGTACAGGAGGGGCTCGGCCACCACCGCGGTGTGGGGCAGCCGTTCCAGGAAGACGGGAAGGGCATAGGGGGAGGTCCGGAAGTCATTGACGATCATGCCCTGCCGCCGCCGGGCGACGGTGCCGGCCACCCCCTCGCCGAGCCGCAGCCGCACCTCGGCCATCCATTCCCCAGGACCGCTCCAGACCTTTGGCACGAGCACCTGCGCCTCCTCGTCCCACAGGTAGAGCACCCCCGAGGCTCCGCCCGCCAGCTCGATGGTCCGTCGGTGGATCAACTGGAGGAGCGTGGGGAGGTCCAGCTCCCGGGTGATCTCCTCGCTGAGGGCCCGGACCGCCTCGAGCTGGCGCGTGCGGGCGGCCAATGCCTCCTCGGCCCGCTTGGCATCGGAGATGTCCACCAGCACCCCGCGCAGGACGCGGGGCTGGCCGTGGTCGTCCGTAGCCACCTGGACGAGGTCGCGGAGCCAGACCTCCCGGCCGTCCGCCCGGATGGCCCGATACTCCAGCTCGTGATCTTCTCCCGCGACCACCGCCTGCCGAGAGCGGGTCAGCGTGCGCTCGCGATCCTCGGGATGCAGACGCTTTTCCCAGAACTGGGGATCTGCAAGCCACTCCTGCACCGGGTAGCCGAGGACCGCTTCGCCCCGCTGGCTGACGAAGGAGAAGCGCCGCGTGGCCGCATCCGCCTCCCACACGATGGCCTTGAGCCCCTGCACCAGGCGCCGGAGGCGCTCCTCCGAGGCCTCGGCGGCGGCCCGAAAGTCCTCGCTCTCGATCCGGGCGCGCTGGAGGGTGTCGAGCAGGCTCTCGATCTGGCCCTCCATCCCGGCGACGACCTTGACGGGGAAGAAATACGCGAGGAGGGCGAGCCCCACACCGAAGCCCGTCGAGACCAGGAGGAGGAGCAAGCTTCCCCTCAGCACCGGCCATGGCGATACCCTGACCTGGACGGTGCCCAGGATGCGGTTGTTGAACCTGAGGGGGGCCGACCCGACGATCGCCCAGGATGCCCAGGGGCCCTCGGCCTTCCCGGTCCGGACCTCGTATCCCGTGATTGACCGCCCGGCTTCGTCCAGGACACGAATGCCGATGACGTCCTTCCCGGGGAGAAAATGACTGAGGACCTGGACGTACCTGTGGGCCTGATATTTCCAAAGGGAGGGATTCTCCAGAACCAGGCTGTGGAGCTGGTGGGAAAGCTCCTCGGCGTGATCAATGGCGCGGTGCCTCAGGGCGGCGGACTCGAGCAGATAGTAGGCCGTCGGGAATCCCCCGCTGATGAGGATCCCGATCGCCAGCGTCAGCGGGTACAGCCGCCTGGCCAGTTGCTGTCGGATGCCGATTCGCTCTCCGGGCAGTCGCATGGGCTAACGATCCACCAGATAGCCGTTCGCCTTCAGGATCTTTTCTCCCTCCCGGGATCGAACGAACTCCAGAAAGGCCCGGGCCTCCGCAGGCAGCCTGTCGCTCCGATAAACGAAGGCCAGGGTCTTGACCAGGGGGTATCGCCCCTCCAGAACCGTGTCGGGCGTCGGAGGCAGGCCGTTGACCTTCAACGCCTTGACAGGCAGTCGGCCGCTCGTGATCGCCCCCAGGTCGGCGAGCCCGATGGCCTGCGGCGTCTTCACCAGCGCCGCCAGCATCTCCTGGTCGGTGAACAGGGTGAACCAACGCTTGCCCCGCTGGCTCTCGTCATAGACCTGCTTGAATCCCGGGATCTCCCGCGCCAGGACCTCGATCGAGCTATCCCCCGGCTCCCGGGTCAGAACGATGATCTCGCGGCCGTCCTTCCAGCGGGTCTTCGTCCCCTGGTAGATCTGGACCAGCTCGGCAAGCGTGATCCCGTCATCGGCCACGGTTGGATGAACGCCGATGACAATCGCCGTCCGGGCGTAAGGCAGCACCGTGAGTCCCAAGCCTTTCTCCTCCGCCTTCAACGGCCTGGAGATCAGGCCGAGGGCAACGGCCCCATCGGCGGCCGCCCGGATCCCACCCAGCGATCCGATGCTGGCGGGGACTTCGATCCTGATCGCGGGACGGACCCGGCCGAAGGCTTCGACGAGCAGCCGGGTGATGGGCAGGTTCGTCCCCGACCCCGCAAAGATGAGCGGCCGGGAGGGCGTCTCGCCTCCCCGGGCGGGGGCGGGCTGGATCAACGGGGCGCCCATCAGCACGAGCAATGCCCCTAGGCCGAGAATGGGCGACTTCGTCGGCATGGTCCATCCAGATCGAGTCACGGCTCGCGTGGCCCCCCGTGATCCAGGTGTCGGCTTTTGCGCGAGGCGCTCTTCCCCACCGCAGAAGTCTCTGCCCCGGCACGACCAGCCCAGCATTCACGGGTGGGGGATGAGGACCACCGCACGGTCTTCCACAGAGAGACGCCACCGAGCCGAGGTTCCAATCCGGGTATGCAGCCGATATGCCATGTCCGAACTCCTTATTTCTTCGAATGTTGTAGCTTCCGCTGGGTCGCGGTACCGGCCCGATGCACGGATGTCGGACATATTGTGGATTTATTCAGTCGCAATGAACAATGGAACTGAAAGAGAAACTGAACGCGGCTGGGCTTCTCCAGGAAGGCGTACTGGAAGGGAAGGACGAAGGGCAAGACGAGACGGAGGAGAAAGGCTGCGCCGGGCGCCTCCTGGCGCGGCGAAGCTCGTTACACCCGCGGCGGGCGGACCCGCGCCATCCAGGCGCGGTAGTCGCCGGGGTAGCCGGCGCGCTCCTGCAGGGCCTTGACCTTCGCCAGGATCTCGGCCACGCGCTCGCCGGGAAGCGGCGCCTGGCCGGCCAGCCGGTCGGCCACGGCGCGCACCTTCTCCTGCGCCTCGGCCGCCCTATCCGCCAGGACCTCTTCGTAGCCGCTGGCCGCCCCCAGCAGATAATGCTCCAGCATGTGCTGCGAGACCACGCGGCCGTGCCTCTGCGAGGCCAGGATGTTGCCCTTGCCGGTGACGGCGTTCCCCACGGCGAAGACTCGGGGGAGGCCTTCCACCTCGCCGGTCCGGGCGTCCGCGATCCGGTACATCTCCCCCCGCATCCTCACGCCCGGGATCGGCTCGGGGAGGCTGCCGATGGAGCTGACCACCATCCGCGAGGCCACATCGTGAGCCGTTCCATCCAGGGTCACGGCCCGGCCCTCCTGCAGCCCGGTGGCGGCCACTCTGAGGCCTGCCAGGCGATCCCCGTCGGCCAGGTACCCCACGGGCACCCGCTGGTCCTGGAACCTGAAGAGATACTTCTCCGCAAAATTCTGGAGGAGCCGTCGCCGCGTGGCCCGGGTCTTCTCGACCTGGTCGGGCGTGGCGCCCTCGGGAGCTTCGGCGAGCGGCATCTCCTCGACGCGGCGGCGATACAGGAGGGTGCACCCCGTGAGGCCGAGCGCGGAGAGGCTGAGATCCAGCTCGCCCAGGACCTTGGCGATGCCGCGCCGCTCCAGCTCGTACAGATCCACCCTGCGGCCCCGTTCGCCCAGCGCCCGGGTCACCGACTCGAGCATCAGGATCTTGACCACATCCAGCGAGGCCAGGCCGCCGCCCACGACGATCGCCCCGTCCGCCAGCTCGACCTGCGGGCCCCGATACCCGGGTTCGGGGTAATGGTTGAACCAGTAGACGACCGGGTTCTGGTAATAGAAGCCGCGCCCGACGAACTGGTCAATCCCGGGAAGGGGCAGCGGCCGATCGCGCCAGGCCCCGTTGGCCAGGACCACACCGCTCGGCCCCCACGCCAGGAGATCTTCCAGGGAAAGGTCGCGGCTCAGCCTCGTCCGGGGGACGAACTGCACGAGGGGGTGGAAGAGCTTATCGTCAATCTTCTTCTCCTCCTGGGCGCGGAGGTTCACGTGCCAGCGGGGCAGGCCGTCCTCGATCTTCCCGTAGGGGTGGTCGTTCTGCTCCAGCACGATCGAGGAGATACCATGCTCGGCCAGGCGGAATGCCGCCTCGGAGCCGGACACGGCCCCCCCGACGATCACCACCACATGCTGCGCATTCGGATGCGACATGATTCCTCTCGGCTCGCGGCTCTCGGCTCTGGCCTCTTGGCAGAGCGGCGCATTGTATCCGGGCAGGCCCGGACCGTCATGCGCAATATTGGTGTCCTTGCCGCACCAACGGCGGTGAGATGTCTGGCCAAAAAAATGCCCCCGGTCCGATCGCTCGGGCCGGGGGCCTGGTCGCGAGACCGGGGAGGGGGGGAGTCGGTCTCGCGGCTACAGCGTATGACCTCCGGGGCTCGACGACGAATGTCGAGTCGCCCGGGATGAACCTCGTTCGCTCACGGCTTGTAAATGGCAAGGCCCGTGCCATGACCAAACCTTTCCACTCGGCACAGCCATTTCGAGGTCAACAAGGCGAAACTGCCAATTTTTCCTGTGGCTGAGGGCTCGGGCACCGACGGCGAGAAAATTCCGACCCCGGAGGTATGCGATCTGGAGTTGGGCCACTTTGTCTCTGGGCGACCCCGGTCAATGAGGCAATCCGGACCACATGGTAACCGATCGGAAACAGCCGCTCCACGCCGACGAGGACCCCTATGCCCCGACTCTGTCCCTCCCGTTTCGCAGGACACGCTTCAAGAACTGGCCGGTGTACGACCCTTTCACCCGAGCCACCTCCTCCGGCGTGCCCGTGGCGACGATCCGCCCGCCCTCCTCCCCGCCCTCGGGCCCGAGGTCAATCACGTGGTCGGCCGTCTTGATGACGTCCAGGTTGTGCTCGATGACGAGCACGGTGTTGCCGGCATCCCGCAGCCGGTGCAGCACGTCCAGAAGCTGCTGGATGTCCGCGAAGTGCAGGCCCGTCGTCGGCTCGTCCAGGATGTACAGGGTCCGCCCGGTGCCCCGCCGCGACAGCTCGCGGCTGAGCTTGACCCGCTGCGCCTCGCCCCCGGAGAGCGTCGTCGCCGACTGCCCCAGCTTGATGTAGCCCAGACCGACGTCGTAGAGCGTCTGGAGCTTCTGCTTGATCTGCGGCACGTTCTCGAAGAAGCGCAGGGCCTCCTCGACCGTCATGTCCAGGACGTCGGCGATGCTCTTCCCCTTGTACGTGATCTCCAGCGTCTCCCGGTTGTAGCGCCTGCCCCTGCACACGTCGCAGGTCACGTACACGTCCGGCAGGAAGTGCATCTCGATCTGGATCAGGCCGTCCCCCTGGCAGGCCTCGCAGCGCCCCCCCTTGACGTTGAAGCTGAACCGGCCCGGCTGGTAGCCCCGCATGCGGGCCTCGGGCGTGAGAGCGTACAGCTCCCGGATGAAGGCGAACAGGCCGGTGTAGGTGGCCGGGTTGCTCCGCGGCGTCCGCCCGATGGGCGCCTGGTCGATGTCAATGACCTTGTCAATGTGCTCGAGACCCAGGAGCTTGTCGTGCTCTCCCGGCCGCTCCCGGCCGCCGTAAAGCTTCGCCTCCAGGGCCTTGCGCAGGATGTCCGTCACCAGCGTGCTCTTGCCCGAGCCGGACACCCCCGTGACGCAGGTGAAGAGCCCCAGGGGGATCTCCACGTCAATGTTCTTGAGGTTGTGCTCGCGCGCCCCTACGATGGTGAGGTACTGGCCCGTATGCGGCCGCCGCACCCGCGGCACGGGGATGCTGAGCTCACCCGACAGGTACTTCCCCGTCAGCGACTGGCGGCTGGCGATGATGTCCTGCGGCGTCCCGGTGGCCACGACGCGCCCGCCCGAGGTGCCCGCCCCCGGCCCCAGGTCGATCACGTAGTCCGCCGATCGGATGGTCTCCTCGTCGTGCTCCACCACCAGGACCGTGTTGCCCAAGTCCCGCAACCGCTTCAGCGTGTGGAGCAGCCGCGCGTTGTCCCGCTGGTGCAGCCCGATGCTCGGCTCGTCCAGGATGTAGAGCACGCCCACCAGGGAGCTGCCGATCTGGGTCGCCAGGCGGATGCGCTGGCCCTCCCCGCCCGCCAGGGTCGCGGCCGTCCGGTCCAGGGTGAGGTAGTCCAGGCCCACGTTGACCAGGAAGCCCAGCCGCTCCCGAATCTCTTTCAGGATGCGGCGGGCGATCTCCTGCTCCTTCTCCGTCAGGGAAAGATGGCCGTGGCCCGCCTCTGCGCCAGGCCCGGCTGACGCGGAGGCGGCGAGGGGAGACCCACCCGAGGCGGGGGCGCCGAGGGCGGTAATAAACGCCGCCGCCTCCTTGACCGACTTCCGGGTGAACTCGGCGATGTTCAGACCCCCCACCCGGAAGGCCAGGGACTCTTTGCGCAGACGCGCCCCCCCGCACTCGGGGCAGGGCCGGACGCTGGCCAGCCGCTCGACGTAGCTCTCGATCTCTTCCCGCACGCGGGAGGACTGGGTATCCTTGTAGCGCCGGTCCAAGACTCCCAGGCTGGTCCCGAAAAATCCTTCCCCCAGGGCGCGGAGGCTGCCGTCCGTCCCCGGCGGCGGGCCGTCCACCCGGGTCCCCAGCCCGTCGCAGGCCGGGCAGGCGCCGTGCGGACTGTTGAAGGAGAAGATGCGCGGGCTCACCTCCGGATAGCTCACCCCGCACTCGATGCAGGCCATCCGCTCGGAGAAGGTGAGGTCCTTCTCCGTCTCCGCGAGGTTGACCGTGACGATCCCCTCCGCCAGCCTGAGCGCCGTCTCCAGCGAGTCGGCCAACCGGCGTGCGATGTCGGGGGCGACCACCAGCCGGTCCACCACCGCCTCGATGGTGTGCTTCTTGTTCCTGTCCAGCTCGATGGGCTCGTCCAGGTCGCGCAGCTTCCCGTTCACCCGGGCGCGGACGTAGCCCTCCTTCCGCATCTGGGCGAAGATCTGGCGGTACTCGCCCTTGCGGCCGCGCACCACGGGGGCCAGGACCTGGATCCGGGTGCCGGCGGGGAGGGCCAGCACTTGATCCACGATCTGGGTGACCGTCTGTGAGGTGATGGGCTTCCCGCAGCGGTAGCAGTGGGGCCGGCCGATCCGGGCGTACAGCAGCCGGAGGTAATCGTAGATCTCGGTGACCGTGGCCACGGTGGAGCGGGGGTTCTTGCTGGTGGTCTTCTGCTCGATGGAGATGGCCGGGGACAGCCCCTCGATCAGGTCCACATCCGGCTTGTCCATCTGCTCCAGGAACTGCCGGGCGTAGGCCGAGAGGGACTCGACGTAGCGGCGCTGCCCCTCGGCGTAGATCGTGTCGAAGGCCAGGGAGGACTTGCCCGAGCCGGAGACCCCGGTGATGACGATGAGCTTCCCCCGGGGAATATCCAGGTCGATCCCCTTCAGGTTGTGCTCGCGGGCGCCGCGAATGCGGAGGGTGTCGAGGGGCACGGCGGAAGGCTCCTCTCGTCGGCGGCCCGAGGATCGGGTGCCGACCGTGTATTATACCCCGACAGGTCCGGGTCGCAAGGGGAGGGAGGGGCCGGGGCGGCGCGCGGGGAAGGCCCGGCCGGGGGGCGCTACGCGCCGGGCTCTCCGGTGAGGGCCCGGTCCAGGAGGGCGCTCACGATGTAGCCCTCGATGGCCGCCTGCTCCTCGGCGGTGAGGTCGAGGAACTGGATCCCGATGCCCGCCGGGTAGCCCTCGGGCGTATCCGTGGGGCTGCTCCAGATGACGCGCCCGGCGGCTTTGAATGCGCCGGCGCCCCGAGGCAGCGCGAAGCGCACCAGGACATCCTGCCCCACGGGGAGGACCTGGGCCGTCCGCACGAAGATCCCCCGCGCCGAGAGGTCGAAGCTGCTTCCCCTGGTGAAGGCCTGGAGGGGCTGGAACTCCACGGGCACCTGGATGCCCAGGTGGGGGAGGCCGCGCTTGGCCGCCGGCCCCTGCTCCAGCATCCCCAGCTTCAGGAAGCGGCTGAGAAGGCTCAGGGTCTCCCACTCGTCCAGGCTGCTCGCCTCCACCAGCTCCGGCAGGGTGCGGCTCCCATCGCATAGATCCACGAGTTGGCGGAACTCGTGGGGCAAGGCCCTCGCCAGCAGTTGCCGCCGGAGGGCGGGGAGGATGGCGACCGGCCCCTCCAGCGGCGCGAGGGCCTGCCGCAGGGCCTGGATCTCGTCCAGCCGGCGCGCCCCCTCCAGGAGCAGGGACTGGTTCGACTTGGTGACCAGCGCCTCCAGCGGGGCGGTGCCCGAGGCCGGCTCCAGGGTGAACTCGCCCTCCTCCCAGGTGAGCAGGCCGTAGACGGCCGCCTCGCCCTGCCGCGGCCCCTCCACGGCCGAGGCGATCCGCCCCTCGGCGAACAGGATCTCGCCCCGGCGCGCCCCGGAGGAGAGCCGGAGTGTGCCCGTCCGGCGCTCCATCTGCAGCGCCTGGATGATGTTGGGCAGGCTGATCATCTCCAGCCGCCCGCGCATGAGGGAGGCCTCGGCCGGGGCCGGCCGGCGGGCCTCGATCCGGCGCAGGACGTTCCGGACGCGGGCCAGCAGCTCCTCCCGCTTGATGGGCTTGATCAGGTAGTCGTCCGCGCCCAGCTCCAGCCCGCGCAGTTTGTCCTCGTCGCCGGAGCGGGCGGTCATGAAGAGGATGGGGATATCCTGGGTGGCGGGATCCGCCTTCAAGGCCTCGGCCACCTGGAAGCCGTCCAGTCCCGGCATCATGGCGTCCAGCAGGATGAGGTCGGGCAGGATGGCCTGGGCCTGCCGGAGGGCCTCCTGCCCGTCCTTGGCCACCGTCACCTCGAGGGGCAGATCGGCGAGCATGTCCACGGTCATCTGGGCGATGAGCGGCTCATCCTCCGCCAGCAGCACGCGCCGTCGTTCCATGATCCGTCCCCCGCCCGTCCCGGCGCCGCCTACGGCGCGTCCTCCGCGGCGCTGACCTGCGCCGCGATGCTCTGGGCCAGGTGCCGCTCGATGGCCTCCCGGTCCTCTGCCCCCATCTCGACGAACCGGATGCCCATCCCCATCCCCCCCGCCTTGCTGGGGTCGGCGTTGCGCCAGACCACCTGCCCGGTCACGCTCAGCGGGACCTCCTGGCCGGGCAACTGGAACCGCAGGATAACCGCCTCGCCCAGGTCGAAGGGAACCGCGGTGCGGATGAAGACCCCGTTCGCCGACATGTTGAACTCGCTGCTCCTCTGAAACGACCGCAGGGTCTGGTACTGGATGGGAATCCCCAGCGAGAGGCGAGGTCCGCCCCGGCGCTCGGGGCTCACGTCGGCGGGACCCAGGACCCGATTGCGGCGCAGGCACTCCAGGATCCTCAGGGTCGCCCAGTCATCCACCGGGCTCTGTGCCAGGACCTGGTCCAGGCCGCGCGTCCCGTCGAGCAGGGCGATCACCGCCGCCGCCTCGGGGCGCGCCTGCTTCGCCACCGACGACCGCAGCCCCGCCGGCATCTCCAGGCGGATCGGCGGGTCCATGAAGCCCGCGCGGAGTCCGGGGATCTCGTCCAGGCGCCGCATCCCCTCCATGAGCAGGGCCTGGCAGGGCGCCTCCACGTTCCCCCCCGCCTGGCCGGAAGCGTCGAGCGGCGCCATCTGAAAGGTGCCCTCCCGCCAGGTCAGCAGTTGGTACACCGCCGCCTTCCCCTGCCGGTTTCCCTGGGCCGCCCGGGTGATGCGCCCCTCGACGAACACGATCTCGCCCCGCGCCTCGCCGCGGCTGAGCAGCAGGCGCGCCGTGCGCCGCTCGGCCTCGAACATCTGGATGAGGGAGAGCAGGTTCAGGGCCTGGAGCTGGCCGCTCGCCAGCGGGGCCGCCTGCTTGCCAGCCGTGCCCGCTCCCGGCCGGGAGGGCTGGATCCGCCGGAGGACCATCTGGACGCGGGCCTTCAGCTCGTCCGGGTCGATGGGCTTGGCCAGGTAATCCTCGGCGCCCAGGTTCAGCCCGCGCACCTTGTCTTTGGGGGCCCCCAGGGCGCTGATGAAGATGATCGGGATCTCGGCCGTGGCCGGCTCCTGCTTCAGGAGGGCCGCCACCTGAAAGCCGTCCAGCCTGGGCATCATGACGTCGAGGAGGATCAGATCCGGCGCCTCGCCCTTGGCCAGGCGCACCACCTCCTCGCCGTCCCGGGCCTCCAGGAGGGCCACGGGCAGCTTCCCCAGGGCCTCCCGCATGAGTTGCAGGGCCAGGGGGTCGTCATCCGCGAGCAACACGCGCAGCGCGCTCATGCGCCAGTCCCGACCGGAGGCGAGCCCCCGGGGGGCGCCTCCGGGCGCCCCCCGGGGGAACCCTTACAGATCCTCGAAGGCGGCCAATCCCCTGAAGGCGCGGTAGCGCGCCTCGATCTCCGGATAGGTCAGCGTCCGCAGGCGATCCAGCGAGAAGGCCTCGACGTTGAAGGAGGCCATCACCGATCCCATGACCATGGCCCTCCGCAGGGCGGCATCCTCGAAGCTCATGCGGTTGGCCAGATAGCCCAGGAAGCCCCCGGCGAAGCAGTCCCCGGCCCCCGTGGGGTCCCGCACCTGCTCCAGGGGGAGCGCCGGCGCCGCGAACCAGTGGCCGTCGTGGAGCAGGAGCGCCCCGTACTCGCCCCGCTTGATGACCAGGGACCGCGGCCCCCAGGTGAGGATCTTCCGCGCGGCCTGCACCAGGTTCCATTCCCCGGCGAGCTGGCGGGTCTCGGCGTCGTTGATCAGGAGGGTGTCCACCCGCCCCAGGGTCCGCCGGAGGGAGTCCGCCTTGCTCGCGATCCAGTAGTTCATGGTGTCGGCGGCGGTGAGGGTGGGGCGCCGCACCTGGCGCAGCACCTCCCGCTGGAGGTCCGGGTCGATGTTCCCCAGGAACACCACCTCCGAGTCCCGGTATTCCTCCGGGATCTTGGGGGCGAAATCGGCGAACACGTTGAGCTCGGTGTCCAGGGTGCGCGCCTGGTTGAGGTCGAAGCCGTACTCCCCCACCCAGCGGAACGTCCGCCCGGGCACCCGCTGCAGTCCCCGCAGGTCCACGCGGCGCGAGCGCAGGAAGTCGAGGTGCGCCTCGGGGAAATCCTCGCCCACCACCGCCACCAGGCGCACCTCGGCGAAGAAGCTCGCCGCGGCCGCGAAGTAGGTGGCGGAGCCGCCCAGGACCTCCTCGACGCGGCCGAAGGGCGTCGTGACCGTGTCCAGGGCCACCGAGCCCACGACCAGGATGCTCATGCGCTTCGACCCCCTGTCAATTGGTCAAGTGGTCAATGTGCCCATGGGTCATCGGCCTGTGCACGTCACTCCACCACCCCCAATCTGGTGTGGCGAATAGACCCGCCGGGCCGCACCGGCTGGCGACTACTCGCGTCAGGTGCATAGGCCGAATGGGTCAAGACCCGAGTGCGGCAGGTACCAGTGGACGACTCGACCACTTGACGGCTCGACTCCTCGCCCCCGGGACTACTCGACCAGGTATTTCCCGACGATGGGGGCGAGGTCGCGCTTGACGGCCGCGGGGATCGCACCGCGCGCCGTGATGATGGCGTCCCGCAGCGCGTGGGCGCAGAAGCAGGTGCGCGCCTCGGGGATCTCGGCCACGGCCGCCCGGATGATGGCCTTGGCCGTCTTCACGTTCTGCTGGAGGATCTTGACCACCGACTCGACGTTCACGTCCTCCTCGGTATCATGCCAGACATCGTAGTCGGTGACCAGGGCCATGGTGGCGTAGCAGATCTCGGCCTCCCGCGCCAGCTTGGCCTCCTGCAGGTTCGTCATGCCGATCACGTCCACCCCCCAGCTCCGGTAGATGCGCGACTCGGCCCGGGTGGAGAACTGGGGCCCCTCGATGCAGAGGTACGTCCCGCCCCGGTGCATGGTGGCCCCCACCTGGCGCCCGACGCGGTACAGGATGTCGCCCAGCACGTGGCAGGTGGGGTCGGCGAGGCTCACGTGCGCGATCAGCCCCTTGCCGAAGAAGGTGCTGGCGCGCCCTTGGGTCCGGTCGAAGAACTGGTTCGGGATCAGGATGTCCAGGGGCTTGATCTCCTCCCGCATGCTGCCCACGGCCGAGGCCGAGAGGATCCACTCGGCCCCCAGCACCTTGAACCCGAAGATGTTGGCGCGGAAGTTCAGCTCCGACGGCATGAGGCGGTGGCCCCGACCGTGCCGGGCCAGGAAGGCCACGGGCCGCCCCTCCAGCCGCCCCAGGATGTAGCGGTCCGAAGGCTCACCGAAGGGTGTCCGGACGCTCTCCTCGCGGATCCCCTCCAGCCCCTCCATCTCGTACAGCCCGCTGCCGCCGATGATCCCGATCAGTCGCTCTGCCATCGCACCCCCGTCCTGTTCCCCTCAACCTGTCCCTGGGCCGCGCCGCGCCTTGACAGCTCCCCCCTCGGATGCTAGAAGGAGTCTCCTTTTTGCCCGAGCGGAGGAGCGCCGGTGCCCACGACCGCCCAGGTCATCGCCGCCACACTGAAAGCCAACGGCATCCGCCACCTCTTCGGCCTGCCGGGCGGCGAGGTGGCCGAGCTCATGGGGGCCTGCCGTGCCGCGGGCCTCGGCTTCGTCCTGTGCCGGCACGAGAACGCCGCCTGCCTCATGGCGGCCGTGACGGGCGAGATCAGCCGGAGGCCCGGTGTCGCCCTGGCCACCGTCGGGCCCGGCGCCACCAACCTGGTGAACGGCGTGGCCAACGCCTACCTGGAGCGCGCCCCCCTCCTGGTGCTGAGCGCCCAGCTTCCCACGGACCTGTCCCCCATTCTGCCTCACCAGCGGGTGGACCTCGAAGAGCTGTTTCGCCCCATCACCAAGTGGAGCCACACCCTCACCGGGGCGGGCACCGCGGCCACGGTCCAGCGCGCCCTCGATCTGACCGTCGAGGGCCGGCCGGGCCCCGTGTACCTCGCCCTCCCGAGCGATGTCGCCCGCCGGGAGGAGCGGGCCGGGGCTCCTCCCGCGGCCGAGCCTCCCCGCCAGCCGCCCCTCCCCCTGGTGGGCAGCGGAGCGGGAAACGGCGATCTTGCCCGGGCGGCCCGGATGATCGCCGGCGCCCGGCGTCCCCTGGCCGTGGCGGGAATCGGGCTGAACCCGATCAAGGATCAGCCGGCCCTGCTCCGCTGGCTCGAGGCCGCCGGCATCCCCGTCGCGGTGACGCCCAAGGCCAAGGGCCTCGTCCCGGAGGACCACCCGCTCTTCCTGGCCACCGGCACCGGCATGGCCGGAGACACCCTGTTCCTCGAGCTGCTCCAGGAGACCGACCTGCTCATCGGCCTCGGCTTCGATCCGGTGGAGGCGATCCGCACCTTTTACGTGGGCCGCCCCTTCCTCTCCATCGCCGGCTACAGCCTGGCGGACCGGCAGTTCGCGCCCACACTGGAGCTGGTCGGGGATGTCAGTGCCACCCTTGCGGCCTTGCAGGGCGAGATCACGGTTCACCACGCCTGGACGCGCGCGGATGTCGCGTCCTTCCGCCGGCGGCTGGCCGTCTTTCTCACCCCGTCGGCCGACCGGAGCGAGCTGGGCCTGTCCCCGGCCCGCCTCTTCGGCCGCCTCCGGAGCCTCACCCCGCGCCAGACCATCCTCACCGTGGACACGGGGGCCCACAAGCTGCTCATCGGACAGGTGTGGCCCGCCTACGAGCCCCTCACCTACCTCGTCTCTCACGGGCTGTCCACCATGGGCTATGCCCTGCCGGCCGCCATGGCCGCCAAACTGGAGCATCCCGAGCGGCCGGTGGCGGCCGTCATGGGGGACGGCGGCCTGGCCATGGTCCTGTCGGAGCTGGAGACGGCGGCACGGCTGCGCCTGCCCATCCTGATCCTGGTCCTTTCCGACCGGAGCCTCACCCTCATCCGCATGCACCAGGAACGCAAGGGCTTCGAGGCCGGCGGGGTGGATTTCGGCCCCATTGACTTCGCCGGGATCGCCCCCGGATTCGGCGCCCGCGGCTTCCGCGCGACCACGTGGGCCGAGTTCGACGACGCCGTGGCGGCCGGCCTCCGGGGCGATTGCCCCACCGTCATCGAGGTGCCCATAGATCCGACCGACTACCGCCAGATGCTCTGACGGCTGGAAGGCGAGCAGGCTGGCAAGCCTTCCCGCGCTCCAGCCTTCCCGCCTGCTAGCTCCTGAGCCCCGCCTCCCGCAGGATCTTCCGCACCTCCTCCTTCTGCGCCGGCGTGAGGTCCAGCGTGGGCCGGCGGCACTTCCCGCAGCCGAGCATCCCGAGCTGGACCATCGCCTCCTTGACCCCGGCCGGATGCGAGCCCACGGCGAAGAGCTTTCGCACGGGCGAAAGCCTCCCCTGCAGCGCTCGCGCCCTGGCGAGATCGCCCGCCTCCACCGCCCTGGAGATCCCCACGGCCAGGGCCGGCGCCACGTTGGCCGTGGCGGCCACCGCCCCCACGCAGCCGTGGAGGAGCGCCCCGTAGATCAGCGTGTCGCGTCCCATGAAGACCCGGAATCCCGGCGGGCAGGCCTGGACCATTTCGGCGGCGTTGGCCAGGTCCCCGGTGCTGTCCTTGATTCCGGCGAAGTTGGGAACTTCCCTGGCCAGCCGGGCCACCGTGCCGACGGACAGGGCCACCCCGCCCGTCCGGTCGGGGATGTTATAGGCCAGGACCGGAATCTTCACCGCCGCGCAGATCGCCTTGTAATGCTCGAACAGCTCCTCCTGGGACGGCTTGAGGAAGAAGGGCGTCACCACCGAGACGGCATCGGATCCCACGGCCTCGGCGTGCCGGGCCAGGGCCACCGACTCGGCCGTGGTGATCGCCCCCACATTGGGCATCACGAAGACGCGGCCGGCCGCCTCCTCCACCGCCACGGCCATCAGGCGCTCCTTCTCCTCGCGGCTGAGCGCGAAGAACTCGCCGCCCGTCCCCACCGGGAACAGGCCGTGGACACCCTGGTCAATCAGGGCGTGCAGGACCTTCCGGAACGCCCCCTCGTCCACCCGCTCCTCCGGCGTGAACGGCGTGACCACGGCCGGAATGATCCCCCGAATCTCCTTGGCCATTTCGGATTCGGCTCCCCCTCTCCCCGTCTCCGTCTCTCCGTTTCCCCGTTTCACCCCGCCTCGGCTCTCGGCTCGTCATTCCTCACCCGGGGCCCCATCCCCGCCTCGTCCGACGGCGTCGG
>JBBIQE010000043.1:0-23953 GCA_037442485.1 Methylomirabilis sp. (SeqCode)
CCCCCCCGTGTGGCACGACCGGCAGGCCGCCGGATCGGCCGTCCCGAAGGCCCTCCGCCCGTCGTGGCAGAGGCCGCAGGAGCGGCCGGCGTTCATCTCCGCATGATCGGCCCTCCGGGTCGGATGGAGGATCTTGAAGGGTTGCGGATGACAGGCGACGCACCGGCCGCCGGCGACGGCGGTGTGCGTCGTGTGCCGAAAGATGACCGCGCCGCTCTCCCCGATCGTCCGATCGAAGTAGAGGTCGGCCGGCAGGCGGACCTCGATCCGTTCGCCCGGAGATGGCCTCTGGCTCGATGGACCCTGGGCCTTGCCCGCCGGCACGGCCGGTCGGCCGATTGCGCCATTCAGGATGAGCAGCGCGGCCAGAATCCGGAGTACTCGGATCGTGGCCCTCGCGCCACAGCCCTCCGGTGCAGATGCCCCGACATCCGGCATATCGCCCTCCTGGCCTGGCTGTCCCGGGCCATGGAAAGGCAACTCTCGTGCCTGATCGGTCCCGAGCACCCGATGAATTCGGGGCCTGAATTCTTGAAAGGTTAGGCGCCGCTCAGTCGGCACCCGAAGAGGCGGGGAGGTGCTGATCGTCGGTTTTGGGCCTCATGGCTCTCCTCGATTGGGTCAATGAGTCCCAGCGTTCCGACTGTTCCGCGAGTGGGAAAACGTGGCCGGCGGATGGCGTCCGCCGGTCCCGCCCTGTGACGAGAGACCTCTCTTCGTCTTCGAGGTGCGCCGCTACGCTCCCCGATGGCAGAGCGGACAACTGTCCAGGCCGAACGCCGCCCTGCCGTTGTGGCAGGCCCCGCACTGCCGCCCGGCCTCCATCCTGGAATGACGGATGGGCCCGCCCTCGGCCGGAGTCCCCTTTTCCAGGATCTTGAATAACGCGGGGTGGCACCCCGTGCAATCGGGCCGCTTCTGGTCCACGTGGCTCCGGTGGCTGAAGATCACCTGCCCTGGGCTCCCCTCTCCTCGGGGAAAGGGAAAATCCTGGGGGAGCCTGGAAAGCGTCTGGGCCAGCCCCGCCGTGGCCAGCATCATCGCCAGCAGCACCATCGAACCCCAGAGGATCCAACCGGTCCGCCTGCCCATGGGTCCCTCCTCACGTGAGGAAGAATCTCCTGGCCACCTCATCCCAGCGGGCCGGGTCCAGGCTCCGCGCCATCCCATGAATTGGCAAGCCGCCGTCCTGGTAGACCCGCCCGAGATCGGGATTCATCATGGCCCAAAGATCGTCGCACACCCCCTCCATCCAGCGTCTGGCGAGGGTCCCCGAGAGGAGCTGCTTGAGGTTGGCCGCGAGCCTCGGCGCCCGCACCCTGAGCAGCCAGCCCTCGCCGTACGGGTCTCGCTTGAGCTGCTGCGGCCTGGCCAGCGCCTCCTCATTCACGGCGACAACGATCCCGTCCACCGGCGACAACATATCCACCGATTTCGAGGCCGCCAGGAGGCTCCAGCCCGGTTCTCCCTGGCCGAGGCGCGAGCCGACCTCGGGCAGCCGGAGGGCCGAGACATCCCCCACCAGCTTGTGGGCGAAATCATCCATGCCGACGGTGACGAGGCCGCCCTCCCCCACTCTGGCCCAGGCGTGGCCCGGATGGAAGTAGACCCGGTCGGGGACGAGAAACCAGTTCAGGGCCTGGCCGAGCCGCCTGGCGGTGTCGGCCACGGCCACCCGCCCGGCCACCCGCTCCGCATTGACGAATCGCCAGAACGGGATGAAGAGCAGGAGAAAGGCCACGGCGATGAGGTACTCCAGCGCCTTGGTCGAGTACATGGTCAACAGGTCGTGGGGAATCATCGCGTCCTCCCTTGCCTCAATGCGGTCCCGGATACTCCGGGTGCTCGCGGAGCACGGGCATCCGGTTCACGATCCAGCGAAAGGTCAGGAGGCCGAGGGTGATGATGGTGATGGAGGTGAGCAGCTCCATGCCGCTCGGGACATAGCGGTCCGGGACGTCCCAGTTCAAGGCGATGAGGGCGACGTTCAGCCGGTTGATGACGATGCCGACGACGGTGAGGACCGCCGTCGCCCGGACGAGCGGCACGTTCCGCTCCCTGACCCCGTGGGCGAACAGGAAGCAGGGCAGGAGAACGAAGACGAGCAGCTCCACCAGGAACCAGTGGCCATAGCCTGTCCGCAGCAGATGCCAGTGGCCCCCGTCGGCAAGGCCCAGCAGCTTCAGGAAGAAGTAGGTGAAGAGCACGACCGAGGCCCCCTTCCCCAGACCCAGCGTGATGGCCTCCAGGTCCACGCGCCGCTGCGGCTCCACCTGATCCCGGAAGATCCGGTGGGAGAGGCTGCTCTCCACGATCACCATGGAGAGCCCGGCTACGATGCTGGAGATGAAGAAGTAGATGGGAATGAAGGGGGAGTACCAGAGGGGATGCAGCTTCGTGGGCGCCAGGAGGAACAGGGCCCCCAGGGCCGACTGGTGCAGGGTCGAGAGGATGACCCCGAAGACGGTGGCGCCGATGGTCAGCTTCGTGGCCCAGCGGCGGAGGCTCCTCCAGCCCAGCCATTCCAGGAGGGCGGGGCAGAACTCCAGGAACTGGACCGTGAGGTAGAGGAACACGTGCCAGGCCACCAGGAACATGACCGAGGTGACGCCGTAGGAGTAGATCACGGGGTAGGGGATTCGCCACGGCCGGCCCAGGTCCACCAGGAGCCCCACCACGACGAAGAAGTAGCCGAGGAAGCCGGTCAGGATCGCCGCCCGGAGGACCGGGTAGTACTCCCTCAGTCCGAAGAGGTAGACGGTGCTGGCCAGGGTATAGCCCCCGGCCGCCAGGGCCACGCCGCTCAGCACGTCCAGGCCGATCCACAGCCCCCAGGGATTCGTCTGCGACAGGTTCGTGGCCGCCCCCAGCCCGGCGGCGAAGCGATAGGCGATGACCGGGAGCCCCACCAGGAGGATGAGCCCGGCGAGTGCGTCGAAGGGGCCGCCGAAGCCCCGCACGTATTCCCGGAGCGACTGCCCCAGGAAGAGCTTCTCCCTCACCCAGGCGCGAAGGACAACGGTTTTCTCCAGGCGGTCATTCACGGCGCGTCTCCTTCTCGGGTCCCCTCTGGCGGCCGGCCTGCCCGATCCCCTCCCCGCCCTTCCGGAAGGCGTACAGCCCCATGAGGAAGGGCGGCCAGAGCATCAGCACGAAGGGGACGGCCGACAGGAAAGGCCAGGTGAGCTGCGGATAGGGCGTCGTCCCCAGGTCTGTCCGGAACCCCAGCCGCTCGAAGGGGACGGCCGAAATGTACAGCCAGCCCGTCCCGCCCACCTCGTGCTCCCCGTAGATGTGGTGAACGTAGCGGTCGGGGTTCTGGTAGATCCGGGTCTTGGCGATGTCCAGGAGCGCGCTCCGCCGCCCGAACTGGAGCGCGCCCGAGGGGCAGGCGGTGGCGCAGGCCGGGGCCTGCCCCCGCTTCACCCGGGCGAAGCAGAAGGTGCACTTCCTGATCGCGGGCACCGGCTTCTCGTACTCGAACTTGGGGATCCCGAAGGGACACGCCACCATGCAGTAGCGGCACCCCAGGCACCGGTCCTCGTGGTAGATCACCGGGCCCTCCGGCGTCTTCTCCAGGGCATGGACGAGGCAGGCCGAGGCGCAGGCCGGCTGGACACAGTGCATACACTGGCTCTTCACATAGGTCGGCTGCCCCGCGCCCCCGCCGGTCGGGTAGCGATTGACCACGGTGTAGGCGCGGGTGTCGCTGGTCCGCCGGCTGGCGAAGACGGCGGCCTGCCCCGCCATCACCGGGCCGGGAAGCCGGTTGGCCTCGCTGCAGGCGGCCTCGCACCCGCGACAGCCAACGCAGAGCGTGGTGTCCACCAGCATGGCGAACGTATCCGCCCGGGGCGCGGGCCCGGCCGCCTTCGCCACGCCCGAGCGGCCCGCCAGGCCGCTCGCCCCGGCTGCCCCCGCCATCTTCAGAAAGGTCCTGCGCGTCACTCGCATCGCCGACCCTCCAGGCCTCGGAAGTTCACCCCCGTTCAGGCACCCAGGAACTTGGACTGAAACTCCGCCCAGATCTCATCGTCCATGCGCTCCAGGAGACCGTCCGCGGCCAGGCCGCCGTCCGCGGCCGTGACCCCCACCAGCGCATCCCGCTTCAGGGTCAAGGTGATGTGCAGGAACTCCTGCAGCCGGGCCAGCTCGCCCTTGAGCCACGTCAGTGCCCCCTCGCCCACCCGGAGCTGGCGGAGATTGGCGGCGAGGTTGCTCGGTCGCAGCGCCACCAGCCACCCCCGGGTGTAGGGATCGCGCCTGAGCAACCAGGGCATCCTCGCCAGCTCGCCGTTCACGGCGCACACCACCCCGTCCACCGGCGCCCTGAGCGTGGCCGTCCGCCCCCCCTGCCGGATCACGGCGAAGGGCTGCCCCTGCTTCACCTCGAGGCCGAGCGGGGGCAGCGTGATGGCGTCCACGCGGCCGAGGAGCCTCTGGATGAAGTCATCCACCCCCACCTTGACCTGTCCCGAGAACAGCAGGTTGGCCCAGGTGTGGCCGCGATGGAAGAAGAGCCCGCCCGGCAGGACGAACCGCTCCGGCTGGAGGCTGGGCAGCAGCAGCTCCGTGAGGTTTGGCCTGCCCGGCTGGGAGGCCAGGGCCGCCCTGGCCCGTCGCGCGTGGACCCAGCGCACGAGCAGATCCCCCGCGATGAACAGGAGGATCGTGAGCACGAGCAGCATGGCAACCATGATCCCCACCCCCTTTGCTCCCGGCCGTTGCCCGTCCCCTCACCGGGGGTGGGCCCCGGCCCGGCCTCCCCCCTCGGCCTCGCCGGCCCCTCCCGTGGCAGCCCCCGCCTCGAGCCGGGCCATGACCTCCCGAAAGAGGGGGCAGTCTGCGAAGCCCTCATGGGTGCAGACGCAGTTCGCCTGGAGCCGGTCGCTCGGCACCATCTTCTTCACCGGGTAGGCCCGGCAGAACGCCACCAGAACCTCTTCGAAAAATGGGCACCGCATGGCCGGAGCCTCCGCCAGACTGCTTCGCCCTGTCGCTTTCTCAAGCCGGATGCCATCCCGCGCGATCTTCGCGCCGGTCGTGGGAAGGGGTGCGGTTGTGCGGAGTTGCGGGGAAACCGATGGCTGGGGGCCTCAACGCCTCGGCGCCCCTGTCCCGTTGAGGAATTCTACGGATGGGGGATGGGATGGCCGAAACCGGCGGATTTTCCCGAGGTTGTCCTCTGTGTTGCGGAACGCAATGGCTGCGTTGCCTTTCTCAACAGGGCTGCCCTATTCGTCCTCGCGAATCTGGTATCGCTTGATCTTGTTGTACAGGGTCACGCGATCGATTCCCAGCGCCTTGGCCGAGCGGGTGATGTTCCAATGGTGCTGCCTGAGGGTGGCCAGGATGTGCTTCCGCTCGACCTCGCGCAGGGAGTCGGCCGTGTCCCGCGCGGCCCCCCCCGCCGGCGGCGGAGCCGGCGCCAATTCCAGGTCCAGGGGCGTGATGATCGGACCCCGCGCCAGCACCGCCCCCCGCTCCAGGACGTTCTTGAGCTCCCGGACATTGCCCGGCCAGTCGTGCGCCATGAGCATCTCGAGGCCCTCGGCGGAGACCCCCTCCAGCGGCTTCTGCATCTCCACCCGGAATTGGGCCAGGAAGTGCTCGACCAAGAGCGGGATGTCCTCCTTCCGCTCCCGCAGGGGGGGCAGCGTCACGGGGATGACGTTGAGGCGGTAGTACAGGTCCTCCCGGAATGTCCCGGACTCGACCAGCTTCTTCAGGTCCCGGTTGGTGGCCGCGATGATGCGCACGTCGGTCTTGATCAGCTGCGCGCCCCCCACCCGGCGGAACTCCCGCGCGTCCAGGACGCGCAGCAGGTCCAGTTGGAGCTTCGGGCTGATGTCCCCGATCTCGTCCAGGAACAGGGTCCCGCCCGCGGCGATCTCGAACTTGCCGCGGGCGCTGGTGGTGGCCCCTGTGAAGGCCCCCTTCTCGTGGCCGAACAGCTCGCTCTCCAGCAGGCTCTCGGTGAGCGCGGCGCAGGAGACGCCGACGAAGGGCCCGTCCCGCCGCGGGCTCTCGGCGTGGATGGCCCGGGCCAGCACCTCCTTCCCCGTTCCGCTCTCCCCCAGGATGAGGACCGTCGAGTTGCTCTTGGCCGCCGTCCGGGCCAGCTCGAAGACGGCATCCATCTTGGGGCTCTTGCTGAGCATGTCCTTGAACTCGAACCGGCGCTTCAAGGCCTTCCTGAGCAGGATGTTCTCGCGCCGGAGGGCCTGGGTGTGGGTCAGCTTTCCCACCATCATGGACAGCTCTTCCGGCTCGAAGGGCTTGACCAGGTAATCGTAGGCCCCCTGCTTCATGGCCTGGACGGCCGTGTCCACCGTGGCATACGCGGTCATGATGATGACGGGGGCGTCCGGCTGCAGACGCCGGGCCTCGGCCAGGACCTGGAGGCCGTCCATCCCCGGCATCTTCAGGTCCACCAGGAGGACGGCGTACGCCTGCTCGCGCAGCTTGGCCAGGGCGGTCTGGCCGTCGGGTGCCGTGTCCACCCGGTACCCGTCCTCCTCCAGCCAGCTCGCCAGCGAGTCCCGGACGATCTCCTCGTCATCCACCACCAGAATGGATCCCTTGGCTTTCATCATCCGCCCCTTCCCCCCAGCAGCTCCCACAACCGCTGGCGGCAGTCGCGGCAGAAGGCCGCCCGCTTCCGATCCACGTCCAGGACCGAGTTGGATCGCGACATGACGCAGGCGCCATCGGGACAGTGCACCAGGCCGTAGGTGTGCCCCAGCTCGTGCAGGCACTCCTTGGCGAGCCGCGCCTCCAGCAGGCCCGGAGGCGCGGGACGCTCATCGTAGGTGAGGCGGAGGCGCGCCACGCTCACCACCGCCGCCGGCCCGTCCACCTGCGCCTCGCCGAAGACGAAGGTGAGGACCGGGATGAACAGGTCCACGTCCGTGATCCCCAGCACCTTGGCCGCCCCGGGCGATGCGGTCCCGAGGAGCCAGCGCAGGATCCGGGTGGAGGAGTGCTGCCCGCGCCGCGGCTCCAGCGTGTCCCCCGGCGGCCCGTTGACCCTGAGCAGCCGCGTGGGGACGGCAAAGGTTGCCTGCACCTGCTGCCGCACGCGTTCCAGCATGTCGGCGTCCATCGGCCCGGTGCCGATCCACGCCAGCAGGATCCCCTCCCGCTCGCCCATGGGAGGTCACGCGGCGCCGGGGGGGCTGGCCGGCACGGCGGGGAACCGCAGGGTGACCGTGGTGCCCTGCCCCACCCGGCTCTCCACGACGATCTTCCCCCCGTGCTTCTCCACGATCCCGTACACCACGGAGAGGCCCAGGCCCGTCCCCTTCTCCTTGGTGGTGAAGAAGGGATCGAAGATCCTGGACAGGTGCTCCTCCGGGATGCCCGGCCCGGTGTCCGTGATGACGACTTCGGCCGAACGGGTGGGCGGCGCCGGCTTTCCCGTGGGCGAGAGCAGCCCGCCCTTCCCGCCCTCGGACGTCCCGACCTCCCGGGTGAGGACGCGCAGGGTCCCGCCCTCGGGCATGGCCTCGCAGGCGTTCATCAGGACGTTCACGAAGGCCTGGCGGAGCTGGCCGAAATCCGCCCGCACCGGAGGCACGGGGCCGAACTGCCGCACCACCTCGACGTTCTGGATGGCCAGGCGGTTCTCCAGCAGGGAGAGGGCCTCCTCCATGATGGCCGAGACGCTCAGCACCTGAAACGCCGGCTCCCGCTGCCGGGAGAAGTCCAGGAGGTTCCGCACGATGCTGACGCAGCGCTGCGTCTCCCGCTCCACCAGGGACAGCTGCTGCAGGGCGGCCCGGAGGCCCTCGGCGTCCGGCGGCCCTAGGCGCAGCTTCCGGCTGAGCAGTTTGGCGTAGGTCAGGATCCCGGAGAGCGGGTTGTTGATCTCGTGGGCGATGGAGGCGCAGAGCTTGCCGAGCGAGGCCAGCCTCTCCGTCTGGACGAGCTGGGCCTGGGCCTCCTGGAGTTCCCGGGTCCGCTCCTCCACCCGCTGCTCCAGCGTCTGGACCAGCCCGTCCAGCTCCGCCTGGGCCTTCCCCAGGGCCTCGGTCATGCGGTTGAACGACGCGGCCAGGAGCCCGACCTCGTCCCCGCTGCGCGCCGGGATCCGGTGCGAGAGGTCCCCCTGCGCCACCCGGCGGGTCCCCTCCACCAGCTCCCGCACCGGACGCACGACGCTCCGGCGCACGATGCCGGCCAGGATCAGGGCCAGCAGGACGATGGTGGTCCCGGCGAAGGCGGCCGTCCGCCGTCGGATGGCCGCGATCTCCTCGTCCACGCGCGCCAGGGACAGCGTGATGTCCAGCACCCCCAGGACAGCGGTGTTCTTCGGATGGACGTGGCAGCCCTCCGAGCATCCCGGCTCGTTGTAGATGGGGGTGATCATCCCGAGCAGCCGGCCACCGTCGCCCGCCCGGAAGATGCGGGCCCGGTCCGGGAGGTTGAGGCGCTCCAGGGGGCGCTCGGCGGCGTGGCAGGCGTAGCAGGACTCGGCCCGCTTGTCCACCGTGTGTCCCACCTCGGCCTGGTCGGTGGAGAAGAGGATCACGCCCTCTTTGCTGAACACCCGCACCCGATCCACCCCCTCCTGCTTCCCGATGGTGTCCATGATGTGGAAGGCATCCTCCCACCGGTTCTGGAGCATGGCGTAGTGGGTGCTGCGCTTGACGGTGTCGCTGAACTGGCTGGCCCCCCGGATCATGAGGTCCACCCGCTCCGCCTGCTCGTAGCGGATGTTCACCCACGCGAAGACGCCGATGGAGACCAGGGCCACGCCGCACACGGCGGCGAGCAGCTTGGTTTCCAGGCTTTCCAGCCAGCGCATGGCTTCCACCGCCTAGGGCGTCTTGCCCATCGCGGAGGGTCGAGGTCGCGCCATATGCCACGGGCCATTCGCCATACGCCGTTTCCGGGTATAGCCGATGTCCCACCTCAGAAGAAGGCTGAGACACTCCACCCCACGAAGCCCCTCCGCACGCCTCCGGAGGGCTCTGCAATGCATGGCAGGTGCCGAAGAATTCAACGGGCGGAAGGTCCGGCTTCCCTGGGCAGAAATGGCAGGACAACGTGGATGTGGCTGATCCGGATTCCCCGAGGAGAGACGAGGAACCGGTCCTCCCTCAATGCCCGGAGGGCCGGTGCCCGAATCCGGTGGCGACCTCAGGAGAGCGGGGGACGGCGGTCGGCCCACGGCGCGGCGGTCTCGTAGGCCGCAGCCGCCCGCAGGACGGTGGCATCCTCGAGCCGTCGCCCCACGATCTGGAGCCCGATGGGCAGCCCGTCCTGCGTGAACCCGCACGGCACGGTCGCCGCCGGCTGGCCCGTCAGGTTGAAGGGGTACGTGAAGGCCACCCAGGCCAGGCGCGAGCCGGCCGGGCGGTCGGGGGGCTGCTCGGCCCCGGCGGCAAAGGGCGGCACGGCCAGCGTGGGCGTGAGCAGCAGATCGTAGTGCCGGAAGAACTTCCGCACTGTCTCGTAGAAGGCGGCCCGGGCCAAGGAGGCTTTGACGAACTCGACGGCGCCGATCCGCCGCCCCTCCTCGACCACCTGGACCAGGCCCGGATCCATGCGATCCCGCCACTCGCCCAGGGCATCCTGCAGGCGGGCGGCGATGCCGCCGTAAAAGAGCGGCGCCCAGATCGGGTCGGGATCCTCGAAGAGCCGCTCCACGTGCTCCACCCGGCAGCCCAGATCCTCGAAGCGCCTCGCGGCCTGCTCCGTCGCCGCCCGCACCTCCGGATGCAGGACGGCGTAGCCCAGCGTCGGGCTCCACGCGACGCGCAGGTCCCGGACTCCCCGCGTCAGGCTGGCGACGAAGTCTACCGCCTGCGAGGGCAACGACAGCGGATCCCGGTCGTCGGGCCCCGCCATCACCTGAAGCATCAGGGCCGCATCCCGGACGCTCCGGGTCATGGGCCCCGCGTGCGACAGGGTCCCGGTCGCGCTGGCGGGATAGACGGGGATGAGGCCGTAGGTGGGTTTCAGCCCGAAGATTCCGCAGAAGCTTCCGGGGATCCGGATGGAGCCGCCGCCGTCGGTGCCCACCGCCAAAGGGGCGAGCCCGGCCGCCACCGCGGCCGCGGCACCGCCGCTGCTGCCGCCGGGGGTCCGCTCCGGATTCCACGGATTGCGCGTGATCCCGCACAGCGGAGAATCCGTCACCCCCTTCCAGCCGAACTCGGGCGTCGTGGTCTTGCCGACCAGGATGGCCCCCGCGGCCTTCAGCCGCTCCACCAGGGGGGCGTCCTCCGCCGGGATATTCTCCGCATAGATCCACGAGCCGAACGTCGTCCGCACTCCCCGCGTGATCACCAGGTCCTTGATCGAGACCGGGACCCCGTGCAGGGGACCGAGGCGATCCCCTCGCATCACGGCCGCCTCGGCCTCCCGCGCCTCGCGCCGGGCCGACTCGGCCGTCAGGGTGGAGAAGGCGTTCAGCCGCGGGTTCAGCCGCCCGATCCGCTCCAGGACGGCGTCCACCACCTCGACGGGAGAGACCCTCCTCGCGCGGATGGCCGCGCTGAGATCGCTCGCGGACATGAAGGCGAGATCATCGCTCGGCATGCCTCCCTCCTCGGCTGAACGGCGGGGCCAGGCCGCCGGACCATGACCCGTCCCGGGCCCTCCCCGCAAGGGGACCTGGTCGGAATCTCCGGCCGAGTGCCGCGAGCCATCCTGACGGCGGCCTATCCCGGCCTTTGAATCCACGAGGGGGTTTTCCCCGCGGCTTGCCGCGAGTTCGTCATACCGGCGGAAGCCGGTATCCAGAACGCCCGACTGGATTCCGTGTCACGCACGGAATGACGGGCAGGACAGAAGACGATACCCCGCGGCTTGGCGCGGGGTAGTTCATTACGTCGGCGATTTTCCCCCGCCGAGCACTTGGCCGGAGGTTTGGCCACGGCCGCCAGGCGGCGTCGCCCCCTTGACCTCCGCCGCCACGGCTCCCGGGTAACCGGCGAGCGTGGCCTCAGCATGTCCGCGCGCCGGTCGCCATGCCCGCGACCGTGTCGGATCTGTCCTGCCCGGCCGGGGACTGCAACGTGGTTGCCGCGCACCGAGGGCAGGACGCAACCCGGGGTGGGCCGAGCCGGCCGGGCAGGCCCACCCCCGGTCTCGAGATGCCGGGGGAATGCCGGCCGACGTGCACCGGGCCATGGCGAGGTGTGCGGCCAGGGGATGGGACTCTCGCGGTCTCAGCCGCCCGTGTACTGGCCGAGGAGCGTGATCCGGTCGCCCTCCCGGACCGGGCTCTCCAGGCTGTGGGTCAAACCCAGGACCGCGTCGTTCACCAACACCTCGATGTGCTCGGCCAGGTCGTTTCCCGTCCGGTCCCAGAGGGCCTGCCGGAGAGCGGGAAAGCGCGCGCACAGACCCAGGAGCACGCTCCGCACCGTGGCCCCGGGGGGGACAGCCTCGGCGAAAATCCTTCGCCGCGTCCCGTCCCCCCCCACGAACTGCGTCACCCAGGCCACCGCCTCCACGGTGACGTGGAGGATCTCGGATTGCGGATTGCGGATTGCGGATCGAACCTCGGACATGCGGGCTCCTGCCTTGCTCCCCGACCCAGGATCCAGCCCCTGCCCCGATCCCTGTCGCTCTCGCTGTCCCTGTCGCCTTCAGTCACCCCACAATGCGGGGATCAGGAACTGCAGGCCGAGGGCGCGCAGCGTCTCGCGCGTCGGCCGCCCCGTCTTCCGGTCGTAGCCCACGACCGCGTACCAGACCTCCAGCATCCGCTCCCAGTGCGGCTCCACGGCCTGCCCCTGGGCGGGCCCGTCCACGGGCGTGGAGCCGTACCGGGGCGAGGGCCGCTCCAGCTCCGGCCCCAGGCCGCAGCGCAGATCGAAGGCTCGCAGCAGGGCCGCCGTCCGCCGGCCGAAGCGCATGGCCTCTTCCTTCGGGTACTCCCACCCCGTGGCCGCACTGAGAGCGCGGCAGAGATTCTCCATCCGGGTACGCGTGGTGAAGATGCAGGCGCCGAGGGAGTCCTCGAAGTGGCGCCGGCCGAGGTGCCCCCCCACGTTTCTCGCCACGGCCTCCGGATCGAAGGGATTGATGCGGGCCGGCATCCCGAACTCCGTCGGGTGCACCGGCGGCCCCGTCTCGAGTGTCCCCGTGCTGCTGGTGGCCGTGTCCAGCATCTCCTCCCAGCGCGCCCGGTGGTCGTGGCCGCGCGGGGAGGCGCCCTTGGCGGTGTAGATGGCGCAGGATGCCGCCGGGCCGCCCACCGCCTCGGCGGCGCGCTTCACCCCTTCCGCCAGGATGTCGCCGAACCCCTGGCGGTGGTTGATCATGGTGAGGAGCCGGGCCGCGGCCTCGACGTCGCCCCAGCGGAGCCTGAGGCCGTGGAGCTGCTCCGCCGTGAGGTAGCCCTTCTCCTGGCACTCCATCACCCAGCCGACGAGCCAGCCGAACTCGTTCACGTCCACCCCGGCGCGATCCACCTGGGTGTTCAGCCACGAGACCGCCACGGGATCGGTGGCGCCGATGGCCCAGCCCGCCCCCGCCCAGCCCTCGTACTCCGGCTCGTCCACGATCTCGCCCCGATGGGGCCCGGTGGGGATCACCTGCATGTGGCAGTGGTGCATCCCGCAGGCGTTGCACTGGTGGCCCCGGTGGTCGAACCCCTGGCGCAGGCTGGGGGCCTCCCAGGCCGCCAGGTCGGTTCCCTCGGGCGCCACGTTGGTCGTGTAGTTCTTGATGGGGAGTGCCCCCTGCCCGTAAAGATTCAGGACGCCCCAGAGCGTCCCGTACTCGTACAGCGATTTCGCCGTGGGATTGGTCTGCAAATCGTAGGCGATCTCGTCCGCGGCCTGCAGGAGGCCCTGCGGATCCGCGACGCGGAGCACCCCCGTTCCCCGGACGATGGCCACGGCTTTGAGCCGCTTCTTCCCCATGACGGCGCCGCAGCCGTTCTTGCTGGCCACGTGGCCGTAATCGCCGGCGATGGCGGCGAACCGGACCAGGTTCTCCCCGGCCGGCCCGATGCTGTAGACGCTCATCTGGTGGCCGGAGAACCCCAGCCTCTCCTGCAGGGCGTCCTGGGTCTGCCACGTGTCCTTGCCCGCCAGGAAGGCCGCATCGCGGATCTCAACCGTGTCGTCCTGGATGTACAGGTACACCCACCGGGGGGCCTGCCCCTGGATCACGATGGCGTCATAGCCCGAGTACTTGAGGCAGGCCCCGAAGAAGCCGTTCGCCTGGGTGGAGGTTGCCCCGTTGGTCATGGCCCCCCGGGTCACCACCGAGAGGCCGCCGGTCCCCCACACGGGCAGCCCCGCCAGCGGCCCCGTGGCCAGGATCAGGCGGTTGTCCGGATGGTCCCAGGTGACGGGGGCCGGCACCTCGTCCCACAGGATCTTGGCCCCCAGGCCCGCCCCGCCGAGATAGCTGCGCATCTGCTCGGGCGACCAGGGCTCGCTCCAGCTCCGACCGCGGGCGAGATCCACCCGCAGGATCTTTCCCGCATACCCCCCGGGGAGATCCGCCGCCGCCGGCCGCCCGGAAGACCGATTCACCCTAGCCTCGATTGTGGACTCGCGCATCACGGAACCTCGCTCCGAGCAGAGACCGCTCCAGGCATTCCGGCCGGCCCTCATCCCACCAGGCCGGCCGGAAGCGACGGCCGGCCGAGCGTCGTCTCGGGCAGCAGGCGCGCCGTGGTCCCCGAGGCGACGAAGGCCGGCTTGATGTCGAAGGGGTTGCGGCAGAGATGCTCCTTCCAGGCGCCGAGCCGCGCGCCCGAGTACACCAGGCCCTTCAGCATGCCCACGTCGTTGGTCGTCCAGAGGTCGTGGCTCCTGCCGAGGATCATGGCCCCGCTGAGGCGATCGCCCCGCCACAGAAGCTTCCGGTAGGCCCAGCGCTCCGGCCGGAGGGCGGCGACGCGCTCGGCGGCCGGATCGTCCCAGGCGCCGAAGCTGGCGATGTCCAGGTGGCAGACCTCCACGATATTCATGAGGAGGCTTCCCCGGTACGCCACGTCCTCTCCCGCCATGTTGGCGCCGGCCACCCGTCCGTGCTCCATGGCCGTGGGCTCGATGGCGTGCAGGGCCGCCTCCCCCGTCACGAGGTCGCGCCCCTCGGCCACATCCCCCGCGGCGTAGACATTCGGCACGCTGGAGCGCAGGTGATCGTCCACCAGGATCCCGCGGTTCACCCGGATCCCGGAGCCGTTCAGCCACTCCAGGTTGGGGCGGATCCCCGTCGCCATGATGATGACGTCGGCCACAAGATCCTCGCCCTGGCGGAAGCGGAGGCGCTTCTCCCCGTGCGCCTCCTCGATGGCGGTGAGGGTCGCCCCGGTCCGGATGGCGACGCCGTGGCGGGTGAGCCACGCCTCGACCAGCTCGGCGCCGGCCGCATCGATCATCCGGGGCAGGATCCGGGGTGCGACCTCGACGATGCTGAGGCGGGCCCCGAGCGCCAGGATGGCGTTCAGGATGGTGAAGGCGATAAACCCGGCCCCCACCATGACGACGTGGCTGCCCTGGCGGATGTCGGCCAGCACGGCCCGCGCCTGCGGCAGCGTCCAGAAGCTGTGGACGCCGGGCGCCTCCGCCCCGGGCACGGGCGCCTTCACCGGGGAGGAGCCCGTGGCGATCAGCAGGTCGTCGTAGGGAAGGAGCGTCCCGTCATCCAGGGCCAGCCGGCCGGCAGCCGGATCCAGGCCGACCGCCCGCCGCCCGATGTGGGCCTGGACCTGAAGCGCATCCAGTCTGGCGGGGCTGAGCGTGAAGACGCGCGCCTCGGCGATGCTCCGCCCCAGGTAGTAGGGCAGGACCATGCGCGAGTACGGCCGCTCGGCCGACACCAGGATGATCTCGGAGGCGCCCCGGTCCTGCTCGCGGATGGTGAGGAGGGCGTTCAGGCCGGCGGTCCCCCCGCCCACGATCACGTGCCGCCTGGCCATCACCGCACCTCCGCCATCGCCTGCACCCTCTCCCGGAGGCGCGCGGAGCGCTCGGCCGCGAAGCTGCCCAGCCAGTCCGCCGTCTCGGCCTCGACGTACTCGATGGCGGCCGTGGGGCAGGCCTTCACGCAGGCCGGATCCCCCCCGCACAGATCGCACTTGAACGCCTTCTGCCGCCCGGGGTCGTAGAAGATCGTCCCGTACGGGCAGGCGATCGTGCAGAGCTTGCAGCCGACACACTGGTCGTCCAGGACGACCTTGGCCCCCATGGGCGAGATGCGGATGGCCTCGACCGGGCAGGCGGTCAGGCACCAGCCTTCCGCGCACTGCGGGCAGGTGTAGGGGGCATAGCTGGTGTGCGCCTCGAAGGGCGAGACCCGGATGACCGAGCGCGCGGGCTGGAAGGTCCCCGTCTGGACGTAGGAGCAGGCGAGCTCGCAGCGCAGGCACCCGGTACAGCGTTCCGGCGTGATCCGCAAAACCTTCATGCCGCCTCCTCGCTGGACGGATCGCTGGGACCCGATGCGGCCCCGAACCGACACGGCCACTTCTTATAGCACGGCAAGGCCGCCCGTCCAAGGGTCTGTCCCCCGGTCCGAATCGCCTGCGATGGCCGGGAGGGAGCCGGAGGTGCCTCCCAGGGGTTCCGCCCGTGCCCTGGAGGCAACCGGTCGCCCGAGGCTGCGGCTCGGCGGCTCTCTCCGCCCCATCCCGTTGGGGGGGCGCGTGAAGCGCACAGGCTGATCGGGGGCTCCCCGGCGACCCCTCGCACCGGTGCAGGCCGTCCCGAGCCCGGCCGTCGGGGACCCGGGCGCTCCGCGGCGGCTTGCCCTACCCTTCGGGCCGGAGCACCAGGGCCGCCAGCGGCGGCAGCGTGAGGGAAAGCGAGAACGGGAAGCCGTGGCGGGGTGCCGCCTCGGCCCACAGGGGGTCGCCGTTTTCCACGTTGCTCCCGCCATAGGCCGAGCGGTCGGTGTTGAGCAGCTCGCGGTAGCGCCCGCCGCGAGGCACCCCGATCCGGTAGCCGTGCCGCACGACGGGCGTGAAGTTGCACACGAAGACCAGGACGTCCTCGGGATCCCTGGCGCGACGGAGGAAGGCGACCACGCTCTCCTCCCAGTCGTTGCAGTCGATCCACTGGAACCCGGCCGGGTCGAAGTCCACCTGGTGCAGGGCGGGCTGCTCCCGGTACAGGGCGTTCAGGTCCTGGACCAGGCGCTGCAACCCCCGGTGGTAGGGCCCCATCTCCAAAAGGTGCCAGTCCAGGCTGGCATCGTGGTTCCACTCGCGGGTCTGGCCGAACTCGCCCCCCATGAAGAGGAGCTTCTTCCCGGGGTGCCCGTACATGAAGGCGTAGAAAACGCGGAGGTTGGCGAACTTCTGCCAGTCGTCCCCGGGCATCTTGCCGTGCAGCGACCCCTTCCCGTGCACCACCTCGTCGTGGGAGAGGGGCAGGATGAAGTTCTCGTGCCAGGCGTAGAGCAATCCGAAGGTCAGGTGGTTGTGGTGGTACTTCCGGTGGATCGGGTCCTTGGACATGTAGCTGAGCAGGTCGTGCATCCAGCCCATGTTCCACTTGAAGCCGAACCCCAGCCCGCCCACGTAGGTCGGGCGCGAGACCATGGGCCAGGCCGTGGATTCCTCGGCGATGGTCATGGCGTCCGGGTGCTCGCGGTACAGGACCTCGTTCAGCCGCTTGAGGAAGGCGATGGCCTCCAGGTTCTCGTTGCCGCCGTACCGGTTGGGGATCCACTGCCCTGGCTCGCGGGAGTAATCCAGGTAGAGCATGGAGGCCACGGCATCCAGCCGCAGCCCGTCCACGTGGTATTTGTCCAGCCAGAAGAGGGCGCTGCCCAGGAGGAAGTTGGCCACCTCGTTCCGGCCGTAGTTGAAGATCCGCGTCCCCCAGTCCGGGTGCTCCCGCAGGCGGGGATCCTCGTGCTCGTACAGATGGGTCCCGTCGAAGTAGGTGAGGCCGTGCGGGTCCTGGGGGAAGTGGGCCGGGACCCAGTCCAAGATGACGCCGATCCCGTGCTGGTGCAGCGTGTCCACGAAGGCCATGAACTCCTGCGGGCGGCCGTACCGGCAGGTCGGGGCGTAGTAGCCCAGCGTCTGATAGCCCCACGAGGGGTAGTACGGATGCTCCGTGATGGGGAGCAGCTCCACGTGGGTGTACCCCATGGCCTTCACGTACACGGCCAGTTGCTGGGCCAGCTCGCGGTAGGTGAGCGGCCGGTGTCCCTCCTCGGGCACCCGCCGCCAGGAGCCGGCGTGCACCTCGTAGATGGCGATGGGGGCATCCACGGCGTGCCGTCGGCCCCGCTCCGCCATCCAGGCCTCGTCCCCCCACGCATAGCCGAGGTCGGTCACCACCGAGGCCGGGTAGGGCGCGAGTTCGAAGGCGAAGGCATACGGATCGGTCTTGAGCGCGATGGGCTCCCCGTTCCGGGCCAGGATCTCGAATTTGTACAGCGTCCCCTCCCCCAGGCCCGGGATGAAGAGCTCCCAGACGCCGTTGCCGGGATGCCGCCGCATGGGATGGACCCGGCCATCCCACCCGTTGAAATCTCCCACCACGCTGACGCGGCGGGCGTTGGGGGCCCAGACGGCGAACCGCACGCCGCGGACCCCCTCCAGCGTGGTCAGGTGCGCCCCCAGTTTCTCGTACACGCGGTAGTGGGAGCCCTCTCCCAGCAGGTACAGGTCGTACTCGCTGAGGGTCGGGGGGAAGCGGTAGGGGTCCTCGATCTCGGCCTCCGCCCCCGTCCCCTTCACCCAGCGGAGCCGGTACGGGAAGGCCTCGCACCGGTCCGGGTACAGGGCCTCGAACAGCCCGTCCGGGTGGATGCGTGTCATCGGCCGGGCCGCCAGCCCCTCGGCGCGAGGCAGCACCGTCACCTGCTCGGCCTGGGGAAGAAAGGCGCGGATGGCGAGGGCGGCGCCGACCTCGGTCCGTACCAGGTGGGGGCCGAGGATGGCGAACGGATCGCCGTGTCTGCCTTGCACGAGGGTCTCGAGGACCTCGGGAGCGAGGATCGCCATGGCCGTCATCCGCCTTGCCCGGGTACGGTCCCGATAGCGCTATCCGCGAACCCTGGGGGTGGCAACAGCCGCAGGAGCCTCCCCTTCGGGGTCCCTCCCGCCATCCCCCTCGGTTCTTTCCTCCGCCCTGTCCCCGCCGGGTGACGTGGCTCCGGCACTGCCCCCGCAAAACAAGGACGGGCCCCCACGGGAGCCCGTCTCATTTCTCTGGTGGAGGTGGGGGGAGTCGAACCCCCGTCCGAGAACCTGTCAGCAAAGGCCTCTACATGCGTAGCCGGCGTTTCGATCTCGCCGCCGAGCCACCCCGCCGGCGGGGCTCTCGTCGGCCAGCCCGTTGATTTTCGTCCGCCCGGTCCCGGGCCGGGACCGGCCGGCTTCGCCTGCCTTTCTCACGCCCTGACCTCGCCCGACAGGCGGGGCGAGGAGGACGTCGCCGCTAGTTAGGCAGCGAGTGCCAACTCTGCGTCGGCAGTTGTGTTGTTCCCACCTTTTTACGAGCCGGTGGGGACTCGGCATGCCACCTTTGCCCCCGTGTCCCCGTCGAAACCGGTGCACCCCCTTTGTGGTCGGAGCGTGTCAGACATCAATCGGGAGGCCCAAGCGCACGCTGCGAACGCGCATTAAAGTCTACGGCGATCGGTTCGCAATGTCAATCGCCACCGCCACTCCGGGGCCGCTCGCGCGGCCTTGGGCGGAAGCGGGCATAGTAGCAGGCATCGCAATAGGCCTTCCCCTCGAACCACGTGCTCAGCCATAGCTCGATGACCGGGAATTCGCGGCCGCAGCCCAGGCAGGCAAGCCTCACGGCGTCAGCGGGGCGGTCGGGCACCTCCAGCTGGCACCGATCCGGGAATGCCGTGTAGCTGCCGAATGGATGGATCACCCCGGGCACCCGGACGGTCAGCTCATCTCCTGGCAGGAGGTAGAGGGGAACCCGAGGCCGCACCCACGCCAGGCAGCCTTCTCCCCGATGGATCCGGAACTCGGATACCACCTCGGCCCGGATGATGCGGCAGGACCAGACGAAGCTCCATTCCTGCGGCCGCCACTCCATCTCCGAGGGGAGGATGGGAATGGGTGGCCCCTGCCCAATGCGGAGCGTGAGCCCCCCCAGGACCCGCTCATCCCACCGCCGGAAGAGGCCGCCGATGAGCTGGCCCAGCCCCCCGACACGTCGGCTCCACCCGGAGGCGGACCCCCACCTCGTGCCCACGGGGGCCCCTCACCTCGTCCTCGCCGATCGCAGCGCCTGCGCCACCTCGCGGTCGGCCTCGCGCCGCTTGATGTCCTCCCGCCGGTCATGCGCCTTCTTGCCGCGGGCCACTGCCAGCTCTACCTTCACGCGGCGGCCCTTGAGGTACAGGCTCAGCGGCACGAGGGTGAGCCCCTTCTCCTCCACCTTGCCCACCAGGCGGTCGAGCTCCTCGCGGCGCATCAGGAGCTTGCGGGGGCGCAGCGGGTCGGGGTTGAAGCGGCTGGCCTTCTCGTACGGGCTGATGTGGCAGTGGTGCAGGAACAGCTCCCCGCGCTCGAAGGCCGCGTAGCTGTCCCGCAGGTCGGCCCGTCCCTGCCGGATGGACTTCACCTCGCTCCCGAGCAGGGCGATCCCCGTCTCGTAGGTCTCCTGGATGTGGTAATCGTGGCGGGCCTTGCGGTTCAGGCAGAACGTCTTGACGGCTTCCGCTCGTCCCGGGGCCCTCTTGCGGTCGGCTGGCGGCATGGCGGGAAGACTCTATTCGACCCCGCGGCGCGGGGCAAGAGAAAACGCGGCCCGCCGGCCCCAGAAAAAGACGAGGCCGGCCCGCTGTGGACCGGGCCAGCCTCGCCCCGTCGGAATCGGATTGTGACCCGCGCTACGCCGTGGCCTTGGCCGTCACGGGCTCGGGCCGCTTGGCCATCATGATGGAGCCGAACGCGATCACCGCAAGCACACCGGCTGTATAGAACGCAGCCACGTAGTTCTGGTAGGACCGGAACATGTAGCCACCGATCATGGGGCCCACAATCCCGGCCACGCCCCACGCCGTGAACACCCAGCCGTAGTTGACCCCCAGGTTCTTGGTCCCGAAGAAGTCGGCCGTGGTGGACGGGAACACAGAGAGCAGCGTCCCGTAGCAGTAATAGACGATGAACAGCACCACGTAGATGATCCCGATATTCGTGCTGTTCGCCAGGACGAACATGGCGATGGCCGAGATCAGGATCATCAGGCGGAGCGTCTGCAAGCGGCCGATGGCATCGGACAGCCACCCCGAGAAGATCCGCCCAGCCGCATTGCCGACAGCGCCCAGCACCAGGGTCAGGACGGCCGCGGTGGCCGGCATCCCGACGCTCCGGCCGTACGGGATGAGCTGGCTGATGGTCATCAGGCCGGCCGACGCACCCAGGCAGTACGCGATCCACATCAGCGGAAACTGGGGCGTCTTCACCATCTCCGACGGGGGATAGTCATACGTCGTCGCGGCCACCTTGGCGGTCGGCGGCGCCGGCACCCAGCCCTCGGGCTTCCACCCGGCCGGCGGGTTCTGGAGCAGGAAGGCCGCGATCATGGTCGCGACGAAGAATCCGATCCCCAGCCAGAGGAACGTTCCCCGCCACCCCAAGTTGGCCAGCATGGGCGGGCCGATGAAGGCCAGGATGGCCGAGCCGCCGCCGTAGCCGGCCACGGCCAGGCCGACGGCCAGGCCGCGGCGATCCGGGAACCACTTGGAGAGGACGGGAATGGGCGTCGCATAGCCGAAGCCGTTCCCGAACCCCAAGACCCCGCCGAAGGTGAAGAGGATCCAGCCCAGGCTCTGTGTGAAGCTGGCCAGGATGAACCCCAAGGCAAGGAAGATGGAGCCAATTACCGACATCCGGAAAGGCCCCATCTTGTCCTGGAGACGTCCCGCAACGACGAAGGTGATCCCGAACACGAACACCGCGATGGTGAAGATCCAGGAGGTCTGCGCCCGGTTCCAGCCGAACTCCTTCTCCAGGGGCGCGATGAAGATGCTCCACGCGTACAGCGAGCCCAGCGACAAGTTCATCAACAGCGCGCCGACCACGCGCCACCACCGGTTGATGTAACCCTCTGCGCTCATCCCCTCCTCCTTTGCGAATCCTCGCACCCCCTCCCCGAAGGCGTGAGCCCCCTTGGGATCTTGCCCCCGATCCCAAAGGAGACTATTCGCACCCGCGAACCTTCGGGCGAAGGCTCTCGACTCTCCCGATCCGCGATTGCCAGCCCGCCGGCAGGGAGGGTGGGCAGATTGTGCGGCCACCCACGGCCTGGCCGACCTCTGGCTCGGAAACGCGGGCCCCGATCCACGGGCCCGGTCAGGCGACGAGGCGTGTCGCCGAGCTTACCATCGCCTCCACACCACCTCGCTTCCAAAACTTCGTTCTGCTCGTTTGATTTTGAGACCCCCCTCCCCAAGGTGGGACTCGAGCGCTTTTCCGATGCGGCAGGAAACTCCTCCCGGCGAATCTTCGACTCACCGGGGTCGTTGGCTGATGAATTGAAGGAAAGGCGGGCCGAAATTAAAACAACTTTTGATTCCTGTCAAGCGAAAAGTTCTGGCCGGACAGTAAACCCATCAAAAGTTGTCTAACCCATTACTATATCAGGGAATTCTTCCCGGCCGGACCCTGCCCGTCAGGGCGGTGAGAGGAAAGAGGTCTGGGGGTGATTGCGGCCAGCCGTCGGCCGTCCGTTCCGAAATGCCCACAGGATGGCCCGCCGTCGGTAGCCCGACGGAGTCAGGCCCTCCCAGCGTCGGAAGACGCGGTCAAGATGGCTGGCATCCCGGAATCCGGTCCGGCGCGCCACCTCGAGAATCGTCATCCCCGGCAGGAGCAGCAACTCCTTCGTTGCCTGCAGGCGCCTCCGTGTGAGGAACCGTTTGAGCGACTCTCCGGTGCACCGCTTGAACATCCGGCACAGGTGAGAACGGCTCACCCCCGCCGCCTGGGCAACCATCGCGAGAGGGATCCCCGCGGGGTGATGCCGCTCGATGAGTTCGAGGGCCCGTCGGAGGATCTCGGGCTGGGGGGGAGGGATGCCCCAGGAGACCGGGGGGACTGCATCCGGGAAGGGCGTGGGCGGTGCCTTCAGACGATCGGCAATCCAGGCGACCAGGGCCTTCAAGTCGGGCGGCCTGGGGAATCGAATGTCCGCCCCATCCTCCTCGGGCTCCTCCCCTTCCGCCCCTTGCCCGAGGAGGGCGACCGGCAAGCCGGGCCGCAGGAGGCGCAGCGTCCGCAGGAATCCCGTCCAGGGTACGTCGGGAATGTCCGCCGCGACGACGGCCAGATCCACCGCCTGCTTGGCGGCGAGCGTGAGCCCCTCCATCCCGCTGCTCGCCCACGTCACCGCGGCCCATCCCCGCAGCGCCAGGGCCAGGGCCTCGGGCACCCTGGGGTCGGTGTCCACGATAAGAATCCGCTGGCGACCTTCCGAGGATCGGCTCTCACTTCCGGGCTCGAGGCGCATGCCCCACCTCCCATGCCGTCGCCAGTCCCTGCCGGAGCAGGACCGACGCCAAGATTCCCGCGGACAGCGGTTCCAGCCAGCGGACGCCGTACACGGACGGCTCGAGGCCGCGGTCGGAGGGCGGAGAGGTCCAGACGACCTCGGCTGCAAGCGGCAGGTTGGGTAATCCCACCGGCAGCCAGACGAACAGCCGGCTGTGAAGCGGCAGTTCCTGTCGGACCCTCACTCTCCCGCCGCCCCGCCCGATATCGAGAAGTGCCCCGGCCACGGTCGCGCATCCCGCCTCTGGCGGGGGAGGAGAGACCTCGACGCGGACGGGGATCACTACGGGAATCCGCGAGAACTCCCGGGGATCGCCTTCGTCTCCGCGCGGGTCACCATTTGGCATACCGGTATCATGCATGCGGGACCTCCTTGCCCCTTCGGTCGCCTAGGAGAAAAGCAAGGGCAGTGCCATCGGGGCCCCCGTAGACGACACGGCCCCAACCCCTGGATTCACCGGCAAGGCCGGCCCGAGGCCGGGAGCGTCCTCTGGAAAGCGGCACGGCCCGTTACGCTAGAGGATACGGAGAGGTATCCGGACGGATACAACCGAAACCTTGCGGTCCCCTCGCAAGCACGCCAAGACTTACCGATCTGTTCGACCGAGAATCGGGGGGCGTGGTAGGAAACATCTCGCCAGGATTGGCCAGGGAAGAGAGGTCCTTGGCTCGCTTTCCACCCTTGGCGATCTTGGCGCGAAAAATCCGGGTACGACGGGGGGCCGGCCGAGGCGGCGGCCGGGCAGGAGGGAGCGGCACGGGAGGGCGGCACGCCGGCTCCGGAGCGAGGACAGGGCGGCCAGCACCGCCGCCCCATCCCGTGCCTCTCAGGGGTCGCGACCGGGGCTACCCGCCGAGGGCGGCGACCGCCTTGGGGAGATTGGAGACCGTCAGGATCACTGCCGCTTGCCCGGCCCCGGCCGTGGTGGCATAGGCGCACTTGATGTTCACCTTGGCCTGCGCCAGCTTCTGCGCCGCCTCGGCCAGCGTCCCGGGCCGATTCTCCAGCGAGACGGAGAGGGCCTCCTCGTGCCCGCAGCGGATCTTGGCCGCCTTGAACGCCGCCTCGGCCTTGGCGGCATCCGAGGTGAGGAGGCGGATCTTCCCCCGACCCGCCGTCTCCACGGCACAGAGTCCCTCGATGTTGACGCCGGCCTTCGCCAGGACTCCCGCCACGTTCGCCAGCACGCCCGGCTTGCTCTGCAGATTCAGTACGAGTTGCGTGACCTTTGGCATGGGTGTGCCCTCCTTTGCGACGGGCAGCGTCCACCGCTCCCCGACCCCACGGGATCCCCGTTCCTCAATGCTCCCGCCTGCCCTCATGGCCTCGCCCCGCGATCCCCCCCGGGTCCGACAGGATTATCGTCGGGGCCCGCGATCCCCCCCGGGTCCGACGGCCTCACCGTCGGGGCCCGCGATCCAATGACCGGTACTGAATCGCCTCGGCGATGTGTTCGGGCTGGATGGCCTCCGCGGCTTCCAGATCGGCGATGGTCC
>JBBIQE010000044.1:0-23932 GCA_037442485.1 Methylomirabilis sp. (SeqCode)
GCCCTGGGCGTCGAGATCCGCTGCGGCCTTACCGTGGGCCGGGAGGTCTCGCTCGCCGACCTCCGGCGGGAGCATGCCGCCGTCATCATCGCCGCCGGCGCCAAAAGCTCGCGCGCCCTCGGCCTGCCGGGCGAGCGGGGGCCGCGCGTCCTGGGCGGCGTGGACCTGCTGCGGGCGGTGGCGCTCCACGCGCCCCTGGACCTCGGCCGCGAGATCGTCGTCATCGGCGGCGGGAACGTCGCCTACGACGTGGCCCGCACCGTGCTGCGCCAGATCGCCTATGACACGGCCCGCACGGCGGCGCGCCTCCCGGGGACGGGCCGGGTCACCCTCGTGTCCCTCGAGACCCTGGAGGAGATGCCGGCCGACACGCTGGAGATCCTGGAGGGCGACGAGGAGGGGATCGAGCGCCTGAACGGCTGGGGCCCGGTGGAGATCCTGCGCGACGACGGCGGCGCGGTGACCGGCGTCCAGTTCCGGCGCTGCATCCGCGTGTACGACGAAGGCCGGCGCTTCTCGCCCGTCTTCGACGATGCCGACCGCCGGATACTCCCCTGCGACACCGTCCTTCTGGCCGTGGGCCAGTCGCCGAACCTCGCCTTCCTCGAAGACGGCGGCGCCGACATCGAGTCCCGCCAGGGGCGGGACTGGCCCAAGGTGGACCCGCAGACGCTGGCCACCACCGCGCCGGGCGTCTTCGTCGCCGGGGACCTGGCGCACGGAACGCGGCTGCTCATTGACGCGGTCGCCTCGGGGAAGGCGGCGGCGCGCTCGGTCTACCGCTACCTCACGGGCCGGACGCTTGCCCCCGACGCCGTGACGGCGCACATCCCGCTGCAGGGCTACCGCCGCGAGCCGGGGTACGAGGCCATCCGCCGGGTCCCGATCCCGACCCTTCCGCCGGATGAGCGCCTCAGCCACCCCGACCGGCTGGTCGAGGCGGGCTACGGACGCAGGGAGGCGATGCGCGAGGCCTCCCGGTGTCTCGATTGCGGCGTGACCCCCGTTTTCGACGGCACCCGCTGCGTGCTCTGCGGCGGCTGCGCCGACGTGTGCCCGACCCAGTGCCTGAAGCTGGTGAGCCTGGACCGGCTCCAACCCACCCACGATCTGGAGCGGCTCATCCGGGCGACCCTGGGCCCGGAGGCCGAGCTGGCCGCCCACTCCGCCATCCTGAAGGACGAGGACCGCTGCATCCGCTGCGCGCTGTGCGCCATGCGCTGCCCCACGGATGCCATCCTCATGGAACGCGTCTGCTTTCAGACGACCTGGAGGAGCCGATGACCGTCATGCCCGGTCCCACCCGCTCGCGCCTCGATCCCGAGCCGCTGCCCCGCCGGGACTTCCTGGGCCTCGCCTCGATCGCCGCCGCGGCCTCGGCCCTGCTCTTCGCCACCATCGGGATGCTGCGGCTGCCCAAGGCGGCGGTGCTGGCCTCGCCCTCCAGGAGATTCCGGGTGAGCCTGCCCGAGTCCCTGGCGCCGGGGACGCCCTACCTGCCCCCGGGCCGGTCGGTGGCGCTCTTCCGCGACGCGGCAGGGGTCTACGCCGTCTCGCGCGTCTGCACCCACCTGGGCTGCATCGTGAACAGCGCCGCCGACGGTTTCGAGTGTCCGTGCCACGGCTCCCGCTTCCGGGCGGACGGCACCGTCGTGAAGGGCCCGGCGCCCCGGCCGCTCCCCTGGGTGAAGGTGATGGGCAAGGCGGGCGAGTACGTGGTGGACGAGGACGTGGTGGTGCCCGCAGGAACGAAGGTCAAGGCATGAGCGCCGCTCCTCCGCCGGCCCTCCGCCGGTTCCTGGACAACCTCAGGGCGGTGCCCGGCCGGCTCCGCGACTCGGCGATCCGCGGCGGGCCCCCCCGCACCGACCGGACCCGCTCCACCTTCATCTTCGGCAACGTCTTCCTGCACCTGCACGCCGTGCGGACCCACCGGTGGAGCCTGCGCTGGCGGACCACCTGGGGCCTCGGCATCGCGGCCATGGCGGCGTTTCTGATCACGCTGGTCACCGGCGTCCTCCTGATGTTCTATTACAAGCCGTATCCCGAGGTCGCCTACCTCTCCATCAAGGACATTCACTTCGTCGTCCCCACCGGGCGCCTCATCCGGAACCTGCACCGCTGGGCCGCCAACGTCATGGTGGTGGCGGTGCTCCTGCACATGGCGCGGGCCTTCTACACGGCGGCCTACCGCCCGCCCCGCGAGTTCAACTGGCTGATCGGCATGGCCCTCCTGGTAACGACCCTCGGCCTCTCCTTCACGGGCTATCTCCTCCCCTGGGACCAGCTCGCCTACTGGGCCATCACCATCGGCGCCAACATCGCCCAGTCCCCCCGCGAGGTCACCGACGCCCTCGGCATCACACAGCTCTTCGATCCCGGCGGGCTGCAGAAGCTCTTGCTCCTGGGCTCGGACAGCGTGGGCGAGGAGGCCCTCATCCGCTTCTACCTCCTGCACGTGATGCTCCTGCCCCTCGTCCTGGCGGCCCTGGCGGCGGTCCACTTCTGGCGCATCCGGAAGGACGGGGGCCTCACCCGGCCGGCCGATGCCGAGGCCCGCCTGGGCCCCCCGCCGTGGGAGACCTACCCCGTCTTCACCGAGCAGCCCACCAAGACCTATCACCTGGCGGCCATCGTCCGGGGCCGGACACCCGCCGTCGGCAACGGCCCCGAGCAGACCGTCCCCTCCATGCCGCACCTCATGTACGCCGAGGCCGGCGTCCTCATGCTGACCGTCTTCCTCTGCCTGGCCCTGGCCCTGGTGGCGGACGCGCCCCTGAAGGAGCTGGCCAATCCTGCCGTCCCCGAGAACCCGGCCAAAGCGCCCTGGTACTTCCTCGGCCTCCAGGAGCTGGTCTCCTTCTCCGCCTTCATGGGCGGCATCGGCATCCCCACCATCGTCATGCTCGGCCTCGGCCTCATCCCGTACCTGGATCGCGAGGAGGCGGGGACGGGCGAGTGGTTCGGCGGGCCGGGAGGCCCCCGGCTGGTCCTCTGGTCCGTGGTCGTCGGTCTCGGGAGCGCTCTCACCGTCGAGGCCTTCGCCATCCGGTTCGGCTGGCTGCGCGAGTGGTTCCCCGGGATCCCCCAGCTCGTCATCACCGCCGTGAACCCGGGGACGGTCCTCACGGCCATCTACGCCGCCTACTCGGTCTGGCTGGTCCGCCGCTACGACTCCACCCGGGCCGGGGCGCTGGGGCTTTTCACCTGCTTCCTGTGCGGCTTCGTCCTGCTCACGGCGATCGGGACCTACTTCCGCGGGCCGAACTGGAACTTCTACTGGTCGCCCGCCGACTGGCCGGTGCACTGACGGAAAGAACTTGAACCGCCATGAGGGCAAGAACGCCGGGCGGATATTGGCCCCTGGGGAAGGAGGCAGGGGAGCTCTGAGAGCCCCCGAACCGAATTTGTGCCTCATCCACTGGAGCGATTGGAGCTTTGTATCCTTGGCGACCCTGGCGTCTCGGCGGTTGACGGTCTTTGAGCCATGAAGGCGAACAAGTACCTCCTCCTCGCGAGCAGCCTGGGCACCCTCCTCCTCCTCGTCGTGGCGGCCGTCCAGGAGAACGTGTTCAAGGACTGGCGGCGCATCCAGGGCTCGGCCCGCGTGGCGGGCTCGGCCGGCGGGATCGAGGTCCGCCTGCGCCAGGTCGTGGTCCCGGCCCTCCGCGCGACCGACCGCTGCACCTCCTGCCACGTGGGGATGGCCCCGGGCGAGCCGGGCCTCACCGGCGGCCCCGTCCTGGCGCCCCATCCGAAGGTGGTCCACGACCCGGCCAACTTCGGCTGCACCGTCTGCCATGCCGGGCAGGGCCGCGCCACCGAGACGGCCGACGCCCACGGCGAGGTCCCCCACTGGCCCCGGCCCATGATCCCGAAGGCCTTTGCGTACGCCGGCTGCGGGAGCTGTCACACCCATCTCCAGGTGCCGAACCTCGCGCACCTGCGCCAGGGGCGCGCCCTTTTCGAGCAGTACGACTGCCTGGCCTGCCACCGGCTGGAGGGCCGCGGCGGCACGCTGCGTCCGGCCGGCGGCGGGATGGAGGCCTCCGACCTCTCCCGCATAGGCGCCACCGGGTACCGGACCGACTGGTACGAGGACCACCTCGCGCGCCGCGCCAAGGCCGCGGACGGGGCATGGCGGGCCTCCTTCGGGCCGATCCCGCCAGGGGATCGCCGCGCCCTCACGGTCTTCCTCGCCTCGCGCGTGGGGGCCCCGGGCCTCATCGAGGCCAAGGCCCTGTTCCACTCCCTCGGCTGCCGCGGCTGCCACCGGGTGGGCGGCGTGGGCGGCGACGACGGCCCCGACCTCACGCGCGAGGGGGAGCGGGACCCGGGCCGCCTCGACTTCAGCCGCGTCCCCGGCCAACCCACCCTCGCCAACTGGCTGGCCGAGCATTTCCGGGCCCCGGCCACCCTCGTCCCCGGCTCCAGGATGCCGGCCCTGGGCCTTCCCGAGGAGCAGATCCGCCTCCTCACCCTTTACATGCTCTCCCTGCGGAGAAGCGAGGTGCCCGAGGCCTTCTGGCCCAAGGACCGGATCCGGGCCGAGCGGTTCGGCGAGCGCGAGTTCGCCACCGACGGGGCCACGCTCTACGGGACGTTCTGCGCCGCCTGCCACGGGCCGCAGGGGCAGGGGATGCGCTACCCGGGGATGCCGCCCTTCCCCGCCATCGGGAACCCGGACTTCCTCGTCCTCGCCTCGGATGCCTTCCTCGCCGCCACCGTCCGGGGCGGCCGGCCCGGACGCCGCATGCCGGCCTGGGGCGAAAAGGAAGGCGGCCTCCGGCCCGGCGAGATCGCCGAGGTCCTCGGTCACGTCCGCCGCCTGGGAGGCGGCGTGGCGCCCATCGCGGATCGGAAGGCCCCGCGCTGGGTGCGGGGGGACGTGAGGGAGGGGAGGCGGCTCTTCACCGCCTACTGCGCCTCCTGCCACGGGGGAAAGGGCGAGGGCGGCGAGGGGCCGGCACTGAACAACCCGGTCCTGCTCAAGGCCGCCACCGACACCTACCTCCTCGAAACCATCCGGCGCGGCCGACGCGGCACCGCCATGGAAGGCTTCGCCAGCCCCTCCACCGTCCGGCCCGCCCTGGCGGGATCCGAGATCGAGTCCATCGTCACGTTCCTGCGCACCTGGGAGGCGGGATCATGAGCCCTCGTGAGATCAGCCGGCGAGAGTTCCTGGCGGCGGCCGGCGCCGCCGGTTTCGGCGCCCTGGTGGCCTCGGTGAGGGGGGCCTGGGGGTTGGAGGCGATCGAGAACCCCCTGGCCGCCTACCCCCACCGGGACTGGGAGAAGGTCTATCGGGACCTGTGGAAGTACGACTCCACCTTCACCTTCCTGTGCGCGCCCAACGACACCCACAACTGCCTGCTCACCGCCTACGTGCGCTCGGGCGTCATCGTGCGGATCGGGCCCACCATGCGCTACGGCGAGGCCGCCGACCTGTACGGCAACCGCGCCACCCATCGCTGGGACCCGCGAATCTGCCAGAAGGGCCTGGCCCTCACCCGCCGCTTCTACGGCGACCGCCGGCTGAGCCACTGCGTGGTCCGGGCGGGCTTCAAGAAGTGGGTGGAGGCCGGCTTCCCGCGGGGCAAGGACGGCCGGCCGCCCGCCGAGTACTTCCAGCGGGCGCGGGATACGTGGGTGCGCGTCACCCACGACGAGGCCGCAGGGATCGTCGCGGCCGCCCTCAAGAACATCGCCGAGACCTACAGCGGCGAGGAGGGGCAGCGCCGCCTCAGGGCGCAGCACTACGACGAGGAGATGATCCAGGCCACGCGGGGGGCGGGGACGCAGGTCCTGAAGTTCCGCGGGGGGATGCCCCTGCTCGGCCTCACCCGGGTCTTCGGCATGTACCGGCTGGCCAACTCCCTGGCCCTCCTGGATGCGGCCATCCGCAAGGTCGGCCCCGACAAGGCCCTGGGCGGCCGGGGATTCGACAACTACTCCTGGCACACCGACCTGCCGCCCGGCCATCCCATGGTGACGGGCCAGCAGACGGTGGAGTTCGACCTCCACGCCGTCGAGCACGCCAAGACCATCGTCGTGTGGGGCATGAACTGGATCACCACCAAGATGCCCGACGCCCACTGGCTGACCGAGGCGCGCCTCAAGGGCACCCGGGTGGTCGTCATCGCCTGCGAGTACTCGGCCACCTGCACCAAGGCCGACGAGGCCATCGTGGTCCGGCCGGGCACGACGCCGGCCCTGGCCCTGGGCCTGGCCCACGTGATCCTGCGCGAGAAGCTCTACGACGCCGACTACGTCCGGCGCTGGACCGACCTGCCCCTCCTGGTCCGGATGGACACGCTCAAGTACCTCCGCGCCGGCGACGTCTTCGGGACGCAACCGGCCGCGCTCGGCAACCAGACCCGCGTCCTCAAGGAGGGCGAGGGCGAGCCACCGGCCGGGGCCCAGCGCGAGATCCTCATCCCCCAGAGGCTGCGCGCCGAGTGGGGCGACTTCGTCTTCTGGGACCAGCGGGCGCAGGCGCCGCGGGCCGTCACCCGGGATGGGGTGGGGGCGAAGTCCCCGGTGACCGACCCCCTCCTGGAAGGCGCGGTGGAGGTCACGCTGCGGGACGGGAAGAAGGTCCGCTGCCGCCCCGTCTTCGACCTGGTGAAGGAGTACGCGGCCCACTTCGACGGAAAGACGGTCGAGGAGCTGACCTGGGCCCCGGCCGCCTCCGTCGAGGCCCTGGCCCGCCACCTCGCCAGATCGCCGGGGACCACGCTCTTCGCCGTCGGCATGGGCCCCAACCAGTTCTTCAACAACGACAACAAGGACCGGGACATCTTCCTCCTGGCCGCCCTCACGGGCAACGTGGGCCGGCTGGGGGGAAACGTCGGCTCCTACGCCGGGAATTACCGCGTGGCCCTCTTCAACGGGGTCCCCCAGTACATCAACGAGAACCCCTTCGACCTGGAGCTGGATCCCGCCAAGCCGGCGCGGCCCAAGCAATACTGGCGGCCCGAGTCGGCCCACTACTACAACCACGAGGACCACGTCCTGCGGGTGGGGAACAAGCTCCTCACCGGCTCGACCCACATGCCCACGCCCACGAAGTCGCTCTGGTTCGCCAACGCCAACTCGATCCTGGGCAACGTCAAGTGGCACTACAACACGGTGGTGAACGTCCTGCCCAGGATCGAGATGATCGCCGTGAACGAGTGGTGGTGGTCCACCTCCTGCGAGTGGGCCGACGTCGTCTTCGCCGTGGACGCCTGGTGCGAGCTGAAGCATCCCGACATGACCGCCTCGGTCACCAACCCCTTCCTCTCCATCTTCCCCCGGACGCCCCTCCCACGGGTCTTCGGCACCCTCGGGGACATCGACGTCCTGGCCAGGGTGGGCGAGAAGCTGGCCGACCTGACGAAGGACCGGCGCTTCGCCGACTGCTGGAAGTTCGTGCGCGAGAACCGGACCGACGCCTACCTCCAGCGGATCCTGGACCACTCCACCAATACCAAGGGCTACCGGATCCAGGAGCTGGAGGCGAAGGCCCGCCAGGGCATCCCCGCCATCATGCTCAACCGCACCAATCCGAAGGCGGTGGGCTACGAGCAGGTGAGCGACTCCCGCCCCTGGTACACCAAGAGCGGTCGGCTGGAGTCCTACCGCGAGGAGGACGAGTTCATCGAGGCCGGCGAGAACCTCCCCGTCCACCGGGAGCCGGTGGACTCCACCTTCTACGAGCCGAACGTCATTGTGGCCCCCAGGCACGAGGCCCTCCGCCCTGCCGGCCCCGAGGCCTACGGGGTCAAGGCCTCCGACCTCTCGGGCGAGGTGCGCCAGGGGCGAAACGTCGTCAAGCCCTGGGCCGAGGTGAAGCGGTCGGCCCACCCCCTGGCCAGGGACGGCTACACGTTCGTCTTCCACACGCCCAAGTACCGCCACGGCGCCCACACCATGCCCATAGACACCGACATGGTGGCCGTCCTCTTCGGCCCCTTCGGGGACCTCTACCGGCACGACAAGCGCTCGCCCTTCGTGGCCGAGGGCTACGTGGACATCCACCCGGCCGACGCCAAGGCCCTCCAGATCGAGGACGGCGATTACGTCTGGGTGGACTCGGACCCGGCCGACCGCCCCTTCCGCGGCTGGCAGGAGAACAAGAAAGACTACGAGTTCGCGCGGCTGCTCTGCCGCGCCCGCTACTATCCTGGCACACCCCGCGGGGTCACGCGGATGTGGTTCAACATGTACGGGTCGACGCCCGGGTCCCGGGAGGGGCAGCTTGCCCGGCCCGACGGGTTGGCCAAGAACCCGCGGACCAACTACCAGGCCATGTTCCGCTCGGGCTCGCACCAGTCCGCGACGCGGGGGTGGCTCAAGCCGACCTGGATGACCGACTCACTGGTGCGGAAGAACCTCTTCGGCCAGTCCGTGGGGAAGGGGTTCCTCCCCGACGTCCACTGCCCCACGGGTGCCCCCCGCGAGGCCATCGTGAAGATCACCCGGGCCGAGGGCGGCGGCTTCGGGGGCCAGGGGCTGTGGCGGCCGGCCGCGCTGGGTCTCCGCCCCCGCTACGAGAGCGACGAGATGCAGCGGTACCTCGCGGGCGGGTTCCTCACCGGGGGCCCGAGGACGGGCCAAAAGAAGTAGGAGAAAGCGAGGCAGCCCATGGCGCGCGTCTACAACTGGCAGATCGGGCGGGAGATGTCCTACTGGTACCCCGAGGCCCGGCCCAAGCGGCAGTTCGCGGCCGTCTTCGACATCAACAAGTGCATCGCCTGCCAGACCTGCACCCTGGCCTGCAAGACCACCTGGACGTCGGGCAAGGGGCAGGAGTACATGCTCTGGAACAACGTGGAGTCGAAGCCCTACGGCTTCTACCCCCTGGGCTGGGACCTCAGGCTGCTGAAGGGGCTGGGGCCGGAGGCCTGGGACGGGGGTGCCTACCCGGGCCGCACCATCTTCGAGGCGGCGCCGGCCGGACAGCGCGTCCTGGGGTGGCGGCCGGAGGAGCTGGACTACGCCCATCCCAACGTGGGCGAGGACGACTGCGCCGGCCAGATCGAGAACGGCGCCAACCTCCAGGTGCCGCATCTCACCTGGTTCTTCTACCTGGCCCGGATCTGCAACCACTGCACCTACCCGGCCTGCCTGGCGAGCTGTCCCCGCGGCGCCATCTACAAGCGGCCCGAGGACGGGATCGTCCTGGTGGATCAGGCCCGCTGCCGCGGCTACCAGGAGTGCGTCAAGGCCTGTCCCTACAAGAAGACCTTCTTCAACCCCATGACCGGGACGTCGGAGAAGTGCATCGCCTGCTTCCCCAAGATCGAGCAGGGGTTGCAGCCCCAGTGCTTCCTCAACTGCATCGGCAAGATCCGGATGGCGGGCTGGATCTCGCGCCCCGAGAAGGCGCAGCCGGACAACCCCATTGACTACCTGGTCCACGTGAGGAAGGTGGCCCTGCCCCTCTTCCCCCAGTTCGGCCTGGAGCCCAACGTGTACTACATCCCGCCCGTGCATGCGCCGCTCGCCTTCCTCCACCAGATGTTCGGCCCCGGCGTGGAGAAGGCGATCGCCGCCTACCGCGCGGCCGCGGGCGACCCCGACCTGGCGGGACTGCTCGCCCTCTTCGGCTGCACCGAGCGGGTCATCCCGCGCTGGCGGCGGCGGGGGGATGCGGTCGTCGGTCTCGACGAGGGCCGGCAAGAGATCGTCCGCGTGCCCATGCGCGAGCCCGTGTACGTCCTGCCGGCCTTCGACAGCCGGTACGGCGTCATGCGGACCAACTGCCCGTAACGGAGGCGGGGATGAGGAATCCGATGCGATGCTGGGTACGGCCCACGCTGGCCGAGCATGGGTGGCCTTCCGCGATCGGCCAGCTCCCTCCTCACCAGGCGAGGCAAGCCCCGCCCCCTTCCCCCTCCATGGGGGAAGGCGGGGATGGGGGAGAGAAATCCCGCCATCCCACCCCCGCCCCGCTCCTCCCCCCTCCACGGGGGAGGATGGGGTGTTGGGGTCGGCTCGGTCTCGGCCTGATGATCCTCCTCCTCGCGGCCTGCCAGAAGGCGCCGCCGCCCTCCACCGCCGAGGTGGTGGTCGTCAGCCGCGCCACTCTGCCCTCCGATCCGGGCGATCCCGCGTGGAACGACGCCCCGCTTCACGTCGCGCCCCTGATCCTCCAGGACCTGGTGGAGCCGCGCCTCCTGACGCCCTCCACGGCCGAGGTGCGGGTGCGGGCCATGAGCGACGGCACGCGGATCGCGCTACGCCTCGACTGGACCGATCCCACGAAGGACGATCGGCCGGGCCCGGCCCGCTTCAGCGATGCCTGCGCGGTGCAGTTCCCCGCCACGGTGGCCGCCGACGTGCCGGCCCCCCAGATGGGCGAGAAGGGCCGGCCGGTGCAGATCACCTTCTGGCGCGCCTCGTGGCAGGCCATGGTGGACGGGCGGGAGGACACGATCCAGGAGCTGTACCCGGGCGCCACGGTCGACCACTACCCCTTCCAGGCGCCGTCGCTGGAGCAGGGCTCCCCGGCCCAGCGCGAGATGGAGGCGCGCTACTCGCCCGCGCGCGCCCTGGGCAACCGGATGGCCGGGCCGCGGGAGAAGCCGGTCGAGGACCTCGTCGCCGAGGGGCCAGGAACGCTCGCCCCGGCGGCGGCGGGGTCCGAAGGGCGCGGCCGGCGGACCGAGAGCGGCTGGTCGGTCCTCATCGCGCGGCGGTTGCCCGAGGGTCTCGCGCCCGGCAAGCGGTCCCAGGTGGCCTTCGCCGTGTGGCAGGGCTCCCAGCAGGAGGCGGGGTCGCGCAAGATGCGCACGGGCTGGATCCCCATCGTCGTCGAGGCGAAGAAATGACCGAGAGCGCGGCCATCACCGATCCTCGCCTCAGGCAGTTGCTGGAAGAGGCGACCATCTTCCGGCTCCTCGGCCTGCTCTTCGAGTGCCCCCGGGAAGGCTGGCGGAAGGAGGTCGGGGCGTTGAGCCCCCTCGTCCCCGATCCCGAGATCACCGCGGCCGCCGACGCGGCCCGAGAGGAGGCGAGCGAGGGCCTCTACCTCGCCCTCCTCGGCCCCGGCGGGGCCGTGTCCCCGCGCGAGGTCGCGTACCGGGGGATGGAAGACCCCGGTCACATCGTCGCCGACGTCAGCGCCTTCTACCACGCCTTCGCCTTCCGCCCCCGGACCGAGGAGCCCCCGGACCACGTCGCGGTCGAGGCCGGCTTCCTGGGGTATCTGCGCCTGAAGGAGGCCTACGCGCGCCTGCGCGGCGAGGCCGAGCAGGCCGAGGTCGCCGCGCAGGCCGCGGCGCGTTTTCTCGCGGAACACCTTTCGACCTTCGCCGGGCCGTTCGCCGACCGCCTGGAAAAAACCGCCGCCCCATATCTGGGCGCCGCCGCCGCCGCCCTCGCCCGCCGGACCGGCCCCCGCAAAGGCACCCGGGTGGCCGCCAGGCTCTCCCCGTGCTCGTGCGAGGACTGCCCCCTGGAGTGCGGGCAGGAGTAAGACCGAATTCTCATGGCCTCGCGGGGTCCGGGCTGTGCCGGCGGGCGGCGGCTCCCTCGGTTGTCCTCTACGGGCTTCGGCTCGGAACCCCGATTTTCCCCTTCCTCTACCGGTCCCGCGGCCCGCGAGACCCGTACTCCACGCGCTGGTCCTCAGGGAGCTCGGCCCAGGGCGCCAATGGCTGATCCGGCCGCCGCGCCATCGGCTTGCCGGCCCGGATGGTCGCTTTGTTCACCAGCCGAACCGTGGCCGGCCGGGCCGTCATAAACACGTCGTGGAACGTGTACGCCCCCGCCTCCAGAGCGAATATCGCGACGTCGGCGGGCGCGCCCGGCCTCAGGCTTGCCAGCTCCGGGCGACGGACGGCGCGGGCAGGCCGTGCCGTGGCCCGCTCGATCACCTCGGGCAGGCCCATCCCGAGATTCAGGAACTTCGAGAGCGTCGTCGGCAGGTCAAGCATCGGGCCCTGGATGCTCAACTGGTGGGCGTCGGAGCTGATGATATCAGGAGCCATCCCCGCCGCAAGCATCCGCTCGGCGACCTCGTAGCTGAAGCTCCCTGTCCCGTGCCCGACATCCAGAACGAGCCCTTCGTCCCACGCGCGGCGAACGAAGTCGCGCAGCCGCCCGTCCGGCTCCAGGATGCGGTTGTCGTTCCCCGTGAGCAGTGGGTGAGAATGTCGCCCGGACGCAGCAGGGTGAAGATCTCGTCCAGGCGAGGCGGCCCCTTCCCGATGTGGACCATCAGGGGCAGACCGACCTGGTCGGCCAGCTTGCGCGCCAGGCGCAGCGGCTCGATTCCGACACCCCGTGTCGTGTTTGCGTCGATCCGGGCCTTGATGCCCAGGATGACATCCCTGTTGGCGTCCACCATCTGGCGCGCGAGGCCGAGGTCGCAGTAGTCGAGGTTGGTCAGCTCGTAGGCGGGCGCGATGAGCCCGATGGATGAGACATTCAGGAGTGCCAGGACGCGCGCCTCGCTGGCCTCGACCACGTAGCGACGGAAGCCCGGGAAGCTGTAGGCGCCCGCCGTCCCGGCGTCGAGCCAGGTGGTGACCCCCGTTCGCGCGGCGATCGGGTCCGGCGCGATCCCCCAGTAGGTCGCGCCGGAGTAAAGGTGCGTGTGCAGGTCGAACAGGCCGGGCGTCACGACCTGCCCCGCGGCGTCCAGCCTCGCGCCGGCTCCCTCCGCGGGGAGGGACCGATCCACCGCCGCAATGACGCCGCCCCGGATCCCGACGTCCGGCCGCCCCAGCAGGCCGCTGCCGGGGTCAACAACCTCGCCGCCTCGGATGACCAGATCGAAATCCATGCAATCCCCCAATTCACCGCGGGCTATCGCCGGCGAAGGACGCTTCCGGCCCTGACATCCGTCAGCTTCCCGTTCTCCACGGCGATTCGGCCGTTGACCAGGACGTGCGAGATACCGATCGGGTACTGGTTCGGCTCCGCATACGTCCCCGTGTCGAGGATGGTATCCGGATCGAAGATGGTGATGTCGGCGGCCATTCCCTCCCGGAGAATCCCCCGGTCCTGCAGCCCCAGGCGTTGTGCGGGAAAAGAGGTCATCCGCCGGATGGCCTGGGGGAGAGTCAGCACTTCCTCTTCCCGCACGTACTTGCCCAGGAAACGGGCGCAGGTGTTGTAAACCCGCGGATGGGGTTTTCCTCCCACGATCCCGTCCGAGCACACGGTCATGTACTCGCTCCGCATGATCGCCTTCACGTCATCTTCACACCCGTAGAAAGCCGTCATGGTAACCGCATCGTCCTCTTCGATAAGGAGGTCGCAGACGACGTCCACGGGGCGCTTGCCGGTCGCCTTCGAGAGGTCCGCGATGGATTTCCCCTCTGCAAAGCGGTTGGCCCCCGTCCTGACCGCGTTGACCCAGATGCCATCCCAGCCGCACAGATCGACCCAGTTATCCCAGCGCTCGGGCCTGATCCTGTCCTGGACCTGACGGATCTCGTCGCGAATCTCGGGGTCCTTCAGCCTCTCCAGGAGCGCTGCCGTTCCTCCTGAATGGAACCGGGGCGGGATCACGGCATCCAGCATCGTGCTCCCAGCCACGTAGGGATACTGGTCGAAGGTGATCTCCACCCCCCGTTGCCGGTACGATTCGATGAGCCCGAGGACCTGCCCCGCCTTGCCCCAGTTGGCCCTCCCCGCCACCTCGAGATGGGAGATGTGGAGGGGGCATCCCGCCTCCAGGCAGATCTCACCCACCTCACGAATCGAGTCCAGCACATGGTCCCCTTCGTTCCGCATGTGGACGACGAAAAAGCCTCCGCACTCGGCGGCTACCCGGCACAGCTCCGCGAGCTCGGCGCCGGCCGCATACATGCCCGGGGGGTAGATCAGTCCCGTGGAGAAGCCGACGCCACCTTCCTCGAAAGCCCGGGCCAGGATCTGCTTCATCCGTTCTATTTCCTCCGGCCTGGCCGGCCGGTTCTCCCATCCCAGGACCGTCGCCCGAATGGGACCGTGCGGGACGAGCATCAGTGTATTCGTAGCCGGGGGCAGGCCCTCCAGGCGCGCCAGGAACTCCCCCATCGAGTTCCACGGCCATTCCGTCAGGTAGGTCCCCAGGAGTCCGGACAGCCGCTTCATCATGGGCGGCTTGTTGGCATCGTTAATGGGCGCGACCGAGAGTCCGTCCTGGCCGATGAGGGCGGTGGTGATGCCCTGGAGGAGCTTCGCATCCTCTTCCGGATGCGCGAAGACCCCGAGGTCGGAGTGGGTGTGCATGTCGATGAATCCGAGCGAGACGGCCCAGCCCCGCGCGTCGATCACCCGGACGGCTTCGCCCTGTATCCGGTGACGCACCGAGACGATCCTCCCATCCATGATGCCTATGTCCTCCTTGAACCAGGGACTACCCGTCCCGTCGAAGATCCGTCCGTTCTTGATCAGGACATCCAGCATCCCGGGTTCCCCTTCGCTACTCCGGGGCCTCCTTGCGCCACTGCAACCGGTCTTCCACCTCCCCGCTCTGATACGCCCGGAGCACCCGGACCAGCGCCTCCACGGCCGCTTCGATCAGCCCTTTCCCCTTCTCCTGCGTCGCTGTCGAGGGATCTCCGAATCCCCCCGGCGCCCAGGCCAGCTCCCGGCTCTGCACCAGGTCGGGCTGAAGGTAGAGCTGCACCGAGGTCTCGAACTCACCCGCGTGGCCGACGAATCCCCTGTCGGTCGGGCAGAGCTCCCGCATGGCTTCCGGCATGCCGGGGAGGCCCCAGTAGTCGTACCCCACCACGGAGACGCCGTCCTCCATGCCGAGCTTCGTCCGCATCCCGGCCACGATGGGGGAATTGCCCCCGTGGCCGTTCAACAGGAGGATCTTCCGGAAGCCGTGGGCGTGAACGCTCGCGGCCACCTGTGTCAGCACGTCAACGAAGGTGTGGTATTTCAGCGTGACGCTCCCCGGGTAGGCCATGTGATGGGGCGAATAGCCGGTCCAGATGGTAGGGAGGACCAGCACCGGGAAGTCCTGGACAGCTTCGGCGGCTCGGCGGGCAATCGTGGAAACAATGTTGGCGTCGGTGTTGACGGGCAGGTGGTTCGCGTGCTGCTCGAGCGATGCAATGGGAATGATCACCACGGCACCCGCCTGGGCCGCCGGCGCGATGTCGGTCCGCCTCAACCGCTCCCACAACACCTCGCGCATGGTTCGAATCGCCTCCTCGTCGTGGAATGGGCGGCTGGCCCGGTTCTCACCACGCTCCGACCACCTGCCGCCCCAGGATCAGGGTCGGAAGCCAGAGCGAAAGCCACGGAATGTAGGTGGTGAGCAACAGCGTGGGGACGCCCACCAGGAAGAGGTAGATCATCATCGGCGGGACCAGCTTGGCATAGGGAACCTCCGCCAGGCGCGTGCCGACGAAGATCGAGATGGCATACGGAGGCGTCACCACGCCGAGCCCCACGTTGAAGACGATGATCGCTCCCAGGTGCACCAGGTTCACGCCGAGCGCCTGGGCGATGGGCACGAGGAGCGGCACCGTGATGATCAGGATGGGGATCCCGTCAATGAACATGCCCAGGATGAGGAGGAGGATATTCATCATGAGCAGGATGGCATACCTGTTCTGGGAAATACCCAGGACGAAATCCGTCATGGCCTGGGCCATGCCTTCCCGGATCAGAAGCCTCGTGAATACCGTTCCGAAGCCCAGGAGGAGCGTGATCATTCCCAGGGTGACCAGCGTGCTTTTCACGCTGCCCCACATGGATTTGACTGTCATCTCGCGATACACCCAGAGTCCGACGGCCGCCGTGTATACGACGGCGACGGCTCCCGCCTCGTTGGGCGTGAAGATGCCGGCGTAAATGCCCACCAGGACGACGAAGGGGCACCCCAGGGCCGGAATAGCGCTGTAAAAGGAGCGACCGATCTCCGCCACGGACTCCCCGAACGTGGCGGGCAGGACCGGGATGTCTTTGGCCGGCTGCATGTAGCGGCGGCAGATGACGGTGTTCACCAGGATGTAGCCGAAGGCGAGGATGAGGCCGGGGATCAGGGTGGACACGAACACGGCGGCAACCGACTGCTGTGCGACCAGGCAGTAGAGCAGTCCCGGGACGCTGGGCGGTATGAGGTACCCGAGAAAGCTCGACGAGCACAGGACACCCGCCGTGTAGTCGCGCCGGTACCCATACCTTTCGAGCCGAGGAACCAGAAGTGGGATCAGGGCCCCGATGACGGGCAGGGACGACCCGGTGAGGGCGCCCATGAACACCGCGGCCACGATCCCGACATCCACCAGCCCGCCCGGAATGCGTCCCACCAGGGCGTAGGAGAGGCGGACGATGCGGTCGGCGATTCCGGAGACCGACAGGAGGCTTCCGGCGAAGATGAAGAACGCGATGGCCATCAGGACGTAGTTGTTGATGGCGTGATAGAACGTCCCGGCCATGAAGGCGGGCGAGCCTTTGATGATGAACAGGGTGGCGAAGGTGCTGCCCAGGAAGACCCAGCAGAGCGGCAGACCGATGAGGATCCCGAGGAAGAAGAGCGACAGCCCAACCACGAGGCCCGCCTCCATTTATCGCCCCTCCTTCCGGGATCCCGCTCGGATCGTCTGGACCAGGTTCCCGATGTCCCTCCACGCGATGACCAGCAGGTGCAGAAGAACGAACAGGAGCGACCAGAACAGGAGGATCTGGAGCCAGCTCTCGTTGAACCAACGCACCAGCGTCCCGTATTGTGGGTACTGGATGGCGCGCTGCATGAAGCCGTAGGCGACGGGAAGCAGGAGGCAGAGGGTGAAGATGGCGAGGAGCACGAGGACCACGCGGTAGGCGCCTGCCGCAACCGGTCTTCCCCTGACCATCCGCTCCCGGAACACATCCACCGCCACGTGGCCCTCATTCCAGGTCGTGTAGGCGGCGGCGACCAGCATGAAACCGATGAAGGTGTAGAGGGCCAGGTCGTTGAGGAACATGATCTCGAAGTGCAACAAGTACCTGTTGACCACCTGGGCGAAGATGAGCAGGGTGGTGAGGATGAGCCCCACGCCGCATAACGCCGTCTCCGCCGACCTGATGAAGCCCAGGATCGCGCCCCACACCCCGTCTCGCCGTGTCATCCGCCGATCCCTCCGCCCGCCGGGCACTGGCGGCCGCCCCCTCCCGCTGCCTCGCGCCGCCGGCAACGAAATCCCCTCCCCGTCTCGATCCTCCCGACGGGGAGGGGATTCCTCCGTCCTGCCTCGGCTGGCCGAGGCCGCGGGCCTTCGGCCGTCCGAACCCGGGCTACCGCTTCCCCGAGGCCGCGATCCGCTCCAGCTCTGCCAGCATCCTCTCCGTCATGTTCTGGCCCGGGAACGCCTTGTCGAGCCAGGGGGTGGCCAGCTCCTTCCAGACGGCGGGCATGTTGGCCTTCTTCCGCCACACCTCTCGCTCGGCCGGCGTGGGGGTGTAGATCTGCAGGCCGGCCGCCAGGATCTTTTTCTTGAACCCATCGATGTTCGCCTGGATCTCCCACATGTCGCGCGCCTCCGCCTCCTGGCCCGCGCGCATGAGGGCGTCCTTGATCGGCTGCGACAGGCTATCCCAGAGCTTCCGGTTCATGGTGATATTGGTGGCGTCCCAGCCAAACGCCAGGTCCGTGTAGTACTTCAGGACCTCGTAGTGCCGCTCCTCGACGAGGGAGGGCCAGAGGCTCCAGGCCCCGTCCACGACGCCCGTCTGCAGAGCGTTGTAGAGGTCGGCCCAGGGGATGGTGTGCAGCGTCATCCCCGTGCCCTTCCCCATGTTCTCCAGCGTGCGCACGAAGCCCAGCGAGGCCGAGACCCGCATCTTGAGGTTCTTGAGGTCGTCCGGCAGCTTGAGCGGGCGTACCTTGTTCCCCAGCCCGTAGGGCCCGTAGTGGGAGCTCCAGAGCAGCTTGTGGCCGACCTCCTTGTAGGCCTCGTCCATCACCTTGAACACGATCCCGCTGGGACCGTACGCGATCTTCGCCTCCTCGAAGGAGCCGATCGTCCACGGCATCCAGTTCAACATGCCGCCGGGCACCAGGTTCACGTAGGGCGCGAACACGCCGAACTCGACGCTCCCTTCGCGCACGGCCTGGAAGATCTCGTCGTGGGTTCCCAGGAGGCCGCTGTGCTGAAACCTGATCTGGGCCTTGCCGTTCGTGTACTTGTTCACCAGCTCGGTGAAGAGGGTGATGGACTCATTCCTCGTCTTCTGGGTCCATGCGCTTCCGAAGCGCCAGCGGTACTCCTGCGCGCCGGCCACGGCAGGCATTGCGACCCGGGCCAGGAAGATCAGGGCGGCCAGACCGATCCAGATCCCTCCGTGCCGCATCCACCTCCGTTTCATGGCTCCCTCCTTGTAAGGCGTGATGCAGGATTCCGATTCGAGACTCCCCGGGGCGGCACACCCCGGAAGTAGCACGGCCCTCTGGCGCAATCCAGCCAGAGGGCCGCGAGACTCCGCGCGTAGGATGGGTCGTCCGGACGGGCATTCTTTCCCCCCGAGCTACCCCCACAGGAGCCTTGAAAACTAGCTCAACCTTTCGCGCCTCTTTGGACCCTGTCAAGATGAAAGGCGAGCGGGTTCTTCCCGTCCCGGCCATCCCCCGGAGAAATCTCTTGAGCCGGCCGCAAGAATCCAGTAGGTATGTGGCCAGGGGTGCGAGGGAGGCTGTTCCGATCCAGGCGCGCCCCGGGAGAGCCCATGGAGAGAAGAATGAGGGCCCTGGTCAAGAGCCGGCCCGCGCCCGGCCTGTGGATGGAGGAGGTTGCCGTCCCCGAGCCCGGCCTCAACGACGTCCTGATCCGCGTCCTCAAAACCGGCATCTGCGGCACGGATCTACACATCTTCCACTGGGACCCCTGGGCGCAGAAGAGCATCCCGGTGCCGATGGTGATCGGGCACGAGTTCGTGGGGCGCGTGGAGCGCGTGGGCAGCAACGTCACCGGCTTCCGGCCGGGCGATCTCGTGAGCGGGGAGGGCCACCTGGTCTGCGGCCGCTGCCGCAACTGCATGGCCGGCCGCCGCCACCTCTGCCCGCACACCCAGGGGGTCGGCCTCAACCGGCCCGGGGCCTTCGCCGAGTACCTCTGCCTCCCCATGACCAACGTCTGGGGGGCCGAGCCGCACATCCCCCTGGAGGTCCTCGCCTGCTTCGATCCCCTCGGCAACGCCGTCCACACCGCCTTGAGCTTCGATGTCCTGGGCGAGGACGTCCTCATCACCGGTGCCGGGCCGATCGGCCTGATGGCCACGGCCGTCGTCCGCCATGCCGGGGCGCGCTACGTGGTCGTCACCGACCTGAACCCGTACCGGCTGGACCTCGCCCGCAAGATGGGTGCCACGCTGGCCGTGGACCCGCGCGCGACGCCGCTTCGCGAGGTGCAGAAACAGCTGGGCATGAAGGAAGGCTTCGACGTCGGCCTGGAGATGTCCGGGAGCGGGGCCGCCCTGGACGACATGTTCGCCAACATGTGCCACGGGGGGCGGATCGCCCTGCTCGGCATCCCGGAAAAGCCCTCCCTCGTGGACTGGAACCTGGTCATCCTGAACGGGCTGACGCTCAAGGGGATCTACGGCCGCGAGATGTACGAGACCTGGTACAAGATGACCGTCATGATCCAGAGCGGCCTCGACATCACCCCCGTGATCACCCACCGGTTCCCGGCCGCGCGCTACGAGGAGGCCTTCGCCGTGGCCCGCTCGGGCCGGGCCGCCAAGGTCGTCCTGACCTGGAGCGAGGAGTGAGCCATGTTCGCATCCCTGCGCGCGCACCTGCAATCCCAGCTCGAGGCGATCCGCGCCGAGGGCCTGTGGAAGGAGGAGCGCGTCCTGGAAAGCGCCCAGGGACCCTGGATCAGCGTGGGGGGGCGCCGGGTGGTGAACCTCTGCGCCAACAACTATCTGGGCCTGGCCGATCACCCGGCGATCGTCGCGGCCGCCAAGGCGGCCCTGGACCGGTGGGGGTACGGGCTCTCCTCCGTCCGGTTCATCTGCGGGACCCAGGAGATCCACAAGCAGCTCGAGAGGAAGCTGAGCCAGTTTCTCGGGACCGAGGACACCATCCTGTACTCCTCCTGCTTCGACGCCAACGGCGGCTTTTTCGAGGCCCTGCTGGACGAGCGGGATGCCATCGTCAGCGACGAGCTGAACCACGCCAGCATCATTGACGGCGTGCGCCTGTGCCGGGCCCGGCGGTTCCGCTACCGGAACGGGGATCTCCGGGATCTGGAGGCGCGGCTCCAGGAGGCGCGGGAGGCCCGCTTCCGCGTCATCACCACCGACGGGGTCTTCTCCATGGACGGCGTCATCGCTCCCCTGGCCGGGATCTGCGAGCTGGCCGACCGGTACGATGCCCTGGTGATGGTGGACGACTCCCACGCGACCGGCTTCGTGGGTGCGTGGGGCCGCGGCAGCCACGAGCACGCCGGCGTCATGGGGCGGGTGGACGTGCTCACCGGGACGCTCGGGAAGGCCCTGGGCGGGGCCAGCGGCGGCTACGCCAGCGGGCGGAAGGAGATCATCGAGTTCCTGCGCCAACGCTCCCGCCCGTACCTCTTCTCCAACAGCGTGGCCCCCGCCGTCCTGGTGGGGGCGCTGAAGGCGCTGGAGCTGATCGAGGGCGAGCCCGCCCTGCGCGCCCGCCTGTGGGAGAACACCCGCTACTTCCGCGAGCGCATCAGCTCCCTGGGATTTTCCGTGGTGCCGGGCGAGCACCCCATCGTGCCCATCCTGATGGGCGACGCCGCCCTGGCCCATCGCACGGCCGCGCGCCTGCTGGACAAGGGGGTGTACGTCGTCGGCTTCTCGTACCCGGTGGTCCCGAAGGGCAAGGCCCGGATCCGCGTCCAGCTGAGCGCCGCCCTCTCGCGCGAGGACCTGGACTTTGCCCTCCGCGCCTTCGCCGCCGTCAAGGCCGAACTGGGTCGGTGAATGGAGAAGCCGGAGATGACGCCTCAGGCCGCCACCCGATGCCATGCGGGGGGAGACATTCAACCTGTCGTGCAACGTCCCCTCGCTATGTGACGCCGCTTCCTCTCACCTCCCGAACAGGCCCTCGAAGAACCGCTGGATGCCGCCCGCTTCCTTGGGGGGCGGCTGGGTGCGCGCTGCTGCGGTGGAGGGCGCCAGGCCGGATTTGCGGGATGCGGGCGCCTTCGCCTTCGCTGTTTCGCACGGCCGCGGATCGGCCATCACCCGCCTCGCCAGCGTTTCCGCCAGGAACGAGAGGCCGCCCGTCGCCACGGCCGCCCCGATGGATGCGGCCGTCTTGGCCGTTTCCAGCTCGTCAATGCCGACCTTCGGCTCCATCAAGCTCCCGCGGACGCGGAGGAGCTTGACCAGCTCCCCGGCGCCGATGCCGGCCACCTGGCGGGCCTCGGGGCGGAGGGAGAAGTCGATGGCTTCGGTCTTGAGATCGACCGTCCCGCTGCTCACCAGGGTCATCCTGCTCGTCTCGAAGGCGATGCCCTTGTCGCTCCGGGCGACCCCGTCTTTGGCGGCGAAGCTGATCACCCCGCACTTGAGCTCGGTGGACGGATCTTTCCTCCCGAACGGATTCAGCTTCTCGACGACCTGGGTCAGCAGGTCGGCCCCCAGCCAGTCAACGAAACCCGATTGAATCCTCCCCTCGCCCAGAACCAGCAGGGCCTCTCCACTGAGGCCGGCCATCAGGTCGCGGACCGAGTCCCCGCTCCCCCGGATGTCCAGGGCGATGTCCGCCTCGACCCCCGTGACGAGGTCGGGATGGCCCAGGTGACGAAGCACCCGGCTCAGGTCAATGCCTTTGGCCTCCAGCCTGGCCGCCAGCCTGGCCGTCGGGCCGGAGGAGACATCCAGCCCGACCTGTCCGGTGGCCGCCCCGCCGCCGATTCGGGCGCTCAGGGGTTTTAGCTCCAGCCGCCCCCCCGACAGCAGGAGGCGCGCGGCCAGCGCCTCGACGGGGAGCCGGTTCGGCAAGACTAGCCGATCCACCTTGAGGTCGAGGTCCGCATCCACCCCCGTGAGTCCGCCGAGCGGCAGAGGATCGGCCGGAAACACCCGCGTGTCTCTGCGGGCCTGCGGGCCCTTCGGCGCGGCCCCGGCGGTTGCCTCCCTCGGGAAGAGTTCCGACAGGTCGAGCAGCCCCGACGCAAGCCGCGCTTTGACCTTCGGTCGCGGCCCGCCCATGGCGATCGCCCCGCTGCCGGTGAGGGTGCTCCTCCCGAGGCTCGCCTCCAGAGCGTCGAAGGCGTAGGCCCCCTGAACATCCCGGAGGCGCGCGGCTGCGCTCAGCGGAGGCAGCGGGGGCAGGTCCACGGCCAACTGCTTCGCCGCCGACCTGGGATCCCTGGTCTCCACCGCCACGGCCAGGCTGATTCCCCTGGCGTTGAGGGCATCCCTCACCGCGCCTGTCGCCTTCACCAGAACCTGCCCGGCCTTGCCGATGCTGGCGTCAATGCCGGAGACCGACAGGGCCTGGGCCGTGCCGGTGACGCGCGCCGCCACGGCAAAGGGGCCCAGCGCCGGAAGCCTCTGGTCTGCGAACCTGGCAACCTCCGCCAGCTCTTGCCCCCGCGCCCTCACCTGGAGGTCAATGCCGTTCGCCTCGAGCGGCCTGGCGATCCTGCCCTCCACCTCGACCGTGGTGCCCCCCGCCTTCACGGAGAGCTTGACCGGATAGGGGCGGGACGGCGCCCGAAGCTCGCTCAGCGGCCCCAGGGTTCCCGTCAGGGCGAAGGTTTTCCCGTTGAAGGCGGCCGCAAGGTCAACCGTGAGGGGGCTGGTCGCATCCCTGGCCCGGAGATCCAGCCGATCCAGCGTGAGGCGCGTCAGCCGCTTCGTCCTGCCGTCGCGGTAGGTGAAGCGGCCCTTCTCGATCCGCACCCTCTCCACCGCGAGACCCGCCAGGCCTGCCGTGGTCTCGCCCGGCGTCGCGCCCGGAGAAGTCGGCAACGGGGCCGCACCGCCGAGGGACCAGTTCCCCACCCCCCTAGCATCCGTTTCCAGGAGGATGTCCGGCTGCACCAGGACGAGACGCTTGACCCGGACGTCGCGGAAGATCAGGGGGAAGAGGGCCACCTCCAGCTCGAGGCGGCGCACCCTCAGCATGTCCGGGCGGGACCCCCAGGGCGCGTTGGCCAAGGCGACTTCGTCGACGAGGATGGCGGGCGAGAATCCCAGCTCCACTCCCAGGCCCCCCGCAATCGTGAGCTCCCGCCCCGTGGCCGCCTTGACCCGCTCGGCGATCAGGCCCTTGTACCTGTCGAGGTCGAGCGACCGCACAACCACGATCGCGGCCACGATCAGGACCAGGGCCAATCCGCCGGCCGCGATGAGAACCGTTCTCAGGCGCATGGCATGAACCTCCAGGATCCGGACCGCCGGGCCGTGCCGGTTGGCAGGCCTGGACGGTCCTCTTCATCCGTCGGTGAACGCTCGGGCGCCTCAGGCGCTTGCCCCTGCCCGCACCACACCATGCCATCCCGCATGGCAGCATGCAAGGGCAAGCTTCGTCCTGGCTCGGAGGAGCGCCAGCCTCACGCCACAACGTCCGCTGATCGCCGCTTCAGGCGGCGGAGCAGCATCGGGATGCGGCACGGCGAGTGTGCCGGTCCAATACACCTGGCCGGGCCGAGTGTGCAGGAATGCGACAGGTTTTTCCGGGCCACCCCTTCAATCGGCCCGTCAATGCTGTCGAACCGACGAGGGCATAGCTCGGCCTCTGTCCCGGCGCTCTCCCAAGTCCTCGCTGGCGATGCCCCCGGCCGGATCGCACGGGAAGTCGGCACCCTCATCCACCGGGCAGAGGGATGCGGCCGATGACTGCAGGGCACTTGGTATTTTCGTTGCACTGTCGAGGAGGCTTGATGGATGGCAAAGAAGCCAGGGGTGGCTTGACGGACCAGGATGCTCCCCCGGGAACGGTCGCCGTTGCGAAGGGTCCGGACCTTCTCTCATGGAGGCTAGGGTCATGATCCGAATGCGAGCCGTGATCGCCATTGCCCTTGCG
>JBBIQE010000045.1:0-23673 GCA_037442485.1 Methylomirabilis sp. (SeqCode)
GGGTGGGGGGGGAGGATCTGCATAGTACGCAGATCCTCCGGATTCAATCGCCGTAGATTCGTTTTGCGCGGGCAACCCGGAAGCCTTCGGGCCTCTACTCAGGATGTTCCGCCAGGATCGAGGCGGCCACCGGGGCAAATTCGTGCTCGATCATGGCAGCGACAATCCGGAACCGCGCTTCGAGCGACGACTGCCGCCACATCTCAATTTGCCCCTCCCGCGGCCTCGCCGGGTGTCATAGCCCATCCCTTGGGCGTCGCACCTTCGGCCAAGAATTTGCCGGATGTCAATTCAGTCCTGCCGTTTGCGGTAGCCTTGGAGGTCGTCCGCCGTCACTTCCTCGCCAGGCACGAGCCGGTAGTGCTTCTCCGACGAGATAGCAACGCCCTGCTCGCCATCCTCCAATTCAAAGAGCGCAATAAGGTCATCCTCCATCCCGCCCTTCGCTTGGACAGGGAATACGTAGTGCGCGCCTCGCTTGTCTACCCCGATGGAGATCTCGTCTGTCTCGACCTGACCAAGCGAAGGCACGTTCGTACGCAAATGGCTCTGAAGCGAATAACATGCAACCCCGGTGAAAATGTCGATCAGGCGGTTGGATCGCAACTTGGCCAATAGCGCCTGCTCATCACTGAGGGCATACGTCGCAATAACGCCTGGAGTCGAGTCAGGCACCTTCGTCTCAGCCATCATCTTGCTGGGGGCGATGACTGCCCGAGTCGTGGCCACGAACCGGTATTTCGAAGCACCCGCTGGCCGGATGATCCACTCCTTTCCCTTGGGTGCTCTGGTTCGGACGGACTCAGGCAGCGGTGTCCGGTAGCGAAAACTATAGATCACGTCGCCCAGATTCTTCGGGAGCTTGATCCCGAGCTTCTTCGCGACGCGAACGATATCCTCCTGTTCGAAGGGCACCTCGACTGCGCCGCTCTTGAAGTGGGAGAGGAAGACTTGTTCAATGATCTGCGCATATCGAGTTGGTTCAGTCATCGCATCATCCGGGTCAGCGTGGGAAATGCTCCTCGTTGGCTCTGTGTCGATCTCACCTTTGCCCGGGCCATCGCAGTACCACCACCTCCTCGCGTAGTTGTTCTCTGGTTGCGGTTGCAAGGCGAGTCCGGAACAGATCAATCGCCATCGGTTCGTACCCCAAGGATTCACCAATACTAGCCAGCAACTTGCCTGTCCGAATCATTACCCGCAGATAAGACGCCTGGTCTCCCACCACGTAAGCCAAGTGGGCACCAGGTCGCAGCACCGCTCGAAGATCTGCTAAGTGCCGTGTCATGCCACCAAAGTATAGCTTGGTGACTCTGGCGTAAAGTCGCTCGAAGCCAGATGTCTTCCCAAGCTCACTGCGGCGTTTTTCAATAGCCTTTGCGATCCGCTGGATCTCACTGTTCGCGGACACCCACCGATCGTCCTCATCGTCTTTGTACACGCCGCGAGTGTTTGACCGCACTAAGCCACGTTTGAGTACCCGTAGGTCAGCCTTGTCCCGAATGAAGCCAAAAAGCACGGACTCGAGCCGTGTCGTCCTGGTGTAGTCCTTCTCATTTGGGTATGGTGGCGAGGTGATAACCGCATCAATCGAACATGGATCGATCACCTGGGCAATTCGCCTGGAATCCGCGTGATGCACACGTGCCGGAGGAGACTCGATGGCCCTCAACTTTCGGAGATCGTCGGCCATCGCGCGGATCTCAGCGAGCCACGCAGAGACTACAGGACTATCTGCCTTTGCCGGAGCGACGCCGACCTCCGGCCCGAAGTGAAGATTACTGATTGAGTACACGAGTGCCTTGGCAAGCGCCAATAGCTCATGCTCGCGATACCGCGAGTCGCGCACTTGGTCCAAGCACTCAAGGAGCACCAAGGTCTTGTGAAGCGGGAGCGGGCTGATCGAGTTCGCGAGCAAGAGCTGCTGTTTCTCGGGGGGGAGGGTCCGGAGCGTCAGCTTCAACTGATGGGATGATCCTCTCCTCATCCGGAAGAGCGGCAGAGAGGTGTCATCTTCGATGCCGTCCGATTCGAGCTTCGCCTTTGCACGCTCGGCGACTTCTCTGGCGTGTGTGAGGAGAGCATCAGGGTCAGGGGACCAATCCAACTTTACCTGGGTGGCAAAATAGGCCATCGGGTTGGCCTCGACCCCGACACTTGGAATTCCGAGCTTCTTGCATTCCACAAGGGTGGTCCCGGTCCCGCAGAAAGGGTCCAGTACCACATGTCTTGGGCCGATCTCGAAACGCTCGATATATTCCCGAACCAGGTGGGGAGGATACGACAGGACGAAGCGATACCAATCATGCACGGGGCGGTCCGCCGGTGAAAGCCTGTTGGCATCCCCGTTGGGACTCCGCATCCGTGTTGCTCCGCTTTGTGCCATGCGAAACCGCCTCATGCTTTGATGGATCCAACCCAAAGACCTGGCATTCGCCTTGGGCGTTCAGCGCCCAAGAGGAACGCCAAGGGGGACGATGCCATCTTTGTCACCTTTCTGCCAGGTTGGCCTCCGTCAATCCCCGGATCGGCGCCCCGCAGGCGGTCAAGGCCCCGAGCGCCCGCATCGCATTCTCGGGGTCGGGGCGCACCCAGGCGTCGCAGTCCTTGATCGCGCGCACGTGCCCATGGACGGCCGGCGTATGGGCGCCGCCGACGAGGTACTCAACGCCGTGTGCGTTGCACGCGGCAAACGAATCTCTGTAGTCGTGGTTCACCGGACCCGCTCCAGGGGAGACAGAGGCGCGTCGGCTCCCCGACGGCATTGATCCGGTCCTCGGCCGTCGTGCCTTCCCAATCTGCGTGCGGCGGAAGCGCCTGTCCCGTCCGAAAAACCCGGGGGCCGGGTTCCTGGTTCGCGGAGTTGAAGTATCTCCTGATGGCCCCTTGTCCCCTCCTTGCGCTGCGGTGCGTTGCATCGGGTCCCCGCGAGCGAGTGAACCTCGGCGACACCGTCTGGCATGTGGTGGCGCAGCGCCTGTCGCTTGTCTCCCCACACCGAGTGGGGCGACGTTCAGCGGCGCGTCCTCTGACGCCGGCGGGAACGCCGGGCGAGCTGGGCCCGCCGAAGGACGTGCACATCGGCCTGGTCCTGGGCTCTGCCGGCCGCTTCCTTGGCCCGGATCAGGTCGACGAGCCCAAGATAATGTGCCCTGACGGACCCGAACCGGGCTTCGACGCGCCTCCGCCAGGCCGCCTGAAAGCTCGAGCATCCCGGCACGGCTGAGAGCAGGTCGATTCGAACGGGCGCCACCCCGAGTTGAATAATCCACCGGGGGTCCGTCAAATCTGCAACCGTGTATCCCAGGTCGGCCCCCCCGAAGAAGTCTCGCAGCGCCGCCAGTGCCCTGCGGGCGTTCCTCGGGGCGGGATCCAGCAGAATGTCAAGATCCTTGGTGGCGCGAGGACGGGCGTGGAACGCGACCGCGTGTGCGCCGATCAGCAGATACCGCACCCCATGAGCGTTTAACGCGGCGATGAACTCTTCGTAGTCTCGGGACGGCATGTCGCCCTCGCGTCTTCAGGCACCCTGCGAGCGCTTCGGCAACGGCCTCAACCCGTTCCTCGGGTGTGAGGCCCTGGTACCAGAAGCGAAAGTCCTCCGCCTCCGCCTCCCTCCACGCCACCCGGGACACGCGCCACGTTCGGCCCTGACGCTCAACTATCCGCTTTCGCCGAGGCATGCTGGCTCTCGCACATTCAGATGGACAGATCTGCATTTCCTTCACGCCGGCAAGGGGCGGCAGCCTGTTTCCGCCAAGCTTCGGGTGGGCGCCGGAGGACGGGCGCGAAACTTGGGCTTCGGCGTTCACGCCGGAATCCTACGCGCAGAGCCGAGAACGGATCAAGGCCATTCTTTCCACTGGATTATGCGAGATGAGTACCATACATGCGTTTAGTTGTCAATGGAAATCTGACGCCTGCGAGGACGATCCGGGCTGGCCGATCAACCGCGGTGGGCAGGCGCAGACCTTCGAGCAGGCTTGGCCCCCTGTCCAGGCCTCCGGGAGATGCCCCAGGGCTTCGCCGGGCAGCCGCCCGCGATCGGCGCACGCCACGGCCTCCTCCGGTTGCTCCCGCGCGAGATGCCGACCCGGGCCGTGGACATCTCGGGCCTGCCCGCAGCGGAACCGATTAGCCGCCTCGACGCGATCCGGGTCCGGGGGCTCCAGGCGGGCCTTCGTCCCCGGAATCGGGTCGGCGCCGCGCTCGGGCAGGACCGCTCCGAGGTTGACCTCGGACTGCCCATCCCCGTGAAGCGATGCGGTGTCGAACTGGCTGATCCCCGGCTCGAGGGCGCGGGCCACCGCGCGCCGCATCTCGGGATACTCGCCCCGCACAGGCAATCCGCCGACGCTGCCGCAGCCAAAGCCCACCTCGGAAGCTTTCAGACCGGGGCGCCCCCGCAGGCTGTACTTCAGAACGGCCTCCACCCCGCTCGGTTCATCCGGCCTTCCGCGCCCGGACGTTCATCCGGACGAAGGGCTCGGCGTACGTCCCGTCGCGCCGGCGGGTCCGGGTGAGCATTGCCTCCACGACGCCGTCCCGAAAGGGCGTTCGCAGATCAGCAGGTAGGGCCTGGACGAAGGGGATCAGGCAGGGGTTGTCAATCCAGCCGACGATGGCCTCCGCGCTGGGGAACCGCTGGTCCTTGAGCTCGGTCCAGGCTCGCCACTCGGCGAACCCCGAGCGTTGCAGCAGCTCCTCGTACGCGGGGAGGGCGGGGAAGTACCACGGCCAGCGGAAATCCGCGAACGCCTCGGGGAAGGGCGGGGCCGCCATCTGCCGGCGGAGGCAGGCGAGCAGGTTCGGGCAGTTGCCCGCGCCGCCGAACTGGACCCGCATGATCCCCCCCGGCCTGAGGGCCCGGTGGATGTTGCGCAGCAGGGCGGCATGGTCGTGGACCCAGTGCAGGGAGGCGTTGGAGAAGACCACGTCGAACTCCGGTGCGAACGCGAGCTCGTTGATGTCGAGGTGGCGCACGGCCATGTTGGGGGCGCACTTGTCCCGGGCCGCCTCCAGCATCTCGGGGGCGGCATCAATGCCGAGCACCGATCCCTGGGGGACCAATTCCGCCAGCCTGCGCGTGAGGCTGCCGTCGCCGCAGCCCAGGTCGAGGATGCGCTCATCGCCCCGCAGCGTGAGCTCGCCGATGAGGCGACCGCCCCATTCCCGCTGGTGCGGCGAGTGCCGCTCGTAATCGCGCCCGTCCCAGCGTTCGATCAGGCGATGGCTGGGGCTTTCCGGTCCTGAGCCCGATGCGGTCATTCGCCGGGACCTCCGGGTGACGGGACGCGGCGAAGGGCCGGCAGCAGTTCGTCGCTGATCAGCCGGATGCTCTGCAGGGCGGCGCGTAGCGGCAGGCCGCTCCAGTGGGTGCGCAGGAGCAGATAGTTCGCCCCCAGTCGCTCCCAGCAGGGCCGGAGCTGCTCGTAGCACTCCTCGGGCGAGCCCAGGATGAAGCGGTCCTTCACCAGCTCCTCCAACGGGCGCTGGAAGCTCTCCTGGGACGGCAAGGCGTCATCCTGCCCCCAGCGGGCATAGGCCCCGTATTTTTCCGCGAGGCAGGGCCCAGCAATCTCCAGGGCCGTCCGCCGATCCTTGGCGCAGAAGATCTCGCGGAACAGGGGCAACTGCCGGGGGAAGGGGCGTCCCAGCCGGGCCAGCTCGGCCCGGTAGATCGAGAGCTGGCCGATCAGGGTGGGCCAGGTGGCGTGGGGGCTGATGAACCAGGTGTCTCCCAGCCGGGCCGCCCGGCGGACGGCCTGATCCGTCGTGGCGGCAAACCAGATGGGCGGCCACGGCCGCTGGATCGGCCGGATGGTCAGGGTGACTTTGTCCAGCTTGCACACGTCAGTCTCGACGCTCACCCCATCCTCGGTCCAGAGGCGCTTGACCAGGGCGAGGCATTCTTCGAAGCGGCGCAGCCGCGCGTTGCGCGGGACGCGGAAGGCGTCGAACTCGACGTCGCGGTAGCCCAGCCCGACTCCGAACACGAAGTTTCCCTTCCAGACGACGTCCAGGGAGGCCACCTGCTCGGCCAGCTCCACCGGGTTGTGCAGGGGGAGCAGGAGGACGCCGGCGATCCCGGTCATCCCCCCGGCCTCGGCCGCCAGCCGCGACAGGAACGGGACGAGCTGGAGCTGCGCCATCCCCTCGCTGAGATAGTGCTGCCCGGTCCCCACGGCGTCCCAACCCCGGTCGCGCGCCGCCCGGACCATCACGAGCTGCTCCTCTAGGGCCGAGACCATGTCGGTCCCGAGCGGATGCTGGTTGGTGAGGTACAGGCCCACCTTCATGTCGTGCCTCCTCGTGAGACGGCCTCCTCCGGCCGCGTCCAGGCGGAGAAGTCACGGCAGAACCGCTCCAGCGTGAGCGGGATGATGCGTGGGTCGGTCGCCGCCTCGGCCCGCTCGGCCGGCGTGGTGTAGCCCCAGGTGGCGAGGAAGAGGTGAACGGCCTCCAGCTCCCGCTCCCGCTCCACCGCCCGTAGGGTCTTCAGGCGATCCTCGACGAACCAGATGGCGCCGAAATCCACTCCAAGCTCCCGGTGCAGGACGCGGAGGAGGTCCGCCTTGGGCCGGGCGCGCTCCTTTCCCCAGACGCGGGCGGCCGGGAAGGAGACGCCGCTCCTCTCCAGGATCAGGTGGGCGTACTTCCCCTCCTTGGTCGTGATCACGAAGACCTGCGTGTCGCTTCGCAGGAGCGCATGCAGCCGCTCGGCGATCCCGGGATACAGATGCTGGCACCCCAGCCAGCCGGTCAGATCCGTCCGGATCCAGGCGTCCCGCGCGGCGTCGAAGCGGGCCGAGAGGTCCGCCTGGCTCAGGTGGTGTTCCTCCAGGATTCGGGAGCGCCATTCGGTCTGGAATTCCTGGAGCAGCGCCGGCTCGGGCACGCCCTCCAGGATGGCGCGGAGCATGACGGGAAACTCCCAGCCGATCTCCAGGGCAGGCCGCAGGCGGAGGTAGGCGGCGACCGCCTCGGGCGGCGGGTCCTCGCCCGTCCCGCCCCAGATGTCCCGGTACACCCGCCACGCCGATTGCAGGCCCTCGTGGACGCTGTTGCAGAGGACACCGTCAAAATCCAGCGCCAGGATCTTGGGTTCAGTCACCGGGATTTCCCGATCCGCGGATTTCGCCGACCCCCCTCCCGTCCCCTCCCCCGCACCCCGCCAGAGGCGGGGTACCCGGGGGGAGGGCTGGGGTGGGGGTGAAATCTGCGCAAGCTGCGGATAGGTTGGTTCCTTGCGCGATCGGCGCCGGCCGCTCAGGGCTTCGGAGGATTGAGCGTGAGGATCAGGGTCTGCTCGAGCTGCTCGATGGGGACCGGTTTGGGCAGGACGCTGGCCGCCCCCACCTGCTCGGCGCGGTCGATGACCCGCAGGTCCGTGGTCGCCGAGACGAGGATGACGGGAATGGCCCGCAGGTCGGGGTCCGCCTTGAGGGCCGCGCACGTCTCGTACCCGTCGAGTCCCGGCATCATGATGTCGAGGAGGATGCAGTCCGGGGATTCGGCCCTCGCCCGCTGGAGGGCCATCTCGCCGTTCTCGGCCAGGACGACCGTGTAGCCGGCCTCTTCCAGGGCATCCTTCAGCATCATCCGGAGCAGGGATTCGTCATCCACCACCAGGATCTTCGGCATGGCCGCCTCCCGCGTCTCAGGACCGGCCAGAGCCTACCTGCCCCCGGGTGGGGTGTCAAGGGAATCCCCAGGGGGAATGGACCCACGCGCCTTGCGGCTTGCGCGATCAGGCCAGAGCGCGTATCATGCCGCCCGTTCCCGGGGGGGCGCATGGGCCAGGCGGAGCTTCGGATCGGGATTGACGTGGGCGGCACCTTCACGGACCTCGTGCTCTGCGACGGGGCGGAGGGAAGCCTCTGCCTTGCCAAGGTCCCGACGACGCCCCAGGATATCGCCCTGGGACTGCTCCAGGGCCTGCGCCAGAGCGGTGCTCCGGCCGGCCGGATCGCCGAGATCGCCCACGGCACCACCGTGGCGACGAACGCGATCCTGGAGCGGAAAGGGGCGCGCACGGGACTGCTCACCACGGCCGGATTCCGCGATCTGCTGGAGCTGCGCGACGGCCGGCGCCGGAGCCTGCTGGGGCGGCAGGCCGCCTTCGAGCCGCTCGTCCCGCGGCCGTGGCGGCGCGAGGTGTCGGAGCGGCTGGACGCCTCGGGGGCGGTCCTCGCCCCCCTGGCCGAGGACGGGGTCAAGGCGGCGGCGGAGGCCCTGCGGGAGCAGGACGTCGAGGCGCTGGCCGTCGCCTTCCTGCACGCCGACAAGAACGGCATCCACGAGCGGCGCGCCCGCGAGATCCTGCAGGATCTCTGGCCGAATGGCCACCTCACCCTGGGCAGCGAGGTCTGTCCCTTCCCCGACGAGCGGCTGCGCATGGCCACGGCGGTCCTGGCGGCGTACCTTACGCCCCTCATGGCCCGGTACGTGGAGAGCCTGGAGCGGGGCCTCGGCGAGATCGGCACGGCGCCCCCCGTCCGCTTCATCGAGTCCGCCGGGGGCTCGTGCGCGCCGGCCGAGGTGCGGTCTGCGCCCCTCCGGACGATCCTCTCGGGCCCGGCCGGCGGCGCCACCGCCGGCGCGTCCCTGGCGGGCCTGCTGGAGCTCCCCGCGGCGGTGACCGCGGACATGGGCGGGACCAGCTTCGATGTGGCCATCATCCAGGAGGGCCAGCCGGAACTCAGCGGGGATCGCACGCTGGAGTTCGGGTTGACCGTCGCCGTGCCCTCGGTGGCCATTCACAGCGCTGGCATCGGCGGGGGGAGCCTGATCTGCATGGACGAGTCCGTGCCCGGCGGTCTCCAGGTGGGGCCGGAGAGCGCCGGCGCCCATCCCGGTCCGGCCTGCTTCGGGAAGGGGGGGCGACGGCCCACGGTCACGGACGCCAACCTGCTGGTGGGGCGGCTGGTCGGCGACCGGTGCGATCTGGGGTTGCCCCCCCTGGATCCCGGCCCGGCCTACCAGGCCATGCTGGCCGAGGTGTGCCCGGGCCTGGGCCTGGACCCGATCGGCGCCGCCCGGGTGGTGCTGGAGGTGGCGGAGGCCCGGATGGTGGGGTGCCTGCGGACGCACCTGGCCTCGCGCGGCGTCAGCCCGGGCGAGGCGGTGCTGATCGCCTTCGGGGGTGCGGGCCCGGTCCAGGCGGCCCCAGTCGCCAGGAAGCTGGGCATCCCGAGGGTGGTCGTTCCGTACCTGGCGGCGGGGTTCTCGGCGCTGGGGGCGCTGCTCACGCCGCCGGCGCGGACGGCCATGGTCGCCGTGGAGGCCACCCTGCGCACCCTCACGCCGGAGCGGCTGCGGGAGCGGGTCGCGGCCGCCTTCGGCGGGGCGGTGCGCGGCAAGCTGCGCCTGGCCCTGTTCCTGCGGCGCGGGGAGAATCCCCACGAGGACATGCTGCCGGTGCCGGATCCGGCCGAGCCGGTCGCGACGCGCATTCGGGCCTACCACGCCTTCACCGAGCGGGCCTATGGCATCCGGCCGGCCCCCGAGGGGGTTTTTGTCACGCGCCTCCTGGCCATCCTCGAGGAAGGCTCCTGCCCCATCGCCCTGGATCGGTCGCTCCAGCGGACATTTGCCCGGGCGCAGGCGCGGTACGCCGCCACGGCGGCAGCCGCCGGAGCGGCCCAGGGGACGGGCATCCCGCGGGTACCGGCGGCGGGCCTGAAGGTCGGCGCCGCCTACCGCGGGCCGGCCCTGGTCGTGCTGCCCGGCGCCAGTGCCTATGTCCCCGAGGGAATGCCCTATCGCGTGGATGGCTGGGGGAACCTGATCCTGGAGACGGGGGAGTGAGCGCCGAGCGCCAGCCACGGCCAACCGCGAACCGTGCGCCGCGAACCGAGCTGCAGCCGGGCATCCTCCTGGATGTCCGGACCCAACTCGAAGAGGCCGCCCAGGCGATGGACGCCACGCTTCGGCAAGCGGCCTGCTCGGCGGCCATCGGGCGGCACGGGAGTACCGCAGCCGGGTTTTACGACGCGACGGGCGCGCTGATCGTCGGCGGGCGGGAGAGCCACCCGCTGCTGCTCGAGGCCGCGGCCGAGGCACTGGCCTTTCTCGCCGAGAAGCAGGCCACGGCGGGCCGCAGCTTCGCGCCGGACGAGGTGTACTGGACCAACGATCCGCGCTGCCACGGCGCAGGGCTGGAGGATCTGATCCTCACCGGCCCGGTGGTGCGGGCTGGCCGGGTGGTGGCGTTCGCGGCGCTGACCGCAGCGCACCCGGCCCTGGGTCGCGCCAGCCTGGCCCCGGTGGAGAGCCTGCGGCGGGAGGGGCTGATCCTGCCCTGGACGCGGGCGGGCTGCGCTGGGGCGATCCTGCCGGAACTCCTGGATCTGCTGGCGGCCAATGCTGAGGCACCCGCGGAGTTCCTGGCGGACCTGCGGGTCCAGATGCACGCCCTCCGGCTGGGGCGGGCGGTGATGGAAGCCCTGGCGGACCGCCCGGGGCCGGAGACCCTCGGCCCGGTCTGGGCGGCGCTGGGGGAGGGCCCGCGGCGGGCGCTCCGGTCAATCGTGCAAAAGCTGGAGGGGGGAACCGCCGAGGGGCGCGTGGCACCCTTCGGGGTCCGCATGGCGAGGGAGGGGGACGGGCTCCGCGTCGTCGTGACAGAAGAGGAGGGGACGCGCCGATCGCGGCCCACGGCGGCCCTGGCGAGGGCCTCGGTCCGGGCCGCCCTGCGCGAGGTGGTTTCGGCCGAAACACCGGCGCTCCAGGTCCTCGGCGGCCTGGCCGGCGCGGTGTCCGTGGAGACGCCCTGGGATGGGAGGGGAGGCGACCTCCCGGTGGGTCCGGCGAGGTTCAGCGGCGCCCAGCGGCTCCACGAGGCGGTCCTGGCGGCCGTGTGCAGCGCGCTCCCGCATCTCGGCCACGCCCCGGACGGGGGCCCGATCCTGCTGGACCTTCGGGGCGAGCGGGCGGACGGCAGCCCCTACCGGATGCGGCTGGAACTGCCGGGTGGCCTGGGCGCCTCGGTGTTCGGGGACGGGATGAGCCACGCGGCGCCCGCCTTCCAGCCGCTGTGCCTGCGCCCGATCGAGGCGATCGAGCGCGCCGGTCCGCTGCGCGTCCTGCGCTGCGAGCTCAGATCCGACTCCGGCGGAGCCGGGCAGTACCGCGGGGGGCTGGGCGCCACCCTGGCGTTGGAGCTGCTGGAAGGACGGGCGGAGGCGGATGTGTTCCTGCCCGGCGGATCCCCTGGGCTGCGGGGCGGGATGCGGGGCACGACCGCCCGGCTGATCCGGGTGACGCCGGAGGCGGGCCTGCAAGAGCAGGCGGGACCCGTCCAGGTGACCCTCGCGCTCCGCGCCGGCCATCGCCTCATCCTGGAGACGTCCGGGGGCGGCGGCTGGGGGTTGCCGTTCCAGCGCTCCATCCTGCGGGTCGAGGAGGACCTGGCCCGCGGCCTCATCACCCGGGAGGAGTCCAGGCGCCGGTACGGGGTGGTCCTCAAGCCCGGGTCCCTGGAGAAGGACGATCACCTGACCTACCGGGTCCGCCATTACCTGCTCAGCACGCTGGCCGTCGAGGACATCATCGCCGGCGAGGAGCTGCTGGACTGAGGCTGGCCTCGGCGCCGGGCGTTCAATTCTCGCTTGCTCTTGGCTCGGAGCGCGTACTAGGATGGCCCCGCTGAAGGCGGGGTGGCGATGGCCGAGATCTACCTGGACGCGGAGACCCAGCGTCTCGCCGAGGAGGTGCCGGGCGGCTGGGACAACATCCGGGCATTCGGCCTGTCCGTGGCCGTCACCTGGGACGCGGGCAACGGCTACCGGGAATGGTACGAGCCGGACGCCGGGCGGCTGATCGGAGAGCTCCGCGCCTTCGATCGGATCGTGACCTTCAACGGCCTCCGCTTCGACCTGGAGGTGCTGGCGGCCTATGGGGACGTGCGGGAGCTGCGCGGCAAGAGCCTCGACCTGCTCCAGGATCTGAAGCGCCGGTTGGGCTTCCGGGTGAGCCTGCAGAGCCTGGCCCAGGCGACCCTGCGGAGGGGGAAGACGGCTTCCGGGCCGGAGGCGGTGAAGTGGTGGCGTTCCGGGGATCCCGCGTTGCGGCAGCGGGTGGTGGACTACTGCAGGACGGATGTGGAGATCCTGCGCGAGATCGTCGCCTACGGCCGGCGCGAGGGCTTCGTCAAGGTTCCCTCGCAAGGCCGGGATCTGCCGGTCTATGTGGCATGGTAGGCAGTGGAGTCCCGAGGGAACCAGGATGCCTCGCATGACGGACCTTTCCGGGCTGTACGAAGAGATTCGGGACACGGCGGCCCAGCAGGGGCTGCTGACCTTTCCCGGGTATGTGGGCGAGGATCTGCCGGCGGTCTGGTGGCAGGGGGATCCCGAGGACTGGTACGGGTTCCTGATGATCGCCAAGGCGGAGGGCGCGCGGACGGTGTATCTCGGCCGGGCCATCCTGGAGGAAGAGGACCTTCAGGAGCTGGCGGAATGGGTGGAGGCGAAGAGCGGGCCCGGCTCGACCAACGGGGATCGCGCCCGGCTCAAGGAGTTCGAGCGGTACATCGGCTGCACCGGCGAGATCCGCCTCGGCTGGATCAAGGAAGGGGTCGCCTTTCTGCTGCAGCAGCGGACGGAGTGGTACGAGGACTTCCTCGAGCTCATGGCCGAGACCGAGGAGGAAGAAGAGGAAGAACTGTAGCCACGGATCACGCAGATGGCGCCGGCCCCCCTCCCGTTCCCTCCCCCTCGGAGGGGGCAGGGCCATGGGTGGGGGGGAGGCTGGCGACCTCGGTGATTTCCTAGGTGGTGGGCATGGCCGAGGTGTTCACGCCGGAAGAGGCGGCGGTGCTCGCGCCCTACGTGACCAACGTGGACCGGCCCATCTTCGCCCTCACGAATCTGCCGGAGGAGGTGGTGGCGGTCCTGTTCGCCTATTACAGCCGGAGCCGGGAGAGTCTCCGGCGGAACCTCCTCAAGCTCATCCAGGAGGGGGACCTGGACCTCACGGAGCGGCTGCGCTGGAGGGGCACCGGCGGGGACGAGCTGGCCCGGGCCCGGCAGAAGGCCAGGGCGTTCCACGAGAAGTGGGTGGTGGGCTACGGCCACGCCTCGGTGGCCGAGCACGCGGTGGCCCATGTCGCCATCGAGGATGTCTCCATCGTGGCCAGCAAGATCATCGAGGACGCGCGGCTGGCCTCCTACACCGAGAAGTCCACCCGGTACGTAGTCTTCGACCGGGACAAGTTCTACCGGGTCCCCCGCCTCGCGGCCTCGCCGCACGCCCGGCTGTACGAGGAGACGTGCGGCTTCCTCCTGGAGACGTACGCGCACCTCACCGAGCCGGTCCTCGCCGCCATCCAGCGCGAGAGCCCCCGCGAGGACAAACAGACCGAGCGTGCCTACGAGGCGGCCTGCCGGGCCAAGGGCTGCGACATTCTCCGCTATCTCCTGCCGGCCGCCACCCTGACCAACATCGGCCTGACCGCGAACGGCCGCACGCTGGAGCATCTGATCACCAAGCTCCTGTCCCATCCTCTGGAGGAGGCGCGGGAGATCGGGAGCCTGATGAAGGCCGAGGCGGAGAAGGTCATCCCCACCCTCCTCAAGTACGCCGACTACAACGCCTACATGGCGGAGACCCACCGGGCCATGGCGACCCTGGCCGCCGAGCAGTTTTCCGGCTGTGCCCCCGAAGAGGCGCCGGAGGTCTCCCTGGTCCGCTATCCCGAGGAGGCCGAGGAGCAGTTGGTCGCGGCGATCCTGTACGGGTACACGTCGCATCCCTTCCGGCAGGTGCAGGATCGGGTGGGCAGGCTTGCCCGCGAGGAGAAGGCGCGGGTGATTGACGAGTACCTCCGGCGGCGCGGGCCACGCGACCAACCGCTCCGGGCGCTGGAGCACCTCACCTACACCTTCGACATCCTGGTGGACTTCGGCGCCTTCCGGGACATCCAGCGGCACCGGATGTGCACCCAGACCCCGCAGGAGCTGGGGCCGTCGCAGGGCTACAGCACACCGCCCGAGATCGTCCGCTACGGCCTGCTGGCGACGTACGAGGAATGCATGGCCCGCGCGCGGCAGGCGCATGACGTCATCGCCCGGGAGTGCCCCCGGGAAGCCCAGTACGTCCTGCCCCTGGCCTTCCGCAAGCGGGTCCTGTTCACCTGGAACCTCCGCGAGATCCACCACTTCGTCCAGTTGCGCTCCGCCAGGCAGGGCCACGCCTCGTACCGCCACATCGCCCAGCAGGTGTTCAGGGAGATCGCGCGGGTCCACCCGCTCCTCGCCCGGTACATCCGCGTGGACCTCGACGACTACGCCCTCGCCCGGGCGTAGCCCGGGTCCGGGCCCTGGCGCGGCCCGTGCGCCACCCGAGGGTCGCCTTGAGGCGGAAACGCGATAGGGTCCGGTTGCCTGCGGGGTTGACCCCGGGCGCTGTCCACGTTGCGACGAAGGCGGGCCTCCAGCCCGCCAGTCTGCGCGACGGGCCCTGACGGAGCGGACGGCCAGGGGGAAAACGGACGTGCGGAGAGCGAATGACGTCCCGCCCACCGCTTCTTCCGGGCAGCAGCCACTCCCCGCAGGGGCGCGGGGGCGATCCCTTTTCGGCGCGGCCTGGGTCCTTCGCCCCAGCCCGAGCGCCGAGAGACCCGGCCTCCAACCTCTCCGAGGCCTCCCCGCCTATTTTCTCGCGGCGGGATGCCTGGCGTTGGGCTAGACTGCCCGCCGCTCTCACCCCAGGACCGAGGCAGACGGGTGAAAGACTACCGACGCATCGCCCGGAAGATCACGTGCGTGCTGCTCCTGTCCCAGAGCCTCAGCTCGGCCGGGTTCATCGCCGCCTTTACCGTCAATGCCCTCGTGGCCGTCGAGCTGACCGGGCGGACGGCCCTGGCCGGCGTGCCCGGCGCCCTCTACGTGCTGGGCCAGGCCTGCGGCGCCGTGGTCTGGGGCCTCAGCATGGAGTGGATCGGCCGCCGGCGGAGCCTCGCCCTCGGCCAGGTGCTCGGGGTGCTCGGATCGGCCCTCGCCATGGTCGCCGTGGTGAACCGGGCCTTCCTCGTCTTCCTGCTCGCCCTCATCCTGGTGGGGATGGCGAGGTCCGCGGTGGACCTGGGGCGGTTTGCCGCGGCCGAGGTCCACCTGCCGGCGGAGCGCGGGCGGGCCATCTCCAGGGTGGTGCTGGGGAGCACGGTGGGCGCCATCCTCGGCCCGCTGCTGGTGGGCCCTACCGGGCGCTGGGCTGGGGAGGCGGGGTTCTCGGAGCTGGCGGGACCGTACGGCGTCGGGTTCGTCGGGCTGGCGGTGGCAGCCCTCCTGATCGTTGCGGGGCTGCGACCCGATCCCCGCGAGATCGGGCGGGAGCTCGTCCGCCTCCGGCCGGAATCGGCGCCGCTCCGGGCGGCCCGGTCCCTGGGCGAGATCCTGCGCCAGCCCGGGGTGGTCGTGGCCGTGGTCAGTATGGTCTTCGCCCAACTGGTGATGATGGTGCCCATGTCCATCACGTCGGTGCACATGAAGGCGCACCAGCAGCCGCTGAGCGCCGTGTCGCTGGTGATCTCGGCCCACACCCTCGGGATGTATGCCTTCTCCGTCCTGTCCGGGCGGCTGACCGACCGGTGGGGGCGCGGCCCCGTGATCATCCTGGGATCCGCGGTGCTGCTGCTGGCCTGCCTGCTGGCCGCGCCTTCGGTCCATCTCCTGCCGCTGATGGCGGCCCTGTTCCTCCTCGGCCTGGGCTGGAACTTGGCCTACGTGGCCGGCTCCACCCTGCTGGCCGACCAGCTCTCGCCGCAGGAGCGGGGGAAGACCCAGGGCGTCAATGACCTGCTGCTGAACCTGGCCTCCGCCACGGGTCAGGTCGTGAGCGGGATGGTCTATGCCCGCGGCGGCTTCGGGATCATGGGGCTGGCAGCCGCGGCGGCGGCAGCGGTGCCGCTGACGCTGACCCTCTGGTGGCAGAGCACGGTCGTTCCTGAAGCCTAGGGAGGGCATGCACCGGGGGGATGTCGGCTCCGAGGCGGATCGTGTCGGAAGGCGAAAGGCGCCGCGACCTCTGGCCGGCTGGCAGAGACGCCCCTGCGTCCCGATGGAGGTGATCGGGTGGCGGCCCAAGGGTGGCCGGGGGCGGGCCCGCCGGGCTAGCCGGACGGGCGCGTGGACCATTCGTCCTCGGGTGGCTCCAGACCGGCCGCGCGGAGGTCGCGGCGGAGCTTGCGGGCGAGATGGATGGCGTCGATCAGATTCCCCTCCTCCGCCTCGGTGGCATCCGCGGGCCTGGCAGCCCGGGCCTGCTGCAGGGCCCACTCCATCCGGTCGGTGTGCTTCTTCAGCATCCTGGCGATGTCCTGGCGGGTGATCTTCCTCGACCGGAGCTTGACGCGGGGCCCCGAGTAGAAGCCGTGGGCCTCCATGTCCCGCTCCTCCTCCTCCCGCTCCTCGGGACTCAGCCCCTGCAGGTGCTGGGTGTGGTCCACGCCCGGCATCTCCTCGACCCGATGGTCGGAGAGCACGATCCGCGTGAACTCCGGGAGCGACGGTGTGCCCCGGGCGGCGTACCACTCGTTCCACATCTTCTTGATGGGGACGATGATGTCCTCGTCCTTCCTCAGGTAGGCGCGCACCCATTGGATGAGTTCAGACGGGGCCTGGCTCATGGCCGGATCCTCCTTTCCGACGAACGGGGGTCCTCCCTGAGTACTCTCCCCCGGTGGGAGAGAATATGGGGGGGAGGGGGAGACAAGAACGTCGCCGCCCTTGCACCCTGCAGTACGTAAGCTGGCGAGCATCCTCCGGGACTCCGTGGCCGGCCGTGTCCGGATGCCGGCGGGCGCAGGCGCATTGTACGGGTGACGATTCGGGAGATCAAGCGGGCCATTTGGCTTGAGGGCCCGGATCGAATCAGTGCAGTCGCTCCGGGGAATTCTGTTGACGCTGATCCCGGCACGCGGCAACATTGCCTCGGGTCGCGCCGGCGGACAGGGGCGGGAGCCGTATGGGGAGTTCAGGGCGCTCAACCAGGCCCTCAAGGCGGAGGGCTTTCCTTACGCGGTCTGCGGGGGCCCGGCCTTGGCCGTCCACGTCCAACCCCGGGATTGTGGAAGCCGGAGGAACTGGGCGGCGATGTCTTGACGGTCGACCTGCTGGTCGCGAACGATGAGGCCAGGCCTGGCGTCCGGGAGGGTCGCGAGCAGATGCGGTGGGAGGATGCGACCCTCTGGGGGGTTTCGCGCCATGGCCTGGTGACTCGCAAACGCCTCCGAATGTATTTCACGTGCGCCTTGCGATGCGGGAGCGCCCGGGCTGCGGCAGGTGGGGTTGGCCGGTGATCCGCCTGGAGAATGTCTCCAAGATCTACGACGGGGCGGGGGCGCGGGTGAGGGCCCTGGCGGGCGTCTCGCTCGAGGTGGCCCCGGGCGAGTTCGTGGCCCTCATGGGGCCCAGCGGGTGCGGGAAGAGCACGCTGCTACACCTCGTCGCCGGCGTGGACCTGCCGACGAGCGGCGCCGTGTGGGTGGACGGCCGCGACCTGGCGCGGCTCTCCGACCGCGCCCTCAGCCAGTTCCGGCGCGACCGCCTGGGGATCGTGTACCAGTTCTCCAATCTGCTGCCGACCATGTCGGCGTGGGAGAACGTGGCGCTGCCTGCCCTCCTCAGGGGCCTGTCCGCCCGTGCGGCACGGGAGCGGGCCGAGGAGCGCCTCCGCCAGGTGGGGATGCTCCGCCGGAAGGACCACTGGCCGCACGAGCTGTCGGGCGGCGAGATGCAGCGGGTGGCCATCGCCCGGGCGCTGGTGAACGGACCGTCCGTCCTCCTGGCGGATGAGCCCACGGGGAACCTGGACAGCAAGGCGGGGCGGGAGGTGCTGGAGCTGCTAGCGCACCTGCATGCCGAGGAGGGCGTCAGCATCCTGCTGGCGACCCACAGCCGGGAGGCCGCGGCGTTCGCGCGGCGCATCATCCACCTCAGGGATGGAGCGATCTCGGAGGGGCAGTAGCCCGTCCGGCGGGAAGGCTGGAAAGCTGGGAAGCTTGAAGGCTGGGAGGCCCGGAGGCTGAAGCCGGATGCCAGAGCGCTGAGCCCTGTCGAGCTTTCTAGCCTGCCAGCATCCTCGCCTTCCCGCCGCGCTCTCGTGATATGCGCCCACTCTTTTGCCTGATCCGCCTCGTGGCCTGGCGGGCGGCCTCCCGCGACCGGCTGCGCAGCGTTCTCACCGTCTTCGGCGTGGCCTTGGGCGTGGCCGTGGTGCTGGCCATCCGGCTGGCCAACGACGGGGTCCTGGAATCGTTCCGGAACAGCCTGGAGCACGTGGCCGGGAAGAGCCGCCTGCAGGTCACGGCGGGCGAGCTGGGATTCGACGAGAGGCTGCTCCCCGCCATCGCCGCGACGCCGGGGGTGGCGTCCGCGGTGCCGGTGGTCCAGGCGGTGACGCCAGTGCTGGGCCAGGGCCCGACCCCCGAGCAGGCTCCGGTGGCGGAGGAGACCGGCGAGGTCCTCCTGGTGCTGGGTGTGGACGTGCTCGCCGACGCCGACGTCCGAGAGTACCGGGGGCCCACGCCGGAGGTCGAGGATCCGCTCCGCCTCCTCACGGAACCCGACGCCATCCTCCTGACGGCGCGGTTCGCGCGGGCCCACGGCCTCTCCGTGAACGACCCGATCCGCCTCCTCACGCCGACGGGGCCGAAGCGCTTCGTCATTCGAGGCCTGCTCGCCGAGCAGGGGGCGGCCCGGAGCATGGACGGGCAGGTCGCCGTCCTGGACATCGCGGCGGCCCAGCTCGCCTTCGGGAAGCTGGGCCGGCTCGACCGCGTGGACCTGGTGCTGGAGGAGGGGGCGGACGCCGACCGCGTCGCGGCGAGGCTTCGCCGCCGGCTGCCGCCCGAGGTGACGGTGGCGCGGCCGGAGGCGCGGAACGCCCAGGTGGAGCAGATGCTCCTCGCCTTCCAGCTCAACCTGTTCGTCCTGAGCCTCGTCGCCCTCTTCGTCGGGGTGTTCCTCGTCTACAACACCATGTCCGTGTCCGTGATCCGGCAGCGACGACAGATGGGCATCCTGCGGAGTCTGGGGGTGACCCGGCGGCAGGTCCTGCTTCTCGTGGCGGCCGAAGGGGCCATGATCGGACTGCTCGGCTCCGCCCTGGGGGTGGCCCTGGGACTCGTCATGGCGCGGGGGGCGCTCGGGGCGGCGAGCCGGACCGTGTCCGCCCTCTACGCCTTCGTCCGGCCGGGCGGGGTGCACCTCACGGCCGCGCTGGTCCTCCAGGGGGTCCTCCTGGGATGCGGGACGGCCGTCCTCTCCTCCCTCCTGCCGGCGCTGGAGGCGGCGACGGCCCCGCCGCAGGAGACGCTGGCCGCGGCCCTGCCGGAGCGCCGGCACCGTCCTTGGCTGCTGGCCTGCGCGGGGGCCCTGCTGAGCCTCACGGCGTTCGCGCTGTCACTGGGAGGGCCGGTGGCGGGACGACCCCTGCTGGGCTACGGGGCGGCCCTGAGCCTGCTCGTGGGGACCACGCTTTTCTCTCCGGCCCTCCTCCGGGTTTCCCAGCGGGTGCTGGCGAGGAGCCTTGCCGGGTCGCGGCTCTTGAGCCTCAGGGTGGCGGCCGGGAACCTCGGCCGGGCGCTCCGCCGGAATGCCGTGACCATGGGGGCCATGGCGGTGGGCCTGGCCATGCTGGTGAGCGTCTCGACCATGATCCAGAGCTTCCGCAAGACCGTGGAGGTCTGGATCGAGCAGACGGTGCGCGCGGACCTCTACCTGTCGCGGGCCGCGCGGCTCACCAAGGGGGCGGATGCACGGCTGCCGGCCGGGATGCTGGAGCAGGTGCGGCAGATCCCGGGCGTGGCCGAGGTGGACGGATTCCGGGGGCTCCGCATCGAGGACGGGCGCGGCGGGCGGTTCCTGCTGGGGGCGGGGGACCTCGAGGTCATGGCCCGGCGCGGCCGATTGCTGTTCCGCCGGGGGGATCCGGCGGCGATCCTCCGCCAGGCCCGCGCGCAAGGCGGGGTAGTCGTCTCCGAGACCTTCGCCGAGCGCTACCGGCGGAAGGAGGGGGATGCAGTGACGCTGCACCCGCCCGGGCAGACCGTTCACCTCCGCATCTACGGCGTCTACTACGACTACACGACGGAGGGGGGACTCCTGCTCATGGATCGGGCGCTCTTCCAGCGGCTCTGGCGGGATCCGTGGCTCACCTCCCTCGCCATCTATCTCGCGCCCGGGGCCGACCCCCAGGCCGTGCGCGGCACGATCCTCCGCCGGCTCTCCCCGGACGGGGGCCTGGTGGTCTTTTCGAACCGCGCCCTGAAGGCGCGGATCCTGGAGGTCTTCGACCAGACCTTCGCCATCACGTACGCCCTGGAGATGGTGGCCCTCCTGGTGGCGGCCCTGGGGATCCTCAACAGCCTCCTGGCGTCGGTCCTGGAGCGGACCCGGGAGATCGGCATCCTGCGCTCGGTCGGATTCACGCGCCGGGATCTCCTGGGTGCCATCCTGTGCGAGGCGGCCTGCACGGGCATGCTGGCCAATCTCCTGGGGGCGCTGTCCGGGCTGGCCCTGTCGCTCATCCTGATCTACGTCATCAACAAGCAGTCCTTCGGCTGGACGATCCAGTTCACGTTCCCGGCCCCTCTCCTCGCGGAGTATGCGGTTCTCACGCTGCTCACCAGCGTGGCGGCCGGGCTCTTCCCCGCCTGGCGCGCCGCGCGCCTTCCCATTGCCGAGGCGGTGCGCTATGAGTAAGGAATCGGGAGCGTCCGGCAGGAGGGCCGTCTCCCCGGGGACCGCGGTGCGGGGCGGGGTCGGCCGTTCTACAACGACCGAATCCGCCGGTGGCGGAAGCCGCCGAGCGCTCTGGAGAGATGGCAGCGCCCTGCGAGGTCGCGGATGAGCCCCGGGTTCCGGCTCTGGCGGATGCGGTGGAGTGCGGTGCTGGGGGCGATCACCGGCTCCGGCATCGCCACCTCGCGGTTCCACCTGGGGAACCGGATCAGGCTCTTCCTGCGGCGGCAGAGGGGGCATGCCGTCGTCGTCACGCCGCCGGATCCGGATGCCTTCCCGAGCGACCTGCAGTCCCGCCTCGACGCCGCCCCCTCCTCGGAGGAGCCCTGACCGCCATGACGCCGAACCCCCCGGGCAAAATTCGGCCGTTGAGATCGCCAGCTCTTGCGTTTGCCTTGATGGTCCCGGCGCTCCTGGCGCCCTGGCGGTTCGCCGTTTCTGCGTCGGCCGAGTTCCGCATGGCCCTGCCCGGGTACACCTTCGCCTTTCCGCGCGACCACGCCTCCCACGACGAGTATCGGACCGAGTGGTGGTACTACACGGGCCACCTGCGGACCGGCAGCGGCGAGGCGTACGGCTACCAGCTGACCTTCTTCCGGAGCGGCCTGGCTGGGGCGCGGGCCAATCCCTCGCGCTGGGCCGCGAGCAATCTCTACCTGGCCCATTTCGCCGTGTCGGACATCCGCCGAAGGGCCTTCACCTACTTCGAGCGGCTGGGCCGGGCCGGCCCCGCCGGAAGCGGGGCGGGGGCGAGTGCGACGGACCTCCACGTCTGGATCGGCGACTGGGACGTGAGCGGCGACGGGACGACGCAGCGGCTCCGGGCGAGGGAAGGCGGGTTCGCCCTAGCGCTGAGGCTCCTCTCGCGGAAGCCACCGGTCATCCACGGCGAGAACGGCGTCAGCCAGAAAGGCGCAGGGCGGGGCCAGGCGTCGCACTACTACTCGATGACGCGGCTCGCGACCGAGGGGACACTGACCGTCCGCGACCAGAGCATGCCGGTGACCGGCTCGAGCTGGATGGATCACGAGTTCGGGTCCACCCAGCTCGATCCCGATCAGGTCGGATGGGACTGGTTCGGCCTCCAGTTCGAGGACGGGAGCGAGCTGATGCTGTACGTCATCCGGAAGACGGACGGACGCCCCGACCCCCACTCGGCCGGAACCTTCGTGGGCGCGGGCGGCCGGACGCTCCGGCTGAAACAGGCGGACTTCGGCGTGGAGGTCCTGGACCGCTGGAAGAGTCCCCGGGATCCGGGCATCTATCCGATCGCGTGGCGCCTGCGCGCGCCGGAGATCGGCCTGGACGTGACGGTGAGGGCGGCCTTCCCCGATCAGGAGCTGGACACGAGGAAGAGCACGCGGGTGACCTACTGGGAGGGGGCCGTGTTCGCCGAGGGCGCGGTATCGGGCCGCCCCCTGGCGGGGCGGGGCTATGTGGAGATGACCGGTTACGCCGCGCCGTTCAGAAAGAAGCTCTGATCCTTTCCCCTCGCCTCCGGCGGCGGAGGGTGGCCCCGTTTCATCCGGAACACTGCCGTTCCCTCGCCACGCTCGCCAATCCGCCTGCGGCGGACAGGGCTGGCTGGGCGTTGGCACCCAGAAGCCCGGTTCCGGTGGGAAGCATGTGGCCCCGGTTCGCCCAGGAGAAGACCCGATCGTGTTTCTCCGTGCGCGCTGGGCGATCTGTGCGTGAAAAATCCGGGCTCCAACATGGTGGATGGCGGCGCTTCCCCCCAGGGCGCCGTGGAGGCGCCGCGGCTGCACACCGAGGGGCAGGCGCCCTGGTGGACGCTCGCGTGGGAGCCGCCCGGATGGCTGCCCTGGAGAAGCGGGGACACCCGGTCGTGGCGACGACGGTCTTTTTCGGTTCCTTCTTCTTCGCGCGGCCGGTGGCGCTCCGGATCACCCGGCCGGGCCTGGAGGCGGGTCGGGATCCGTGGAGCGACGCCGGCGCCGCCGGGATCTGAGGGGAGGCGGCGCGCGGGTCCGCTGGCGAAACGCGGTGCGAGCCGCCGCCTCCCCGGCTCCACGGGCCGGGAGGCCTTGCCTGCACGCGACGGCCCGCCGGTCCCGAGGGTCTCGGGGACCAGTCAAGGACCCGTTTCGCCTTGACTTCGCTCTCCAGGGGGAGTTAACGTCCTGCTGCCGGGAGGGCGCGTCTGCGGGGCGCTCGAGGATGGGCGAGGGCAGCGCGGGCCTGCCTGGTCCTCCATGTCAGGAAGGAGGTGGGAGAAGCGGAAGGTCCGATGGACAGGAAGCAGGCTGAATACGGTTCGGAAAGGAGGTCTCTGGATGGACGAGCGGAAGGTGAGTCGGCGAGAATTCTTGAAGACGAGCGGCGCGGCCGCCCTGGGGGTCTCGGCGCTCGGCGGCATCGCCGGGATCGTGCAGGCGGGCCAGGCGCCCGCGGCGATCAAGGGGACGAGGCTTGCGCTGCTTCAGGCCACCTACTTCATCGCTCCGGCGCAGGACCTGTTCAAGAAGCAGTGCGAGGAGTGGGGCAAGCAGGCCGGGGTGACGATGGCCGTGGACTTCCTGAACTGGCCGGACCTCCAGCCCAAGATCGCGGCGGCGGTCCAGGCCGGCGGCGTGGACCTGGTGGACCTCTGGCCGGGGTGGAACTTCCTCTACCGGAACAGCCTGGTGGACCTCACCCAGGAGGCCGAGGAGGTCGGGAAGCGCGGCGGGGGCTACGAGTCCTACGTCCTGAATTCGGGGAAGGTTGACGGCAGGTGGCTGGGCATCCCCAACGGCTACAGCAACGCCTCCATGGCCTACCGAATCAGTTGGTTCAAGGAGGCCGGGGTCGCCAACGCCGAGGACGGCACCAAGCTCGATATGACCTGGGACGAGTACCACGCCGTCGCCAAGAAGCTGAAGGCGAAGGGGAAGCCGTTCGGCCAGGCCCTGGGCCACAGCACGGG
>JBBIQE010000046.1:0-23379 GCA_037442485.1 Methylomirabilis sp. (SeqCode)
GCGTACGAGAGCGCCTGGCCCCCGCACTGCACCCGATTCCTCCCCCCACCCTGGGCGCGGCCGAACCCTCCCGGACCGAGGCCTCATCCAAAGAGTGACCGGCCCCGCAGCGCCGCATCCCTGCACCCGGTGCGCCGATCGGCCGTCGCATGCCCATCGGAAATTTCGATATAGACTATTGGTTCTTGTCCGGCTACATTACGGCTTCACCGGGCCCGCACGGGCGGGGCTGGAGCCGCACCGACACTCGGTGGGCGCGGGCATCTCATCCCGATCAACGCCTCTGGCGAGGGGGAGGAGCAGATGAAGCGAGCGCTTGTAGTCGTGGCCACTGCCACCATCATCCTGGGCGCGGCGGTCTCGCAGGCGGCCGAGCCCCCGAAGGAGCTGCGGGTATCGGCCATCCCGGACGAGAACCCCACCGAGCTGATGCGGATCTACGCCCCCTTCGCCGAGTACCTCTCCAAGGAACTCGGCCTGAAGGTGACCTATACCCCCGTTGTGGATTACGCGGCCACGGTGGAGGGGCTGGCCGCCAAGAAGCTGGACATGGTCTGGTACGGCGGCTTCACCTTCGTCCAGGCCCGCCAGCGGACGGGGGATGCCGTCCCGCTGGTGAGTCGCGCGGAGGATCTCCAGTTCCACAGCAAGTTTATCACCCGGAAGGAGACGGGGATCACGAAGCTCGCCGACCTCAAGGGGAAGACCTTCTCCTTCGGCAGCGTCAGCTCCACCTCGGGTCACCTCATGCCGCGCTACTTCCTCCTCCAGCACGGCATCAATCCGGAGAGGGACTTCGCCAAGTTCAGCTTCAGCGGCGCCCACGACGCCACCGCTTTGTGGGTCGAGAGCGGCAAGGTGGACGCGGGGGCCCTGAACGAGGCCGTCTGGGACAAGCTGGTTCAGACCCGAAAGGTGAACACGGGCCAGGTCGTGGTGTTCTGGACCACGCCCCCCTACGTGGATTACGTCTGGACGGTCCGCGGGGACCTGGACAAGGGCCTGCAGGAACGGATCGCCTCGGCCCTGCTGAAGCTGGACTACCGCAAGCCGGAGGACCGGCGGCTCCTGGACCTGCATCGGACCAAGAAATACGTCCGGGTGACGCCGCAAGATTTCAAGCCGACGGAGGAGGCCGCCATCGCCGCCGGCTTGCTCAAATAGAGTCGATTGGTCGGTTCGCAATCGGTCAAACAGCAAGGGCGCGACGGCCCGGGGTCTGCGCTATTTGACCGCTTGACCAATGGACCAGTGGACTGTTCTCAGGGGGGGAAGGAGCGAGGGCATGTCGCAATCATCACGCAGCCGGGTCCTTCTCTTGGGGAGCGAAGGAATGGGGCGGGGCGATGACCGCCTGGGTCTCACCATCCTGGGCAACTTCCTCAAGACCCTGGTGGCCAATCCCCTCCGCCCGGACAGGATCGTCTGCTGGAACGCCGGCGTGAAGCTGCTCACCCAGGACTCCCCGGTCATCGCCCAGCTGCAAGACCTCGAAGGGGTGGGAGTCGAGATCCTGGCCTGCAAGACCTGCGTGGAGCATTTCGGCCTGCAGGAGAAGCTCCGGGCCGGGGAGATCTCCACCATGCCCGTGATCAGCGATCTCTTGTTGCGCAGCAATGTCCTCACGGTGTAGGGAGCGGCCGACTTGAGCGGAGCGACGGTACCAGCGCGGGCGGGCCACGCGAGGGCGGAGCCCGTCTACCGGTTGGAAAGCCTCGCCAAGGTCTTCGACGGCGGCCTGGCTGCCGTCAATGGCGTGGACCTGACCATCCAGCCCGGGGAGCAGGTCGCCGTCATCGGCCCCAGCGGGGCGGGGAAGACGACCCTGTTCCGCCTGCTCAACCTGACGATCCGGCGAACCTCGGGTCGGCTCTGGATCGGCGGGCGGGAGGTCGGGGCGCTCCACGGCGCCCGCCTCCGCGAAGTGCGGCGCAGGATCGGCACCATCTACCAGCAACACAACCTGGTCCCCCGCCTCAAGGTGATCCACAATGTCCTGGCGGGTCGGCTGGGCGGCTGGTCGCTCCCCCAGGCCCTGCGATCGCTGCTCCGCCCGCGCGAGGAGGACGTTCGCGCCGCCTACCAGGCACTGGCCCGGGTCGGCATCCCGGAGAAACTGTGGACCCGGACCGACGAGCTGTCGGGAGGCCAGCAGCAGCGCGTGGCCATCGCCCGCGTTCTGCTCCAGAATCCCGAGGTCATTCTGGCCGACGAGCCCGTTTCCTCCGTGGACCCGACCCTGGCCCACGGGATCGTCGAGCTGCTGGTGGAGCTGAGCCACGCCTTCCGCAAGACCCTGGTCATGAACCTGCACAGCGTGGACCTGGCCCTGGCCTTCTTCCCCCGGGTGATCGGATTCCGCGCCGGGCGGGTCGCCTTCGACCGGTCCCCGGCCGAGATCTCGGATGACCTCCTGGCGGACCTGTATGCCGGGCGCATGGCCGGCGTCCCGGTCCAGGATTCCTTCCATGCCGACGCCGAGCCCGTCCGAAGCTGCACTCCGCTTCTCCGATCGCAGTAGGTCCCTGTTCCCGGCCCTCCTCGGGATCTGCTTCGCCGCGGCCTTCGTGGGGAGCTGGCACATCGCCCAGATCCGACCGGGACTGCTTTTGGAAGCCGAGGGCCGGCGGAACATGGCCAGGTTCATCGCCGGTATGTTCCCGCCGGAGCTTTCCCCCGATTTCCTGCGCCTCCTGGTGGTGCCCCTCTTCGAGACCATCCAGATCTCGGTGATGGGAACCGTGCTGGCTATCGCCATCGGCTTTCCCCTGGCCCTGCTCGGAACCGCCTCGCTTGCCCATGCCGGCATCCTGAACGAGCTGGAGATCGCCGGCTCGCGGGTTCGGCGGCTGACCCGAACCGCACCGTATGTGCTGACGCGGGGGCTCCTCAGCATCTTTCGGTGCATCCCCGAGTTCGTCTGGGCCTTCATGTTCGTGCGCGCGGTCGGCCTGGGACCCTTCGCCGGCGTCCTGGCCATCGGGATCTCGTACGGCGGGATGCTGGGGAAGGTCTATTCCGAGATCCTGGAAAACCTGGACCTCCAGCCCAGCGAGGCGCTTCAGGCCACGGGGGCCTCGCGCTGGCGAATCCTGCTCTACGGCATGCTGCCCCAGGCCGCGCCGCCGCTCGTCTCCTATACGCTCTACCGGTGGGAGTGCGCGGTCCGCGCCTCGGCCATCCTGGGCTTCATCGGCGCGGGGGGGCTGGGGCAGCAGATCGAGCTGTCCATGCGGATGTTCAACTTCCACGAGGTCGTCACGCTGGTCCTGATCCTGTTCCTGCTCGTGGCGGCCGTGGACTGCCTGAGCGCCCGGGTGCGCCGGGCGATGGTCTAACATGCACGGAGGACCGGCCTCCCCGACTGCATCCATCCCGTTGCCTCCACAGCGGGGGACGCGCGTCGCCAGCTTCCTGGTGCCGGCGGGCATCGCCGCCCTGATCCTGTGGAGCTGGCGGGGGACCCATTTCGACCCCATGGGCCTCCTGGGCTCGGAGGGCCGGGCCCAAATCCTGACGTACGTCCGCAAGCTGTTCCCTCCCGACCTCTCGCCCGACCTGCTCCTGAAGGCCGCCTACTGGTCCCTGGAGACCTTCGCCATCTCTTTCATGGGGACCCTGCTGTCGGTGGCCATCGCCCTGGCCCTGGTCTTTTTCGCCAGCCGCAGCCTCGTTTTTTCCGGCGTCCTGTTCGCAGTTGACGAGGCAGGAACGCCGATCCGCATCGCGCGATTCGGCGTGTACGTGGCCGCGAGGGCGGTCCTCAACCTGCTGCGGACGGTCCCCCACATCGTCTGGGCCCTGATCTTTGTCTTCGCCGTGGGCCTGGGACCCTTCCCGGGGGTCCTGGCCCTGGGGCTCCACACGGGCGGCGTCCTGGGAAAGCTCTTCGCCGAGGTGGTCGAGGACATGGAGACCCGGCCGCTGGAGGCGCTCCAGCCACCGGGGCCGGGCGGCTCCCACATCTTCTTCTACGGGGTCCTGCCCCGCGTCCTTCCGCAGTTTTTGGCCTACAGCCTGTACCGGTGGGAGGTGAACATCCGGGAGGCGATCATCCTGGGCTATGTCGGTGCCGGCGGATTGGGCCAGCAGATCCAGATCGCCATCAGCCTGTTCCTGGAGAACAGGCTCCTCACCCTGATCCTGGCCATCTACCTCATGGTCACGCTGGTGGATTACCTGTCCGCGTTTCTGCGCCGAAGGCTTTTGTAGACGAAAGGGGACAGAAGGGGGACGTTGCATTACAAGTATTATTCCTCCCCACCCTCTCGGCAACGATTGCCAAGACGGTGAAGCGATCGAGATCTGCGAGAATCATATTCAACCTATAATGCAACGTCCCCTTTTTCGAAGTTAAAGACTTGACCAAGCCTGGCCCCATCAGACGAAGATTCCAGACAGTGGGCGCGGGCCACCATGGCGGCGGCCCGCGCCCCGTTTCAGGATCACTCCGGAGAGCCCCCTTCCGCCGCGCAAGAGGGGCAGCTCTCACGTCTGGAGCAACAAGGTGTTCTTCTTCGCGTACTGGCTCCCCACGAAGCAGCCCTTGGGGATCATGGCATGGATGCCGAGGGTGTAGTCCACGAGCTGCGTCACGTGCAGATCCACCGCCATGCTGCAGAACGCATACGCTTCCATTTCGGGGAGCCCGTAGTACTTGTGCAAGAAGGTGATGGCCTTCCTCACGGCCATCCTGCAGGATTCCAAAAGATCCGTGTGGAATCCCATCGTGATCCAGTGCGTGGGCGAGGATGCCATCGGCCAATCCACCAGATCCTTGAGGTCTTTGCGGACGGTCACCCTCAAGGTGATGTTCCGGAACGCCCCCTCCAGGGCATTCAGATTGACCTCCCCATGCCCCTGGGCCAAATGCGAGTCCCCCGTCTTGAGCCCGGCCCCCTTCACCCACACCGGGAGGTACAGGACCGTCCCCGCCACCAGGTCCTTGTTGTCCATGTTGCCGCCATGCCGCCCCGGGGGCACATTGCTCCACATGCCGGCATCCGGAAGCTCGACGCCGATGGTGCCGGGGAAGGGTCTCACCGGGATCTCGATCCCTGGGAGGAACTCGAACTTCATGTTCTTGAGGTCCACAGAGTACCAACGGACTTTTCCGCGGGGATAATCCTCGGCGAGAAGTCCCAGCTTCTGGAAGCTGGTCTCCGGATTCAGGTTGAAGCCATAGGCAGTGGGGACGATGTCCAGGATCTCGATCTGGAGGATATCGCCCGGCTCCGCCCCATTGACGTAGATCGGGCCGGTCAGGTGATGGTGCCCGGCGCCCCGCTTGATCTTTCTGGCGCCCGTCAGCGGATCGGGATAGGTGTATGTCTCCTCGGTCTTGGCTATGACCTCCTTGAACCATGTCATCCAGTCGTTGATGTCCGCCCCCGGCACCATCCTCCCCATGAGGTGAGTGCCCGTCTCGATTTCCACGACATCCCCCGAGTTCATCTCGAGGACAGGGCGCGTGGAATTGTCCCAGTACCCGTCAGTGGATGTCATCGGGTTGCAGCCGAGGATCCGCACCTTTCCGGCGTCGTCCTTGCGGCCAAGATCAATGGCCGTGGCCGTCTGGAACGTGATGCCGCTCACCGCAGCGGCCCCGCCCAGAGCCGTGCCGTACTTCAAGAACTCCCGCCGACTCATCTCGTTCGATCGAGCCTCCTCTTCCCGAGCCTCCGCCTTTTCCGCCATGTCGCACCTCCCATGTCACCCCCCTCCTCCTGTCACCTACCCATGCTCCCCCCACGACGGCGCTCAATCCGGCTTACTCTTGTGAGCACCCGGGATCGCATCCGCCCCGTCCTCGCCGTCCGCCGGTTGCGACGTCGGCCATCCAGCATCACCTCCTTTTTTCCCGTCCCTCCACCCTGCTGATCGGCGATCTGCATCCAAGAACAAAACGGCCCTTGGGAACCCAGGGGCTCCAAAGGGCCGGTGGTTCGGACGGACCAGGAGGATCCCCCCACGCGCGCTTGGTCCGACCTCGCAGCGACATCGCCCTCTCCCCGGCAACCTCCATGAAGGGCAATCGTCGCATCACGTCCAGAATATCGATCTGGGCTACGCTGATGTCAAGGTGACACCCGTTTGCACCTCCCCCTTTTCACGAAGGGCCCGATCGAGCCCGATCCATCCTTCAGTCCGTCCTCCAGCTGGAGGGCTCCGGTCACGCGAATTCCTACGCCCGCTCCTCGGACGGCGCGGGGCGCAGGGTGAGCAGGTCCACGACGGTCAGGATCACGCCCACCAGCAGGATCAGGCCCAGGACCCAGGTGACCGCGAACCAGAAGCGCATCTGGGCCTGGGCCGTCATGAACCCGAGGCCCATGACCCGCTCGATATAGGCCTGGAGGACGCCGGCCACGCCGAAGCTGAGTCCCATGCCCAGCATGGCCAGGGACATCCACCAGAACGCGATGGTGCCCCGCCGCTCGGCAAATCGCGCGATGCCCTTCAGCTCGGGCATCGCGTAGTAGAAGAAGGTCAGGTTCAGCAGGACGTAGGCGCCGAAGAAGGCGACGTGCCCGTGGGAGGCGGTCACCTGGCTCCCGTGGGTGTAGTAGTTGATCTGGGGCAGGGTGTGGATGAAGCCCCAGAACCCCGCCCCCACCAGGTGAAAGACGGCCATTCCCAGGGCGTAGGTAAAGATCAGGCGGCTCCTGATGGGCAACCGTCGCTCCTTCACGTGGTGCCAGGCATCCCAGAGCATCAAGACGATGGGCAGCGGCTCCAGCGCGCTGAAGATCCCGCCGACCCACAGCCAGTAGCGCGGCGCGCCCAGCCAGTAATAGTGGTGCCCGGTTCCGGCGATCCCGGTGAAGAGGAACAGGCCCAGCTCGACGTACAGCCACTTCTCCAGCACCGCCCGGTCCACCCCCGTGATCTTCAGGAGGATCCAGGCGGTCATGGCCGCCGCCACCAGCTCCCAGGCGCCCTCGACCCAGAGGTGAATGACCCACCACCAGTAATACCAGTCAATCGTCAGGTTCCGGTAGAAGGGCAGGTCGAACAGGTAGAGCAGGGCCAGGAACACCAGCCCGCCCAGGAGGGAGCCCTGGATCGCCGTCCAGTTCCTCGCCTGGAGCATCGTCATCCCGACGTTGAAGAGAAACATCAGGGCCCCGATCACGATCAGGATGTCCAGGGGGCGGGGCAGCTCGAGCAACGGCTTGCCCTCGGTCCAGCCGAACACGAACCCCACGATACCCACCACCCCGGTCCCGGCCAGGATGACGAGCTGGAGGTAGGCGAGGCCGGGGCTGTACAGCTCGCGTCCCGTCTCATCCGGGAGCAGGTAGTAGGTGCTGCCCATGAACCCCAGCAGCAGCCACAGGACCAGGAGATTCGTGTGGATCGCCCGGGCCGTGCTGAAGGGGAAGACATCCACCAGCCACTGGGGGAGGCTCGCCCAGTAGTTGACGGCCAGCCACGTCCCCATCAGGACCTGGAGGACGAACAGCAGCAGGGCGACCACAAAGTAGGGGTAGGCCACGCGCTGGGACGGATGCACGATCGGCATGGGGAACGCCCTCCTTTCGGTAACCCGCTACTTCAGCCCGGACAGAAACTCCGCCAGTTGGTTCCGCTCCTCGGGATTGAGCGGCGGCGGAGGCATGATCCCCTGGGGGTTGACCGACCGGGGATTCTCCAGGATCTTGGCGATGGTGTCGCGGCTCAGCCGGCCTCCCGCGTGGGTGAGATCCGGCCCCAGCGTCCCGCCCGTTCCGTCCATCTGGTGGCAGCCGAAGCATCCTTTCTCCTTGAAGAGCGCGGCGCCGGGGCTCACCCCCATGGCCACGGCGGTGCGGGCCGTGCGCCGGAGCCTGGCGTCCTGGGGCGGCCACTCGTGGGTGTCAATCTCGCTCACCCACTTCAGGAAGGCCACGAGATCGGTCAGCTCCTGCTCCCTGAGGGGGAAGCGGGGCATCTTCCGCCAGGTCGTGAACTTCTCCGGGCTGCGGACGACCGCCTTGATCCCCTCCTCGCCCCGCCGCCAGTACACCTTGGTCATGTCCGGGGCGTAATAGGCCCCGAACCCCAGGATGGTGTGGCAGTCGTTGCAGTTGTACTTGTGCCAGACCCGCTTGCCCGCCACCACCTGCTCGCTGAGCTGGTCCGCGTGCGTCAGGGTTTGCACCTGGCGGTGCGTGTCCATGGTGAGGCCGAGGAAGATCACCAGCGAGATCAGGGTGCCGAGGTAGAAGATCCATTTCGCCGTCTGCGCTCTCATAGACGAGACCTCCTTTCCCCGCGCTGCCGAAGCCAACCCCGCTTACCTTCTCTTCGCCTTGACCTCTCGGCGCAGCTCCGCCGCCATCGTCTTGATCTCGGTGAGGTCCCGCCGCAGCTCACTCCAGCCGTACCAGAGGGCGTAATCCGGGCTGGCGTGGAAGGTTCCCTGGAAGGCCCGCATCCGGTGCTCCAGGAACATCACGAAGAGCTTCTGCTCGATCGCCGTGGGGGCGTCGTGGAAGGTCAGGAGATCGGGGAAGGCAGAGGCATAGCTCTTCGGCTTGGGCAGCACCTTATCCTTGTACAGAGCAGCCACCGTCCGGATGGCCTCGGCCATCAGGCGATCCGCCTCCCGGATCATCCGGTCGCCCTTCTCCAGTTCCGCCTTGGCGAAATTGACGGAGTGGCACTGGTTGCACGTCCTGACCATCTTCTCCCGTTCCCTCTGCCAGTCCTCCTGGGTGAGGCGGGCCACATCCGCCGCCTTGACGACGTCCACGCGGCCGGTGGGCTTGCCGGCCGGATCGAGCACCCCCAGCCCCTGGAGGATCGTGGCGCGATCGGCCGCCCACTGCTTGTCCTCGGGCAGCGGCAGCCGCACGGCCAGGAATCCCCACGCCGTTCGCACCGCATGGTTGCCCTCCTGCATGTGGCAGGTCTGGCAGGTGGGCGCGGCGGTTTCTTCCGGAAGCGTCCCGGTCTGTTTCAGCAGATACCGCACGCCGTGCTTGGAGCTGGAGTACATCTCCCACTGCGGATGATCGAACCCCATGTGGCAGGTCTGGCAGGCCTGGGGCTGCCGCGCCTCCTTGACGGAGAACGTGTGGCGCGTGTGGCAGGCATCGCACGAGGCCACGCCGAACCCGGCGCCGCCCTTCTTCAGGTCCGTGATCTCGGCCTCGGTCTTCAGGCCGATCTTGTGACATCCCCCGCAACCCTTCATCCCTTCCATCAAGGCGACGGGTTGGGCGTGGGCCGTCGGCATGGCCTTCATCGCCGCCCACGCGAACGCGTGCTTCCCGGCCTTGAACTCCTGGACGCGGTTGGCGTGGCAGGCGGCGCAGGTCTCGGGGGTGGGTATCTGCGCCTTGGCCACGTCCTGTGCCGAGCGGTGTTGATCCCCGTGGCACACCGCGCAATCCAGTCCCGCCTGGCTGTGCTTGCTGAGTTGCCAGTCCGAAACGATACGCGGCGTGACGCCCTTGTGACAGTTCACGCATTCCTGGGCATAGGCGGGCGGACCGAACAACACCGCCATGAGGATCGTGACCAGCGCGCTGAGTAGCATGGGACACCTCCCTGGCCAGGGTGTGCCTGAACCTCTTCCGCACGCCGGACAGACGGGGCTGGCCACAGCCCGGCCGGCGGCATGGTGCATTCACCCCTCCCGTGAATCCGTCGTCATCCGCCCCTTCGGGGGCACGCCCCCTCGCGCCGTCGCGGGGTCCACGTGGATGACGCAGTAGCGGCAGCCCGTGTCCCGGTGCACCCGTCGGCGGACCTCCTCGGCGATGCGGTCCGCCTCCACGATGGAGAGGCCCGGCTCCACCTCGATGTGCATGCCTGCCCGTACCGTCTCGGGCCCGATATACTCGGCCCGCAGCTCGTGGATGCCTGCCACCCCGGGGACCGAGCGGGCCAGGCCCTCCACCCGCGCCAGGAAGGCCGGCCCCGGCGAGCGGCCCACCAGCACGGACAGATTCTCCAGGAACAGCCGGATGCCGTTCACGGCGATGATGGTGGCGACGATGACCGCGGCGATGGGATCGGCCACGGGGCGACCCGCCATGATGAAGAACGTCCCCACCAGGGCGGCCAGCAGCCCCAGCTCGTCGTTGACCAGCTCCACCAGTTGGGCCGTGGCGGCGGCGCCGCGCCGCCTCTGCCGGACGAGCCCGAGGAGCGGTGCGGCGGCGATGATCATGGAGGCCACGAGGATCCCGACCGCCAGGGGGAGGTTCTGATAGGTCGCCGCCTCGGGCCGGAAGAGCTTGGGGATCGCCTCCTCGAAGAGCTTGAAGCTGGTGAACGAGATGAACAGCGTGGCGGCCACCAGGGCGGCGACGTTCTGCGCCCGGCCATAGCCGAACATGTGGATCTCGTCCGCCTCTTTGCGGGACCAGATCAGAGCGAGCAGGAGGAAGCCGGAGACGAAGATGTCGCTCAGCGTGTGCAGCGCTTCCGCCAGGAGCGCCAGGACCCCGGTCAGGACGTACACCACAAGCTTGAGGACGAAGATGACGACGTACAGCCCGAGCGCCAGCTTCAGCGACCGGAGTTCCTGGCTGTGTAACGGAGCGTCCATCCCGGCCCCCACGCCGGGGCGGCCCCTACATCGGGCAGACGAGCCGCCCCAGCCGCTCGGTCAGGCGGAGGTTCTCGCGGAAATCCACCGGGCAACTGATCACCGCCAGAGTGTTCCCCTCCAGCGCCTCCCTGAGGACCGGCGCCAGCTCGTCCGCGGCCTGAATGCGGTACCCCTTGGCACCGAAGCTTTCCGCATACCGCACGAAATCCGGATTCGTGAAATCCACGAACGCGGGGCGCCCGAAGCGGTTGATCTGCTTCCACTTGATCAGACCGTACGTGCCGTCGGCGAACACCAGGACGACGAAGGCGGTCCCGAGGCGCGCCGCCGTCTCCAGCTCCTGCGAATTCATCAGGAATCCGCCGTCGCCCGTGACGGCGACCACGCGCCGATCGGGGTGGGTCAGCCTCGCCGCCACGGCCCCCGGCACGGCGATGCCCATGGAGGCGAAGCCATTGCTGATGATGCAGGTCTGGGGCCGGTAGCAGGGATACATCCGCGCCAGCCACAGCTTGTGGGCCCCGACATCGGAGATCACGATATCCTCCGGCCCGAGGGCTGCGCGTAGCTCCGCCAGGATCCTCTGGGGTTTCAAGGGAAAGGCGGGGTCGTCGCGATGCTGCGCCATTTCCTCCAGCAGCATCTGGCGCAACTGGGATGCGCCGGCGCCCTCGCGCGGCGGCACCCGTTCCACCAGCGCCTCCAGCGAGTCCGTGATATCCCCGACCACGCCCACCGCCACGATGTAGGACGCGTCCACCTCGGCCGGCGACATGTCCACGTGAACGATCTGCTTGTCCCGATCGGGATTCCACAGGTGAGGCGGATACTCGACCAGGTCATAGCCGACGGCGATCACCACGTCGGCCCGATCGAATCCGGTGTTCACGTAATCGTGCGCCTGGAGCCCGATGGTCCCCAGCGCGAGCGGACGGTCGTCCGGGAAGACGCCCTTCCCCATGAAGGTGGTGGCCACCGGGATGTTCAATCGCTCGGCGAAGCGGTGGAGCGCCTCCGCGGCCCACCCCCGGGCCACGCCGTTGCCCGCCAGGATGACCGGGGATCTCGCCTCGGCGATGACGCGTCTCGCCCGCTCGACCTGCTCGGGGGCGGGTGGCCCCAGGCGGGGGAACTGGGCCAGCAGGGGCGAACCGGTGGCGGCCTGGCCGGCCACGTCCTCGGGGACCTCGATGTGCGTGGCGCCGGGCTTTTCCGTCTGAGCCAGCTTGAAAGCCTTGCGGATGGCCTCGGGGATGACCTCGGGAGTCCGCAGGCCGACGTTCCATTTGGTGACGGGGCGGAACAGGGCGACCGTGTCGAGGTACTGGTGGGATTCCTTGTGCATCCGATCCAGACCCACCTGCCCGGTCAGGGCGACCAGCGGCGCGCGGTCCATGTTGGCATCCGCCACCCCGGTAATCAGGTTGGTGGCGCCCGGACCCAGTGTGGACAGGCACACCCCTGCCCTGCCGGTGAGCCGTCCATAGACATCCGCCATGAACGCCGCACCCTGCTCGTGTCGTGTCATGATGAAGCGAATCGAGGAGGCGAGCAGCGCGTCGAGCAGGTCCAGGTTCTCCTCGCCGGGGAGGCCGAACACGTACCGGACCCGCTCGTTCTCCAGGCACGCGACGATAAGCTCTGCGGCGTTCATGGGCGGCTACCGCTCCTGCGGCCTTTGCGCTTGGATCGTTTCACGACCGGGATCCTGCCGGATGGCGCACTGCCACGCCCCCGAGGCCAGCACGGCCTCCGACGGCAGGATCAGGCGGACCGCGCGCTCGTAGAACAGGTAGTCCCAGGCCCAGTTGATCAGGACGAAGAGCCGGTTGCGAAAGCCGATGAGCTTGGCCAGGTGCACACTCAGCCAGAGGACCCAGGCGGGGAAGCCGGTGAAGGATCGCCCCCACACGTGCACCACACCGGCGTTCCGTCCGATGACCACCATCACGCCCGGATCGCGATAGCGAAACGGCAGGGGGTCCTGGCCGGCGATCTGCCGCTCGATGTTCCGCGCGGCTGTCGTCCCCTGCTGAATGGCGACGGGCGCAATCATCGGAAGTGGCTGTCCCCTTTCCTCGACATAGGCCAGGTCGCCGATCACGGAGACCTCAGGATGGCCAGGCAGTTGCAGGGTGGGCTCGACAGCCACCCGCCCAGCGCGCGCGGTCGGCAGGCCCCATGCCTGGGCCAGGGAATCGCCACGGACCCCCGCCGTCCAGACCACGGTTTCCGCCGGGACGGACATCCCGTCCTTGAGATGCACCGCTTCCCGCGTGATCCGGCTCACGCTCGCGTGGAGACGCACCTCGACCCCCATGCGGCGAAGCCGCGCCGCCGCATAGGCGCGCAGCCGTTCCGGCCACCCCGGGAGCAGACCGTCCGCGGCCTCCAGCAGGACCACCCGGACCTCCCGAAAATCCAGAGCTGGATAATCCTTTGCAAGAGGACCGCGAATGAGTTCAGCCAGGGCGCCTGCAAACTCGACCCCCGTCGGTCCTCCCCCCACGATGGCGAAGGTAAGCATTCGCCGGCGCCGCTCCGGGTCGGGATCGAGCGCCGCCCGCTCGAAGCAGCAGAGGATCCGGGTGCGCAGCGCAACACCCTCCTCCAGGCTCTTCAGGGGAAGCGCGTGCTCCTCGGCGCCGGGAACATCAAAGAAGTGGGAGACGCTTCCCGTGGCCAGGATCAGGAAGTCGTAGGGAATGGCCGGGCCGTCGGTTTCCAGGATCCGGCGAGCCAGGTCCACCCGCTGCACGTCGGCCAAGATGAATTGAACATTGGGCAGCTTCCACAGGATGCTCCGGACCGGATAGGCAATCTCCTCCGGCTCCAGCTCGGCCGCCGCCACCTGATACAGAAGCGGAAGGAAGCAATGGTAGTTGTGGCGGTCAATAAGCAGGACCTCTACCGGGGCCTGGACCAAGTGACGCGCGGCCCACAACCCGCCGAATCCGGCGCCGACGATCGCGACCCGAGGCCGACGTTCCGCCGTCATCTCTGCTAGCCTGGTGTCCGCCATGCACAGCATCCTGACCGGTCGCCTGCCATAGCGTACTATTCCCTCGCCAACAATACCATGATTTTAATCATGCCTGTGCCATCGGTGCCCCATCGGTGCCATTGATGCCCCCCTCCCGGAAGAGGAAGTCCATCCGGCGGAAATCCGCCTGGGCGTTCTCCATCACTGCCTTCGCCTCCCGCACCTCGGCCCAGGCCTTTTGCAGGTCCTGGGGGCGGGAGCCGTTCCGGAGCTCGGCCAACTTCTCCTCTCTCGCGGCCAGCGTGGCCTGAGCATCGGCGATCCGGGCCCGGGTGAGTTCCGTGCGCCACGCGATCTCGGTTCGAAGCTGGGCAGGCGCGTCTCGGTGGCCCGGAGGGAGGCCCGCAGCCGATCCACCTCGGCCTCCAGCTCTCTACTCTCCAGGCGGGCGACGAGGTCGCCAGGCTCGAGGCGATCGCCCTCGTCCACCGGCCGCTCGATGACCCGACCCGGGATCCTGAAGCTCACCGCGACCTCGGTCGCCTCGATCGTCCCCGAGGCTGAAAGGGCATCCTCCGCCCCGCGCGCCCAGAACCGGTAGGTCTGCGCGCCGCCAAAAACCAATAAGGCGATTACCTGGAGGGCCGGGCGGTCAACCAGAGATTCACCGCCAGACAGGCGACGGCCGCCAGGCCGATCATCCCCGACAGGCCAAAGACCGCCCGGGCAAGGATGGCGGCGCCGGGAACCGACGCCAGGAGGGCCGAGGGCAGGAGAAGCGGCAGGACGCGGAAGGCCGCCGCTGCATTGCCCAGCCAGATCGTCGGCTCGACCAGGCCGGGGCTGGCCACGGCCCGCTTTCGCAGGAAGCCCGGCAGCATCCGGACAGCGACACCGAAGATGAGGAGCGTGACGAATCCCAGCAGATACATGTGCCGGACGACGCCCGAGCCGAACGGGGGCGGAGAGCCTGCCACGGCCGCGCCCCCGTGGATCATCTCGAAGCCCGCCGCAAGGACGAGCCACGCGAAGGCCGAGTAGACCAGCAGCTCGAACCGGCCGAACTCCCCGTAGTCGGGGAGGCCCGGTCGCGTCGGCGCGCGGTCCGGGCCCGAGAAGAGGAACCGAGCCGGACGCTCTACCGGGCGCCGGCGGGTGAGGACGTCAAGCTGCCAGGTGAACCACAGGATGACGCCCCCCTTGAGGATCGCGCCAGCCCCTTCGAGGGATCGCATCCATCCGGCCTCGATCCCCAGCCGGAGGAGGACGGCGGGGAGGAGTTGCCACCCCACGCCTGCGAGGTAGGCGTAGGCGGTGGCTCTCACCGGCCAGAAGGCGGCGGAGAGCGCCAGGAACATCGGGAACAGGCGGACCGAGTGGGCCATCGCCACGGGAAGCAGCGTGAGGTCAATGAACCCACGAATGGCCACCTCACCCCAGGCCTGGTTCACCGCGGTCTGCCCGCGATGCGCCATGTCGAGCAGCAGGAGGAGGTTGGCTGCCGCATACAGGAGCCAGCCGGTTACCATCATGCCGAAATAGGGCCGCACGGCGGCGAAGGCCGGCTGCTCGGCGAGGTCTCCCGCCCCGCGCACAGTGTGCACCAGGAGGAGCAGGTAAACGAGGATGCCCGCCCCCTCCAGCACCCCCGAGCCGGCGACCAGCCAGAGGAGGGCGGTGAAGGCAGGGCCGCCGCCGAGGTACGTGAGGGCCGGCTGGCCGAACGTCCGGAGGAAGAGGCCGATGCCCATCAGCCACGGAATCGCGCCCACCCAGCGCTGATGCGGCAGGGGCACGCTGGCCAGGCGCGGAATGAAGTGGAGGCTCACCCCCATCACGAACAGCCCCGCCCAGCCGATCAACTGGGCATGGCCATGGGCCTGCACGAGGGCGGGGAAGGATGCCCCCAGCGGGTAGCCGAAGCCGAGGACGAAGCTCAGGTGCCCGCCGAGGGCAAAGCCCCCGGAGAGGGCCGCCGCCAGGGCCACCCAGAGAAAGCCTGCGGGGAACTCGGCGTGCTGCTTCCCCAGCGGGAGGACGCGGGTGCTGTCGCTTCCGGCCATGTCGCTTTCACCGGTTCTGGCGCGCGGGCGCGCAAGAACCAACCGACAAGGTTTCCTCGCGGGCGGGCCTCATGCTATAGTCAAACCCCAGGGGATGCAACGGGTCCGGAGGGAGGGCGGTCATGCGTGCAGCGGCACAGGCGCTGCGGCAGGTTCCCTCCTTCGCCGAGCTGGACATGGTATCCGGTCCCTTTTTTCCACCCCGTCTTGCAACGCCCCTCCGGGGGCCTTGGGAGGCTCTGCATGAATGACCCCCCGGCCGTCTCGAGGCAGCTCGCCGAGCGCCTAGCCGCCTTCCGCTTGAAGGACGTCCCGCCGGAGGTGGTGTCCCAGGCCAGGCTGATCCTCCTGGATACTCTGGGGGCGATGCTGGCCGCCTCTTCGCGCCGGTACTCCGCCACGCGAATCCTGGCCGATTTCGTGCGCCGCCTAGGCGGGACGCCGGAATCCAGCCTGGTGGGCCAGGGGACCAGGACGTCCTGCGTGAACGCCGCCCTGTTCAACGGGACGTTGGGCTACTACTGCGACATCGAGCCGCACCACGTGGGCGGCATCCTCCACGCGCCGGCCGTGACCGTGCCGGTGAGCCTGGCCGTGGCCGAGAAGGAGGGGGCGAGCGGCGCGCGCTTTCTCGGGGCCATGATCCTGGGGATCGAGGTCGCCTGCCGGGTGAGTTACGCCCTGAACCCCGTGGCCCTCTACAACCGGGGCTTTCATCCCAGCGCCATCTGCGGCGCCTTTGGCGCCGCCGCCGCGGCCGGCCACCTGTTTCGCCTGCCGGCGGCGAAGGTCGCAGTCGCGCTGGGTCTCGCCATGCAGCAAGCCTCGGGCCTGCTGGCCTGGGCGTCCGATCAGACCGAGAACTCCCGGCCCTTCAATCCCGGCCTGGCGGCGCGCAACGGAACGACGGCGGCCTACCTGGCCCGCCTCGGCTTCGGCGGCCCGCCCGATCCCTTCGGGGGCAAGTACGACGCCTTCACCGCCTTCTCCGGCGAGCGGCACCCCGAGGCCCTGCTGGCCGACTGGGGGGAGCGCTTCTACCTGCGGGAGTTCGCCTACAAGCTCTACTCCTCCTGCTCCTTCACCCATCCGGGCCTGGATGCCCTGCTGGCCCTGGCGCGGACGCACGCTCTCCAGGCCGCCGCCGTGGAGGAGATCGTGCTCCGGTTCCCGGCCTCCGGGGCCCACATGATCGACAACAACGAGCTGAAATCCCACTGCGCCCAGTACATCCTGCCGGTGGGGCTCACCTTCGGACGGGTGAGGATTGACGACATCCTGCAGGATCGGCTGAAGCATCCCGAGGTCGCGCGCCTGCGGGCCAAGACGCGCCTGGTCGCCGATCCCGAGTTGGACAAGGGATGGCCCGAGGTCTACGCCTCGATCGTCGAGGTCACGACGAGGGACGGCCGGCGCCTCGTGGAGCGCGTGGACCACGCCAGGGGGACGCTGGAGAACCCCCTGAGGCCCGAGGAGATTCACGAGAAGTACCTGCGGCTGGCCACGACCGTCACCTCAAGGGCGCACGCCGAGCGGATCGCCGACGCCGTGCGCCGCATCGATCGCCTGCAGGACCTGCACGGCCTGGCCGCCATGCTGCGTCTGCTGAAGCCGGCCGCCCCCAAACGGGCGGCCGGGAAGGTGCCGGTTCTCTCGCGGGCCAGGACGGCCCGCGCCACGGGAACAACGTCGGGCAGGAGGAGGAAGCGGTCATGAAACGGTGGGGAATGGGAATCCTCGGCGCGGCCTTTTTGCTGGCCCTGGGTCTCGGCAGGGCGCAGGCGCAAACGTACACGGCCACGGTGGGCGGACTGGGAGGCGTCTGGTACACCGTCTTCACCGGCATCTCCGAGCTGGTCAAGGAGAAGGATCCGGGCATCATCATCCGGGTGGTGCCGGGCGGCGGCCTCATCGCCGTGCAGAAGGTCGGCGAGGGCGCCTCGGAGTTCGGCTTCGGCTTCCCCTGGACGGTGGCGGATGCCCGGGCCGGGCGCGAGCCGTTCAAGGCCGCCCTGCCCGACGTCCGGGGCGTGATGTCGAATTTCGGCGTGAGCTACCTCCAGTTCGTCCTGGACAGGAGATTCGGGGCCACCCGCATGGACGAGATCTTCAGGAAGAAGATGCCCATCCGCATCGCCGTGGACCGGGTCGGGACGACCGACGAACTGGCCCTGCGACGGGTCCTGGCCTTCTACAAGATGACCTATGAGGACCTGGCCAAGGCGGGGGGCAAGGTGTTCCACGCCGGGTACAACGACCAGGCCACGCTCTTCAAAGACCGGCAGGTGGACGCGCTGTTCCAGAACATCGCCATCCCCTCCTCCTCGGTCCTGGAGGCCAAGGTGGGCCGGGACATCCTGCTGCTGGCCTTCCCCCCCGAGGTCATGGACTACATGTACAAGGAGTTCGCCTTCGTGAAAGGGGCCATCCCGGCCGGAAGCTACGGCATCGTGGAGAAGGATCTCCCCTCACCGGGCAGTCCGACCATGATGACCGCCAACAGCAAGCTCTCGGCCGATGTGGTCTATCGGGTCGTCAAGGTCCTGGCGGAGAATCCGGACCGCGTCCGGAAGATCCACGACAGCGTCAAGGACTTCGATCCCACCACCGCCTGGAAGGACCTGGGCGCGCCCCTGCACCCCGGGGCCGAGAAGTACTACCGCGAGAGGGGCTGGCTGAAGTAGACCCGGGTTCCCGGCGTGGCTGAACGGCGCGAGATCCACGGGCGGGAGGCGTCGGCCGTCACCATCCTGGCGGTCGGCGCCTCCTGCTTTCACCTCTATACGACGTGGGCGGGCTTCCTGGAGCCGCGGCTCCAGCGGGCCGTCCACCTGGCCTTCCTGCTGCCGCTCACCTTCCTCCTCTTTCCCGCCTCGGTAAGATCGCCGCGGAGCCGGCCGTCGCTCTGGGACTGGATCTGGGCCGCCCTGGCCCTGCTGAGCAATCTCTACGTCATCTGGCAGCAGCCCCGCCTCATCAACCGCTGGGAGGGTTCGACCGAGGTGCTGCTCGGCGAAATGGTCTGGGGAGCCATCCTCAGCCTGCTCCTCCTGGAGGCCACCCGGCGGGCCGTCTCCCCGTGGCTCTCGGGGCTGGTGGCCCTCTTCCTCGCCTACCTCTTCGCCGGGCCGTGGCTGCCCGGCATCCTGCACCACAGGGGCTTCACCTTCGCCCGGGCCGTGGAACTCATGTACCTCTACAACGAGCAGGGGATCTACGGATCGCTCACGGGGATCTCGGCCACGGTCATCTTCATCTTCGTCCTGTTCGGCTGCTTCATCGTCCGGACCGGCCTGGGCCAGTTCTTCAAGGACCTGGCCGTGGCCGTGGCGGGACGGACCCGCGGCGGCCCGGCCAAGGTGGCTGTGGTGAGCAGCGCGCTGTACGGGACGCTCAGCGGCTCCTCGGTCTCCAACGTCTACACCACCGGCTCCTTTTCCATCCCCCTGATGAAGCAGGTGGGCTACCGGCCGCAGTTCGCCGGCGCGGTCGAGGCCGCGGCCGGCGTCGGGGGCATGCTCATGCCCCCCATCATGGGGGTCGGGGCCTTCGTCATGGCCGAGATGACGGCCATCCCGTACTGGACTATCGCCAAGTCGGCCGCCCTCGCCGCGCTGCTGTACTACCTCGGCGTCTTCGCCATGGTCCACCTGGAGGCGCTGAAGATCGGCCTGCGGCCCATGGGCTCCGCCGAGATCCCGCCGCTCCGCTCGGTGCTGCCGCGAAGCTACCTGCTCTCCCCCATCGTCCTGCTGGTGATCCTGCTGGTGCTGGGCTACACACCGGTCTTCTCGGGGATGCTGGCCATCGTGGTGAGCGTGGCCGCCGCGGCCTTCCGCCGCGAGACCCGCATGGGGCCTCGCGAGATCTGGCAGGCCATGCGTCAGGGGGGCTGCGACGCCGCCATGATCGCCGTGGCCATCACCGCCGCGGGGATGATCGTGGCGGTCATCGCCCAGACGGCCCTCGGCCTCGCCTTCAGCAGCCTGTTCATCTCGCTCTCGGGCGGATGGCTGCTGCTCACCCTGCTCATGGTGATGGTGGTGGACACCTTCCTGGGGACGGGGATCCCCACCACGCCCGCTTACATCCTGACGGTGGTGGTGGGCGGCGCCGCCATGATGAAGCTGGGCGTGGGGCTCCTGCCCGCCCACCTGTTCGCGTTTTACTTCGGCGTCCTGGCGGACGTCACCCCGCCCGTGGCCATCGCGGCCTACGCCTCGGCGGCCATCGCCGGATCGGAGCCGATGAAGACGGGCGTCGAGGCCTTCAAGCTGGCCATCGGCGGCGTCATCGTGCCCTTCATCTTCGTGTATCACCCGGCGCTCATCCTGCAGGGATCCTGGGGCGAGGTGGGGTGGGTGTTCCTGCTGGCAGCGACGTGCATCCTCCTGACTTCGGCCGCGCTGGAGGGGTGGCTGCTCGGGCCGGCCGCGTGGCCGGAGCGGCTCCTGCTCCTCCTGGCGGCGGGGGGCCTGGTGGCCACGTCCCCCCGGATCGTCCTGCTCGCGGCGCTCTTGGCGGCCCTCCTGGTGGGCTGGCAGATATCCCGCTTCGCCCGGCGCAGGCTGCCTCCCAAGACACCCAATGGAACAGGAACCTGAGGGAGGCCGTGTTTACCGAAAGACCCGACCCGAAGAGAGGGCACCCGCCCGATGGAAGACGGAGTCACGCACTTCCGCGAGCCTCGCATCCAGCGGCTTGAATCGGGCCATGCCAGGTTGACCGCCCTTGCACGAACGTCGCCGCACCGTCAGCAGCGGAGGTGGGAGAGGGCGCGGGCCCTCGAGACGGGCTCCACCCCGCCCCCCGGAGCGACCCCAGGAGGCCGCGGCCCGTCACCTGTTCCGCCCGCACGGTCACGATCCGGCCGCGAAGACCCGGATCGCCGGCGAACCACACCCGGAGGTAATTGTCGCTGAGCCCCTCCAGCAGCCCGTCCGGTCCATCCCGATCCAGGACCAGGACGGCGAGGTCCTCGCCCAGGAAGCGCCGGCGGAAGGCCTGGGCCTTCCGGGCGGCCAGGGCCCGGAGCACCCGGCTCCGCTCGGCCTTCACCGTCCTGGGCACCTGGTCCGGATAGCCGGCCGCATCGGTGCCGGGCCGGCGGGAATAGCTGAAGACGTGCAGGCCGGCGATGGGCAGCGCCTCCAGGAGATCGGTGGTTCGCCGGAAGGCCGGCTCGTCCTCGCCCGGGAATCCGACGATGACGTCGCCGCTCACGGCGATCCCGGGCACCTCCCGCGCCAGGCGCTCCACCAGCTCGCGGAACTCGGCGGCCGTGTGCCCCCGGCGCATTCGCCGGAGGATCCCCTCGTCCCCGCTCTGGAGCGGCAGGTGGAGGTGTCGGCAGAACCGGGGGGATTCCGCCAGGAGGCGGATCAACTCCGGCCTCACCTCGTGCGGATCGAGCGAGCTCAGCCGGATCCGCGGGGCCTCGTCCAGATCGGCGATCCGCCGGCACAGCTCGCCGAGCGACGTGGGCGGCAGGAGGTCCCGCCCGTAGGTTCCCAGGTGGATGCCGGTGAGGACCACTTCGAGGAAGCCGGCGGCGTGCAGGCGCCCCAGCTCCGCCAGGATCCGCTCGGGCCGCTGGCTGCGATTGGCGCCGCGCACCGCGGGAACGATGCAGAAGCTGCAGCGGTAGTTGCAGCCGTCCTGCACCTTGAGGAACGCCCGCGTCCGGTCCGGGTCCACCCCCGGGCCGTAGTCCTCGACCTCGCGACGGCCCGCAGGTATTCCGACGAGGAGCCGGGCCCCGCCGCTTTTGCGGATCGCCCGGAGGTGGTCCAACAACTGCGGCTTCTCCGAATTGCCCAGCACCAGATCCACGCCCGGCATCGCCGCCACCGCTTCGGGCGCAGCCTGCGCGTAGCAGCCCGTCACCGCCACCAGGGCCGAGGGGTTGCGGCGCACCGCCTGCCGGGCCAGGCGCCGCGAGTCCGCATCCGCCTCGGCCGTGATGGTGCAGGTGTTGATCACGTACACCTCGGCCGGGGCCTCGAAGGGGACGATCTCGTGCCCCTCCGCTTGCGCCCGCCCGCGCAGCGCATCCGTCTCGAACTGGTTCAGGCGGCAACCCACCGTGGCGAACGCGATCCGCATGGCAAAGCCATCACCGATATCCGACAGCGAGATCCGACAGCGAAGTACGGCGTGCTCTTCCTGTCCCTGTCGCCCCTGGTGTCCCTGTCGCTGTCGCTATCGGTTCTCCAAGTCGAAGCCGACTCCCACCACGATCCGTTCGAGCTGCACGAGGTTCATCACATCCTCGCGGTTGTAATCGAGAAGCAGCCGGAGCGCCTCTCGGTCCCCCTGGGTTTCGTATCGTGCCCAGAGACGCAGGGCATCCCGGCCGTTCATCCCACGGGTGGCCCGCGGGATGCCGAACCGCTCCTCCATCCGCTTGAGGCCACCCCTCAGGCCGGCCCGGCGGCATTCGCGGAGCAGGTCCAGGGATCGGAAGCGGGAGCGGAGGTCGAGCCGGGTCTGGCGCTCCAGGATGGGCAGGTCGAACCGGTCGCCGTTGTACGTGCAGAGGGTGTCCACTCCCTCCAGCGCCTCCCACACGGAAAGGTCGGTGATCTCGCCGCCCACGAGCTGACGCAACCCGCGATCCTCGCGGTAGATCCCGACGACCGTCACCTGGCCGCCGGGTGAGGTCTCGATGTCCAGATAGGCCTTCACGCGACTGGCCTCTGCCTCTGCCCGGTGCCCCCGGGCGAGGATACCACAGGACGTCGTGAATGCAACGGCGAAACCGCGCCGGCCCGAGGCTGAACGGCCATTCCGGAACCAAATTCTCCCTTGCGAAATCCGCACGGTATGCCTATGCTGAGGCCAGGCGGGAGGCCAGAGCCTTGGGCAGACACTCCGACAGGCGACAGTTCGCGCGGTACCTGATCCAGCTCCCCCTCCTGCACAAGTCCGGCGCAATCGGCCCCGCCAAGGTGGGGGTCGGGTGGACGCGCAACCTGAGTGAAGGTGGCACGTGCGCCGAGCTGGCCGAGCGCCTCCCGGTGCAGATGCCGCTCTGCGCCCGCCTGCAGACGGATCGCGGCCCTGTCGAGGTGGAGGGACGGGTGGTCTGGGGCGCCGATTCGGCGCCCACGGCGGGGGGGATTCTCCACGGCGTGGCCTTCAGTCCGCTCACGCCCGAAAAGCGCCGCGCCCTCCGCGAGCTGATTCGCCTCAAGGGAGAGATGCGTCTTGCCGGGGTCCGCCTGCCGCTGGATGTGCCGATCACCTGCCGGCCCGAAGGGCAGGTGGGGCTCCTGCTCCGGGGGCGGACGGGCAACCTGAGCCGAGGCGGGGTCCTGCTGCACCTGCCCGAGCTCCTCCCCACCGGGACGGTGGTGGCCCTCACCCTGCACACCCCCCACGGGGCGCTCACAGCGCAGGGCGCCGTCGTCTGGACCGACCCCCCGGACCGGCGGGCATCCGGCGAGCTGATCCGGCACGGCCTTCGGTTTACCGTCCTCGGCTGGTCCACCACGCTGTCCCTGGGTCTCGTCCTCGCCGACGCGACGTAGCCACGCCACCGACCCCTCCTGCGCCGCCCCTTCAACCGCTTCTGCCCACGTTGCCGAGAACCGGCTTGACAGCCGGGGGGGGCGCTGGGAGAATCCGGCCCCATCCTTTTCGCCGTCTGCGGGAGCGGTCAGCATGCGCATCGGGATCATCGGGTTGCCGGCGACGGGAAAGACGACGCTGTTCGAGCTGCTCTGCGTGGCCGGCGGCGCCCACCTCAGCCACCCGGGGGCGAAGGAGCCCTCGGTGGCCGTGGT
>JBBIQE010000047.1:0-23121 GCA_037442485.1 Methylomirabilis sp. (SeqCode)
GATTCTCCATCATCATCCCCACACGGAATGACGCGGCGGCGCGAGCGTGCCCGGCGGCATGTCCGCGGTGCGGACACCGGAGGGGGAAGGCGGGAGACGTGAAAGCCATTGCCGTAATTCCGGGAAAAGCCAACAGCGTCCACCTGGCGGAGCTGCCGAAGCCTTCCCTCGCCGAGATCGAGGGCGGCCGCGGGGTGCTGGTAAAGGTGCTCCGGGTCGGGGTGGATGGCACGGACAAAGAGATTAACGCGGCCGAGTACGGTGCGGCCCCGGAGGGGGACGACTTCCTGATCCTGGGCCACGAGAGCTTCGGGCAGGTGGAGGCCGTGGGGTCCAGGGTCTGGCACCTCCGGCCGGGCGACTACGTGGTGGCCACGGTGCGCCGGCCCGGCTCCAGCCTCTACGATCTCATCGGCACCGACGACATGACCACGGACGACACCTACTTCGAGCGCGGGATCCACCTGCGCCACGGGTTCCTCACCGAGTACTACGTGGATGACGCCGAATATCTCGTGAAGTTCCCGCCGGCGCTCAAAGAGGTCGGCGTGCTCCTGGAGCCGTGCGCCGTGGTGGAGAAGGGCATCCACCAGGCGTACGAGATCCAGCGGCGCCTCCGGGTCTGGCGTCCCCGGCGGGCGGCCGTGCTCGGGGCCGGCACCATCGGGCTCCTGGCGACGCTCATCCTCCGGCTCCGCGGCCTGGAGGTGACGACCTTCGGCCTGGAGCGGAAACCGTACCTCAACTCGGATCTCGCCGAGGCGCTGGGCGCCCGGTACGAGTCCACCCGGGACATGCCGCTCCTCGACGGGGCCAGGAAGCACGGACCCTTCGACCTGATGTTCGAGGCGACCGGCTTCTCGCCCATCGTGTTCGAGGGCATGCAGGCCCTCGGCAAGAACGGGGTGCTCGTCCTCTCCAGCGTCACGGGCGCCGACCGGCGGGTCGAGGTGCCCGCGGACAGGATCAATCTGGGGTTCGTCCTGGGGAACAAGGTGATGGTGGGCACCGTGAATGCCAACCGGGAATACTTCGAGATGGGCGCCCGCGACCTCGCCCATGGCGAGGCGCTGTACCCCGGGTGGCTCCGGCGGCTGCTCACCCATCCGGTGAAGGGGCTGGAGAACTACCGCGAGCTGTTCGACACGCTCACCGCCGCCCGGGGGGCCATCAAGGTGTTCTGCGAGGTCGCGGACCTGGGCGAGAGGGCAGAGGGGGGCGGGCGATGACGGCGGAGGCGCGACGGCTCGAAGAGGCGAAACTCCGGACCGCCCATTGGCGGCGCTGGGGGCCGTATCTCTCGGAGCGGCAGTGGGGAACGGTCCGCGAGGACTACTCCCCCCATGGGACCGCGTGGGACTACTTCCCCCATGACCACGCCCGGTCCCGGGCCTACCGCTGGGGCGAGGACGGGCTCCTCGGGATCTCCGACAACCACCAGCGCCTGTGCTTCGCCCTGGCTTTGTGGAACGGGAAGGATCCCATCCTGAAGGAGCGGGCCTTCGGCCTGAGCGGCCCGGAGGGAAATCACGGCGAGGACGTGAAGGACTACTACTTCTACCTCGACGCCACGCCCACCCACTCCTACATGCAGGGCCTCTACAAGTACCCTCAGGCGGAATTCCCCTACGCCCGGCTCGTCGAGGAGAACCGGCGGCGCACCCGGCGGGATCCCGAGTTCGAGCTGCTGGACACGGGGGTCTTCGCCGAGGACCGCTACTTCGACATCGTCGTGGAATATGCCAAGGCCGCGCCCGATGACATCTTGATCCGCCTCAGCGTGTGGAACCGGGGGCCTGAGGCCGCCCCGCTTCACGTGCTGCCGACGCTCTGGTTCCGAAACACCTGGTCCTGGGACCCCGGATCCCCGCGGCCCAGGCTGAGCCGAGCCGCGGGGGCGGGAGGGGCCGCCATGATCGTCGTGGAGCATCCGGCGCTTCCCCGGAGCTATCGCCTGTGGTGCGGGGGAGCGCCGCAGCTGCTCTTCACCGAAAACGAGACGAACTTCCAGCGCCTCTACGGGACGGGGAACGGCCGCGGCTTCGCCAAGGACGCGTTCCACGACTACATCATCCACGGCCGGCGTGAGGCGGTGAACCCCGCCCAGGAGGGGACGAAAGCGGCCGCCCACTATCCCCTGCAGGTGCCGCCCGGGCAGGGCGTGACGATGCGCCTGCGCCTCAGCGACGGCGACCCTGGGCGAGACGCCTTGGGGCCCGCCTTCGAGGCCATCTTTGCGGAGCGCCGGCGGGAGGCCGACGAGTTCTACGCCACCGTGATCCCCGAGAGGCTGGGCGACGACGCCAGGGGCGTCATGCGGCAGGCCCTGGCGGGGATGCTTTGGTCCAAGCAATGGTACCATTACGACGTGCGGCGGTGGCTCACGGGCGACCCCACCCAGCCTCCCCCGCCCCCGGACCGAAAGCACGGCCGGAATCGCGAGTGGACGCACCTGTACAACGAGGATGTGATCTCGATGCCCGACAAGTGGGAGTACCCCTGGTACGCGGCGTGGGACCTGGCCTTCCACACCATCGCCCTGGCCCTGGTGGATCCCGAGTTCGCCAAGGGGCAGCTCACCCTGTTCCTGCGCGAGTGGTACATGCACCCCAACGGCCAGATCCCCGCCTACGAGTGGGCCTTGGGCGACGTGAATCCCCCGGTCCACGCCTGGGCGGCCTGGCGCGTCTACAAGATCGACCGGAAACGGACCGGGCGGCCCGACCGGCAGTTTCTGGAGGGGGTCTTCCACAAGCTCCTCCTGAACTTCACCTGGTGGGTGAACCGGAAGGACGCCGAGGGGAGGAACGTCTTCCAGGGCGGCTTCCTGGGCCTGGACAACATCGGGGTCTTCGACCGCTCGGCGCCGCTGCCCACCGGGGGGCACATCGAGCAGTCCGACGGGACGAGCTGGATGGGGATGTACTGCCTGAACATGCTGGCGATCGCCCTGGAGCTGGCGCGGGAGAATCCCGCCTACGAGGGCGTGGCATCGAAGTTCTTCGAGCACTTCGTCCACATCGCCCATGCCATGGACGACCGGGGGGGAGAGGGGATCGAGCTCTGGGACGAGGAGGACGGCTTCTTCTACGACGTGCTCCACCTCCCCAGCGGCGAGCACCGGTTCATGCGGGTCCGATCCCTGGTCGGGCTGATCCCGCTCTTGGCGGTGGAGACGCTGGAGCCGGAGGTCGTGGACACGCTGGCCGGCTTCAAGCGCCGCATGGAGTGGTTCATCCGGAACCGGCCGGAGTTTCGCGAGCACCTGGAGACGAGGGACCACCCCGGGGGCGGGGTGCGCCGGCTCCTCTCCGTCGTGACCCGAGAACAGCTCCCCCGCGTGCTGCGGCTGATGCTGGACGAGGGCGAGTTCCTCTCACCCTACGGCATCCGGGCCGTCTCCCGGTTCCACCGCGACCATCCCTACGTGCTGACGGTCAATGGCCAGACCCACCGGGTGGATTACGAGCCGGCCGAATCGAGCACCGGACTCTTCGGCGGCAACTCCAACTGGCGCGGGCCCATCTGGTTCCCCATCAATTACCTCCTGATCGAGGCGCTCCAGAAGTTCGACCACTTCTACGGCCCGGACCTCCGGGTCGAGTGCCCGACGGGCTCGGGCGCGCGGGCGACCCTCTGGGAAGTCGGCACCGAACTCTCCCGGCGCCTGACCCGGATCTTCCTGCGGGGTCCCGACGGGCGGCGTCCGGTCCACGGCGGGGTGGAGAAATTCCAGACCGACCCGTACTGGCGGGATCTCATCTGGTTCTCCGAGTATTTCCACGGCGACAACGGGGCCGGCATGGGGGCCAGCCATCAGACCGGCTGGACGGGGCTGGTGGCCAAGCTCCTGCAGCAGAGCGGAGGCTGAAGTCCCTGGGGGCCGCGGGTGCCTGCGCCGCCGCCCGCTGGGGCGTCCCCACGGGGGCGGTCCGGGTGGCCCTGCCCGAGATCGTCGCCCCAAGGACGCCATCGTCCAGAGCTTCCGCCGCGGGTACGAGCGGAAGGTCGAACGCCGCGCCGACCTGCATCTCTATGGCGGGCAGGCCCGGTGCCTGGGCCCCCGGCAGGTCGCCCTCGGGGAGCACGTGCCGGAGAGCGACATGAAATCGCCAACCGTTGACTGGGGGCGGGAACTCTGCGGCCGTCTGCCTGTAGCCGAATCGGGCGAGTGGCTCTGCACCAACGGCATCGGCGGGTTCGCCTCGGGAACGGTGGCGGGTCTTCTGACCAGACGGTACCACGGCCTGCTGGTTGCAGCCCTGAAGCCGCCCCTGGGACGGACTCTGCTCGTCGCGAAACTGGATGAGATGGTCGAGTACGACGGCCTCAGGCGCCCGCTCTTCACCAACCGCTGGGCGGATGGCACCGTGGATCCCCAGGGCTATCGGGAGATCGAGCGATTTCGCCTCGAGGGGAGGGCTCCCGTCTGGACCTACGCCTGTGCGGACGCCCTCCTGGAAAAGCGGATCTGGATGGAACAGGGAGCCGACACGACCTACGTCCAGTATCGCTTGCCCCGGGCCAAAGGACCGGTCGGCTTGGAGCTGAAGGCCCTGGTGAATTATCGCGACTACCACGCGACCACCCGGGGAGACGGCTGGCACATGCGGGTCGAGGCGGTGCCGAAGGGCCTGCGCGTCGTGGCCTTGGATGGGGCCCGGCCCTTCGTCCTGTTGGCAGAGGGCGCCGAGGCCCAGCCCTCCCACGACTGGTACCACGGCTTCGACCTGGCGGCCGAGCGGGAGCGCGGCCTCGATTCCCGCGAGGACCACCTGCACGCGGGGACATTCCGGTCAACTCTCCGGCCGGGCGGCGCATTGACCCTCGTTCTCTCGACCGAGGGCTCGCCCCCGCTGGATGGGGAGGCGGCATGGGAACGCAGGCAACGTCACGAAAAGGAACTCCTCTCCCGCTGGCGCACGGCCGAGCCTGCCGCCAAAACGGCACCCGCATGGATCGAGCAACTGGTGCTGGCCGCGGACCAGTTCGTGGTGCGGCGCCTGCTCCCCGACGAATCAGATGGCCTGTCGGTCATCGCCGGGTACCACTGGTTCGGGGACTGGGGGCGCGACACCATGATCAGCCTGCCGGGCCTCTCGATCGCCACGGGCCGCCCGGAGGTGGCACGGAAGATTCTCGCGACCTTCGCCCGCTTCGTGGATCAGGGGATGCTCCCCAATCGGTTCCCCGATGCCGGCGAGACGCCCGAGTACAATACCGTGGACGCCACGCTCTGGTACTTCGAGGCCATCCGGGCCTACCATGCGGCGACGGGCGATGACGCCCTCCTCGGGCAACTTTTCCCGGTCCTGGAGGAGATCGTCCGCTGGCACCGCCAGGGGACCCGCTACGGGATCGCGGAGGATCCAAGGGACGGCCTGCTCCGATCCGGGGAGCCGGGCCTCCAGCTCACCTGGATGGATGCCAAGATCGGCGACTGGGTGGTCACGCCCCGGTTGGGGAAGGCCGTCGAGATCAACGCCCTCTGGTACAACGCCTTGCGGACGATGGCGTCCTTCGCCAGGCGGCTGGAGCGGCCGGCCGGGATCTATGAATCGCTGGCGGTGAAGGTGCGGGAGGGGTTCCAGCGGTTCTGGAACGACGCGGTCGGGTACTGCTATGACGTCATTGACGGGCCCGGGGGGAACGATCCGGCCCTCCGTCCGAATCAGATCTTCGCCGTGTCCCTCCCCGAAAGCCCGCTCGGTCCGGACCGCCAGCGCGGGGTGGTGGATGCCTGCGCGCGCCACCTGCTCACCTCGTTCGGCCTGCGGAGCCTCGCGCCCGATCACCCCCAGTACCGCGGGCGCTACGCCGGCGGGCCGCGGGAGCGGGACGCAGCCTACCACCAGGGCCCGGTGTGGGCGTGGCTTCTCGGGCCTTTCGCCCTGGCCCACCTCAAGGCGTACGGGAACCGCGAAACCGCCCGGGGATTCCTCGAGCCGTTGGCGCATCATCTCTCCGACTACGGCGTGGGGAGCATCGCGGAGATCTTCGACGGGGATCCGCCCTTCACTCCCCGGGGCTGCATCGCCCAGGCCTGGAGCGTCGCCGAGACCCTGCGGGCCTGGATGGAGATCGCGGGTGGAGCCCGGGCAGAGATTGGGCGAACGGAACGCGAGAGGGACTGACGAGCCATGCCGATTCCCCACCCCCGAGCCGATCTCGCCGCTGGCCGAGCCTTTGTGCTTCCGAGCACCTCGCTGGCTCCCCGGATACTGATCCTGGGAGGCGGGTTTGCGGGGGTGACCACCGCCCTGGAGCTGGCCAAGCGGTGCGCCGGCGTCCTGCCGGTCTACATCACCCTGATGAGCGCCCACAACTTCTTCCTGTTCACGCCGATGCTGGCCGAGGCCGCGACCGGCGGCGTCGAGACCCGCCACGTCCTGTATCCGATCCGCCCCCTGTGCGGCAAGCTCGGCGTCGAGTTCGGGGAGATGGTCGTCGAGGGAATTGACCTGGACCGCCGGCGGGTGGTCGCGAGGCACCGCCGGTCCGCGGCCCGCCGGCACGTGCAGTACGACAAGCTGGTCCTGGCCCTCGGGGCCACACCCAACGTGGACGTGGCGCCCGGCGCGGTGGAGCACGCCCTCACCTTCAAAGGGGTGGGGGATGCCGTCCAGATCCGCAATCGCGTGATCGCCCTGTTCGAGGCCGCGGCCCTGGCCGACGATCCCTGGGTGCGGAAGCGCCTCCTCACCTTCGTCGTGGTGGGAGCGGGCCATGCGGGGACGGAACTGATGGCCGCCCTGGAGGAGCTGGCCCGGGGAATCCTCCTCCGCCATTATCCCTCCATCCCCCGGGATGCGATCCGCCTGGTCCTGGTCGGAAGCGCGGTCCTCCCCCAGACCGCCACGAACCTCGCCGCCTACGCCCGTGAGCAGTTGATCCAGCGCGGGATCGAGCTGGAGGCGAGCCGCGCCGCCCGGGTCAGGGCAGATGGGCTGGAGCTGCAAGACGGCCGGGTCATCCCGAGCGAGTGCGTCATCTGGACGGCCGGGAACCGCGTGAGCCCGGTGATCGCCGATCTGCCGCTCGCCAAGGCGCGGGACGGGCGGCTGCTGGTCAACGAGTTCTTCGAGGTCGAGGGCGCGCCCGACGTGTACGCCCTGGGGGATAACGCGGCCCAGACGGATCCCCACACGGGCGCACCCTATGTCGCCACGGCGCAGGTGGCCGTCCGCCAGGCCCGCGCCCTGGCCCGGCAGATCGAGGCGGAGCTGACCGGCCGCGAGCGACAGCCTTTCCGGTTCCGGTTGCTGGGGGAGATGGTGCCGCTCAGCCGCCGCACCGCGGTGGCTGATCTCCGGGGCGTGAAGCTCGTCGGCTTTCCTGCCTGGTTCTTCTGGAAGACGGTGTACATGCTGAAGCTCCCGACCCTGGCCGCGCGGGTCCGCGTGGCCCTGGATTGGTCGGTGGAGCTTCTCTTCGAGCGGGACGTCTCGGAGCTGGCGGTGGACTGATCCCGGGGGAGGCCATGCAGGCGCAGACGATGGATTGCGTCACGCGCAGATACCTGCCGATCTGGCGCCGGTTGGCGTGGCGCCTGGGGGGAAGCCTCATCCTCCTGACCGCCCTGGGGATCCTCCTCAGCGGCTTGCTCCAGTACCGGGCGCAGGACCGCCTGCTGCGGCAGTCCCTGGGGTCGCTCCTCTTGAACATCGCCCGCACGGGCGCCTTGCTGGTGGATGGCGACATGCACCAGGCCGCGGTCGAGGGGGGGCGGACCGACACGCCGGCCTACCAGGCAATCCGGGAGCAACTGCGCCAGATCCAGGAGACCAATCAGTTGAAGGATGCGGTCTACACCCTGAGCAACCTCGAGGGGGCGGTGGCCCGGTTCGCCGTCATCAGCAAGTGGGACGTCCCGGTGGGTGAGCCGTACCGGCTCGTCCCCGAGATCCAGCCTATCCTTCAGCGTGTCCTGGCGGACGGCGCGCCGGGGCACACGGAGATCTACCGGAACGAGCACGGCGTCTGGATCACCGCCTTCGCCCCGGTCCGGAATTCGGCCGGCAAGACGGTGGCGGCCCTGGACGTGGATTTCCGGGCGGACGTGTACCTCGCCGAGTTGGCCAAGGTGCGCCGCCGCCTCTACCTGCACTCCCTGGCAGCCGCGGTGCTGGCGTTGGCGGCCGGAACGCTCCTGGCCCGGCACATCACCCGCCCGCTGGCGCAACTTGCCGCGCAGACCTGGCGGGTGGTCGAGGGGGACCTCAAGACCCCGGTTTACATCGCCGCCCGGGACGAGATCGGCATGCTCGGCAACGTCTTCCATCTCATGGTCGAGCGCCTCCGCGTCTCGTATCGCAGCCTCACAGACGTGCTGGTCCGGGCCCTGGAAGCGCGCGGGGGCGAAACCGGGGCGCTTTCGCGGGTGGCCAGTGCCGCCCTGGCCGTGGCAGAGGGACTGGACATCTCTCCGGCGCAGCGCGAGGCCCTGGAGCTGGGGGCGTTGCTCCATGACATCGGCGAGACCCGGACCCCCGAGACGATCCTGCAGAAGTCCGGTCCGCTGACAGCCGAGGAGCGACGGGTCGTCGAGCAGCACCCGGGGGCGGGCGTGGAGATCCTTGAGGCGGTCCCGCTCCTCGCGCCAGCCGTGGATGTGGTGGGAGGGCACCACGAGCGGCACGACGGCGCCGGCTACCCGAGCCGACTTTCCGGAGAGGCGATCCCGTTGACCGCCCGAATCTTCTCCGTGGTGGATGCCCTGGACGCCATGACGCATGATCGGCCGCATCGCCCCGCGCGGCCGGTTCCCGAGGCCCTGGCCGAGCTGCGCCGGGAGGCGGGCAAACAGTTCGACCCGCGGGTGGTCGCGGCGGCTCTGGCGATTTCCGAGGAGCGATGGGCACAGCTTCTTGGGCGCCCGCCCGTGAGGGAGCCGGCGCAGGTGTCCTGCGGTCCCTGATGCAGCCCCCGCAGGAGCGGGACGGCCCGATACCGGTCGGGGAGCGCCTCGGTGGGGGGCGGGTGCTGAAAGTCCCGCGGGCCGCTCTCGCCGCCAACGTTGCAGCCGTCAGAATTCCCGCAACGCTCACCGGCCTGAATGCATCTATAAGGGATGCGGCCCGTGGCGGGGCTCAGTACTGGGTGGCGCAAATTCGGTGACGTATCTAAGCCCGCGTACATCGCGGCCTCCCGGGCCGGCCCGGGAGGCCGCGCCGGCGGGGCCAGCCGGGTCCGGGACGCCGGGGGGCACCCCGTGGCAGAAGGAGGAAGCACCCTCTCTCCCCGGCGCGGCGCGCCCGTCCTGGGGCGACGCCGGAGCGAGGCTGGCCCGGCATCGACGGAGCGCCAGGCGTCCGAGGGGCGGTCCGGGAGGCCGGGATACGTCATCGGAATTACGGCCAGCAGCATTAAGGAGGCTCAGGGTGAGGCCTCGGATCGCGCTTGCGGCACTCCGGCGGGCGGGCTGATCGAAGGCGGTGAGGATGCGCATCGCCGCCATCATTCCGGCCCTGAACGAAGCCGAGGCCATCGGCCTGGTCGTAGGCGAAGTACCGCGCGATCTGGTGGCGGAGATTGTCGTGGTGGATAACGGCAGCGCCGACCGGACCGCCGAGGTGGCCCGGGCAGCCGGAGCCCGGGTCATCCACCAACCCCTGCGCGGGTACGGAGCCGCCTGCCTGGCCGGCGCCATGGCCGCCCAAGGCGCCGACATCCTGGTCTTCCTCGACGGCGACCGGAGCGACGATCCCGCCGAGCTGCCGGCCATTCTGCGCCCCGTGCTGGAAGGCACGGCCGATCTCACCATCGGGGCGCGGGTCCCTCACCGCACGCAGGCAGGGGCCCTGCCGCTCCAGCAACGCATCGGCAACCGCGTCGTGACCTGGATGCTCCGTCTCCTGTTCGGGGTCTCGCTCACCGACATCGGGCCGTTTCGCGCCATCCGGGCGGAGACCTTCCGGAGCCTCGGGATGGAGCACAAGACCTACGGCTGGCCCGTGGAGATGATCGTCAAGGCGGCCAGGAGGGGGTACCGGGTCGTGAACGTTCCCGTCACCTGTCGGAAGCGGATCGGCCGCTCCAAGGTGGGGGGGACGCTCCGGGGGAGCCTCCTGGCCGGCTACCATCTGCTTGCCACCACTCTGCGCTACGCCTGGAAGAGGTAGCGAGCGGGAGGCTGCCCGGGTGGCATCCTCCGTGCGACCGATCCCTGGAGGGGGGCACTGGTGATGAGGCCGCCGGCCGTTGCCATCATGGCCAAGGCGCCGCAGGCGGGGGCGGTGAAGACCCGGCTCTGCCCTCCCCTCTCGACGGCGGAGGCCGCCCGGCTCTATGGCTGCTTCCTCCTGGACAAGATCCAGCAGGTGAAGGCCCTCCAGGAAATCCAGCCGGCCATCGCCTACGCGCCCGCCGAAGGGAAGGCGTTCTTCCAGGCCCTGGCCTCGAACTTCGTCCTCCTCCCCCAGCAGGGCCAGGACCTGGGGTCCCGGCTCGCCAGCAGCTTCGAACAGCTCTTCGCCATGGGTTATGCGGGCGTGCTCGTCATTGACAGCGATACCCCCACGCTGCCCACGCCCTACCTCGAGCAGGCCATCGGCCTCCTCGCCACCCCGGAGGTGGACGTGGTGCTGGGGCCCAGCGAGGATGGGGGGTACTACCTCATCGGATTACGCGAGCCTCACCGCGACATCTTCGAAGCGATGCCCTGGAGCACACCGGGGGTCCTCTCCGAGACGGTCCGGCGGGCGAAAGCCAGGGGCCTCCAGGTGGCCATGCTTCCTCCCTGGTTCGACGTGGACGTGGCGGAGGACCTCGAACGACTGAAGAGGTCGCTCGCCGAGACGAACGGGGACGGAGCCCGGCATACCTGGCGATTCTTTCAAGAGCAGTCTGGCGGGATGTCCCTGTCGGCCGTGCCGTGGAAGACCCTCTCCACCAGAACCATCTACGGGAATCGGTGGCTCTCCCTGCGCGAGGACCTGGTCGAGCTTCCCGACCGGCGAACTACCATCTACGGTGTGGTGACCTGCGGCCAGTGCGTCGGCATCCTGCCCTTCGTGGATCCCGACACGGTTATCCTCATCCGCCAATACCGCTACGTGGCGCAACGGGCGACATGGGAGATGCCCACCGGCGGCGTGCACCCTGGAGAGTCCGTTGAGGAGGCGGCCCAGCGGGAGCTCGCCGAGGAGATCGGGCATCGTGCCGGCCGCCTGATCCCCCTGGGCCGCTACCACACGAGCAAGAGTGTCATGGATGAGACGGCCCACCTGTTTCTCGCCGAGGAACTGGCCGGCGTGACCCTCCCCCACGACGAGACGGAATTCATCACGGTTCGGCCCTTCCCGTTCCCCGAGGTGCTCCAGATGGTCCTGGCCGGAGAGATCGTGGACAGCATGACGATCATCGCGGTGCTGCTGGCGGCCCGATTGAGGGGCCTCTGATCCCGCACCCCGCGGGGATCCCCTCCCGGGCAGGCCGAATCGGCCGCCCCGGATAAAGCATCTCAACGTTCACACGGTGGCCGTGACGGTCCATGCTCGTCAGGATGGATGAGGATACTGATCTGCCGCCCCGAATCAGCGACCCCCACCCTTCCTCTCCCGCCGGGTACCCCGCCGTTGGCGGGGTGCGGGGGAGGGGAGGGAGGGGAGGCGTGACCGGCGCGAGGCCGATGACGGACGGCGCCTGGGAGGGTCGGTATGGGTTACTCGCTCGGCCTCGGTCTCACCAACGAGTGCAACCTGGCCTGCGCCCACTGCTATCGGCCCACCGACGGGACCTTCCGGCTGTCGCTGGAGGATGTCCGGAAGACCTGCGACAGCCTGCCGATTGCTTCGGCGAACCTCGGGACCGGAGAGAACGGCCTGCACCCGGAATACCTTCCCATCGTCGAGCACCTCGTGGGGCGGGGGATGCGGGTGAGCCTCACGAGCAACGGCTATACCGTCAAGGCGATGCCCGACGAGCTTCTGAAGGCCCTCCGCGAGGTGGAGTTCTCCTTCGATTTCCCCACCCGGGCCGAGCAGGATGCCTTCCGGGGCTCCGGGGCGTGGGAGCTGGCCATGCAGGGCCTGGCGCGGGCCCGGGACCTCGCCGTCCCCGTCACCATCATCGCGGTGATGATGCGGACCAACGCCCACCGGCTGCCCGAGATCGCCCGGCTGGCCCACGAGCAGGGAGCGAACTTCCGGGTGAACGTGTACCAGCCGGTGGCGTCGGATGTCTTCTCCATGACCTACCAGGAGTTCTGGGAGAACTGGCGGCGGCTCTTCGACGCCGTGGGTCTCGTCCACACGACCGAGCCTCTGCTCAACGCGCTCACCGGCTTGAACAGCCTGAACGGCTGTGCCTGCGGGCGGCGGACCATCCGCGTGACGCCCAAGCGGCGGGTCGTCCCGTGCGTGTACTGGACCGGGCCGGGCCTTCCCCTGGAGCGGCTGTGGGAATTGGGGGAGGCCGTTTTCCAATCCGAGGAGTTCTGCGCCGCGCGATCCGTCCCGGCGGCCTGTCGCGGCTGCGCCTTCGAGAGAAGCTGCGCCGGGGGCTGCACGGGCCGGCGCCTCCTGACCGGAGATCTCGGCCGACCGGATCCCTATTGTCCCGTCACCCGTGGGGATACGCCTCGCCTGGCCCCGCGCCTCGCCGGGGGTGCCTCACTCCTCAAGGCCGGCTCCGCCTGTACCACGATCCTCAGCTTGGACGGGACGGGGGGAGTCCTGCGATGAGCGCGCCCACCCGCGGTCGCCCGGCTGTGGTCCCCGCCCTGCCCGCGGTCCTGTACCTGGAAACGACCAACCGCTGCGACTCGCGGTGTCAGACCTGCGTCCGGACCTTTCGCTCCCTGGAGCCGCCCAGGGACCTCACCCTGGCCGAGGTCAGAGGCATCGTCGAGCAGTTCCCGCGGCTCGACCGGGTGGTGCTCCATGGGATCGGGGAGCCCTTGCTCAACCCCGACCTTACCCAGATGATCCGGTTCCTCAAGGGGCGGGGGCCCACGGTCCTGTTCAACTCCGACGCCATCGGCCTCACGGAGAAGAAGCGTCGGGGGCTGATCGAGAGCGGCCTGGACGAACTCCGCGTCTCGATGGATGCGGCGACGCCCGAGACCTACCGGGCCATTCGGGGAGTCGCCGCCTTCGAGCGCGTCGTCGAGAACGTCACCGCCCTGTCGGAGCTGAAGCAGGCGCTCCGGGTCGCCACGCCGAAGCTGTGCGTGTGGTTCACGGTAATGAAACGGAACGTCCGGGAGCTGCCCGACCTCGTCCGGCTGGCCGGCAAGATGGGCGCCATGGCCGTGAATGTTCAGCGGCTCGTCCACTACGGCGAAGGACTGGCGGTCCAGGAGCAATCCCTGTACGGCGCACTGACGGCCCTGGAGGAGCAGATGCTGGCTGAGGCGACCCGGCTGGCCGGGGAGAGGGGGATCGCGCTCACGGCATCGGGAAATTCGACTCCCGCAGTGAGTCTCACCCCCGAGGAGCGCGAGCGCCCCTGGGCGGGCTGTCAGCGGCCGTGGACGCTGAGTTACATGACCGCCAACGGCAACGTCCTGCCCTGCTGCATTTCTCCCTGGACGGCCAGGGATTACCAAGGGCTGATCCTGGGCAACGGTCTGGAGGAGCCGTTCGCCGCCATCTGGAACGGCGAGCGCTACCGGCGGTTCCGGACGGAGTTCGAGAGCCGCGAGGCACCGGATCCCTGCCGGGGCTGCGGGAGGCTCTGGGCATACTGAGCGAGGGGGGCAACGGAGGGCCGGGTGGCAGGAGGTGGCATCCCCATGATCGAGGAGCGGGACTGGGCGGGTGCAGGCACGCCATACGTCCTGGCCGTCGTCCGCGTCGCCTATGGCATCCTCTGGCTCCAGCAGACCTTGTGGAAGATCCCGCCGGATTTCGGGATGGCCAGCGACAGCGGGCTCTATTACTGGACGCAGGAGATGGTGAAATACTCCCTCCTTTTCCCGCACCGGTTCTTCGTCGAGCAGATCGTCCTCCCGCACTTCATCCTGTTCGCCTGGCTCACGCTCCTGACCGAGCTGTTCATCGGGACCTCCCACGTTCTGGGGATCTTTGGTCGCCTGGGCGCCCTGGCGGCGCTGGCCATGTCCACGAACCTGCTCATCGGCCTGGCGCGGCGCCCGGGCGAGTGGCCGTGGAGCTACATCATGCTCCTGGGCTTCGCCCTGATCTTCCTCAGCGGCCATCCGGGCCGGATTCTGGGCGTGGACAGATGGCTGTCCCGGCGTCTTCGCGAGCCGGCGCTGGCGTGGGCCCGCTACCTGATCGTTCTGACCTGAGGCGCCGGAAAGCCGGCGAAGTCCCCGGACCTCATCGTGAAAGCGGCCGAGACACCCGAGAATCGCGAGCATCTCTGCCCCGCCAGACTTCCTTTCCGGCTGGCGGCGCTGGGGGCCGCCTCGGCCCTGGGCTACGCCGCGGCGGCGGGCAGGATCGTGGGCCGGCCGAGCTTCCTCGTGTGGGGGTTCCCGCAAAACGACTTTCTGGTGTTCTTCCTCCTGCTGTTCGTGCCGCTTTTCCTGCTCCACCTGCTGGGCGCCTGGTGGACGTTCCGGGCCGGCGATGACAGCAGGCGGACCCTGTGGGTCATCCTGGGGTTTGGCCTCCTGTTCCGCCTCGCGCTGGCGGCGACGCCCCCCGTGCTGTCCAGCGACATCTATCGCTACATCTGGGATGCCCGTGTCCAGTCGGCCGGCATCAATCCGTACCTTTCGCGTCCCGCGGACTTCGACACCGAGGCGAATCGGAAGGATCCCCTGTTTCAGCAGCAGAACCGGCCCTTGGCTCGAACGATCTACCCCCCGCTGGCCCAGGGGGCCTTCCGGCTCGCCCGCGTACTGGGCGGCGAGCGGGTGATTTCCATGAAGGGGCTGATGCTGCTGGGGGATCTGCTCGCCCTGCTGCTCCTGCTCCGGCTGCTGGGGACGCTGGGCCTTCCGCGACGCCGGATCATCCTCTATGCCTGGCATCCGCTGGTGGTGTTCGAGGTGGCCGGCTCGGGGCACGTGGACGCGCTGGCCGTCCCTTTCATCCTCCTGGGCGTCCTCTTCTGGGTGCGAGGGCGTGACTGCCTGGCTGGCATCTCCCTGGGTGCCGCGGTGCTTTTCAAGCTCTTCCCGATCCTCCTGCTCCCGGCCCTTGCCAGCCGACGGCGCTCCTCCCTCCCCGTCGCGTGCGGGGTCGTGATCCTCCTGGGCTACCTCCCGTATCTCCCGGAGGCCGGGTTCCAGGTGCTGGGCCACCTGCCGCGCTTTCTGTCGGATCCGAACGAGCAGTTCAATTCATCCGCCATGGGCCTCGCCGTCCTGGCGGCCGCGCTTGTGAGTAGCCATCCGGTGCCCTGGGCCTCCTGGATCGGGCGGCTGGGCCTGCTCCTGACGCTAACCTGGCTGGCATGGCGGCGGACGGAGACGCCTGCCGACCTCCTGGAGCGGGTCTGGGTTGTGGCGGGGGCATTCGCGGCCTTCACGCTGACGCTCCATCCCTGGTACCTCCTCTGGCTGGTCCCCTTCCTCGCGATTCAACCGCGACCGGCCTGGATCTACCTGAGCGGCGCCATCGTGGCGAGCTACCTGTTCTATGTCGCGCCCCCGGCCGATCGGGCCCTGATTTCCCTCGCGGAGTATGTGCCCTTCTACGCCCTCCTGGCGTGGCACTGGCACCGGCGGAAGGCCGGATTCCCTGTCGCCCTTCGCCCGGCGCCGGCGGAGCGGACGTGACGAGCTGGCTCGCGGGGACCCTGGCCGCCCTGTATCTGACGTCTTTGGCCGGGCTGTTCCTCTACGGGAGATCGGAAGAGCACCTGATCCTGCTGCATCGCCGCCACCGGCGCCATGCGCGGCTGGCCGATGCGAGAATCCAGGCCGAGGGGCGGGAGTGGCTCGAGGCCACCCTGCCCGTCGTGACGGTGCAGCTTCCCATCTTCAACGAGCGCTACGTCATCCGGCGCCTGCTGGAGGCGGTGACCCGGCTGGAGTACCCCCGGGACCGCCTCGAGATCCAGGTCCTGGACGATTCCACGGATGACACGCGGGAGATCGCGGCGCGCCTGGTAGAGGGCTACCGGGCCGCCGGCATCGACATGGTGCACCTGCATCGTGCGACGCGGGAGGGATACAAGGCGGGCGCCTTGAAGGAGGGCCTCGCGGTCTGCCGGGGCGAGTTCGTGGCGATCTTCGACGCCGACTTCGTGCCGGATCCCGATTTCCTCCGCCGCACGCTCGCCTACTTCCGGGATCCCGGCGTGGGGATGGTGCAGGCGCGCTGGGGGCATCTCAACCGGGACTACTCCCTGCTGACGACCGCACAGGCCCTCGGGATTGACGGGCACTTCGGCGTGGAGCAGGGATCGCGGGCCTGGGGCGGCCTGTACCTGAATTTCAACGGGACGGCCGGGATCTGGCGCAAGGCCGCCATCCTGGAGGCGGGCGGATGGCAGGCCGACACCCTCACCGAGGATCTGGACCTGAGCTACCGGGCCCAGCTCCGGGGCTGGCGCCTGGTCTTCCTCGCCGACGTGGTCTGCCCGGCCGAACTGCCGGTGCAGATCCAGGGGTTCAAGTCGCAGCAGCAGCGCTGGGCCAAGGGCTCGATCCAGACGGCGCGCAAGCTGATCCCGGGGATCCTCCGGGCGCCGGGCTCCGCCTTCAAGAAGTACCAGGCGGTGATCCACCTCACGCACTACGCCGTGCATCCGCTGATGCTGATGGTGGCCATCGCCTCGCCCATCCTGCTGTATCTCGATTGGTACTTTGCCACCTGGCGGGGCGTGTTGGCGGCTGCGGCCCTCTTCGGCCTGGCCACCTTGGGGCCCTCCGCCCTGTACTGCTATTCCCAGCGGGTGCTCTACCCGGACTGGCAACGGCGGCTGCCCTATCTACCGTCGCTCATGCTGCTCGGGACGGGGATCGCCCTCAGCAACAGTCAGGCCGTCCTGGAAGGGCTCTTCCGTCGTGCGGGCGATTTTGCCCGGACGCCGAAGTTCGCCATTCGGGATCGGCGGGATTCCTGGAAGGCCAAACGCTACCGCTCCCGGTTCTCCTGGACCGCCGCAGGGGAGATCTTGCTCGCGATCTACTCCGGGATCGGCGTGTATCTGTTTCTGGACCGGGCGGGGATCCTCATCCTACCGTTCCTCACGCTGTACGCCCTGGGTTTCGCGTACGTCGGGATCCTGACGATGCTCCATTCCCTGGGGGGCCGGCCCGCGGGGGCGGGCCGCAGGGTGGATGTCTGGAAGGAGAGTGCCGATGTGTCGGAGACGTGAGGGGAGATCGGGAGGCCGAGGTCTGCGCCGGCCTCTGGCGGGGGTCCTCGTCATTGCCGCGCTGGCTCTCCGCCTGGCGCCCGCCTGGGGCGCATCGGCCGAAGGGATCGGCCCCGCCAAGTCCCCCTGGCCCATGTACCGTGGCAATCCCGGGCGGACGGGCCGGAGCGAACTGGCCGGTCCCAGGACGGGCCGGTTGCGGTGGGTCTTCTCCACGGGGCGGGCCGAGAAGGAGGGCGGCATCGAGACCGACCCCGTGATCGGGCCGGATGGGACCGTGTACCTGGGAGCGAACAACGGCATCTTCTACGCGCTGGACCCCGAGACGGGCGGCGTTCGCTGGGCCTTCCCCACGCGGTTCGACGCCTTCGGCATCTACTCCACCCCCTTCGTGGACGAGCGGGGCCTCGTCTACTTCGGGGCCAAGGACGGGAGCGTGTACGCCCTCCGCGCGCCGCGGCAGGGGATCATGGGCCAGGTGGCCTGGTCCATCAACCTGGGCACCACCATCGAGACCTCTCCCGCCTTCACGCCCGACGGGACCCTGGTGATCGGGGCGGATGACTGGGCCTACTATGGGATCTCGCCGCCCCGTGGCCGGAAGGGGCCGGAGGTGCGGTGGCGGTTCCAGACGCAGGGCAGCCTCATCGGCTCCCCCGCCGTGGACGCCGGGGGGACGGTGTATGTCGCCTCCATGGACGGCAAGGTGTACGCCCTGGAGCCCCCCGCGCAGGCCGGGGGGCCGGTGAGGGTCCGCTGGACCTTCAGCTCGGGAGGCCGGGACGACCGGGGCGGATTCGAAAATGCGCCGGTGATCGGGCCCGACGGGACGCTCTACATCGGCGGCAACGACGGCATCCTGTATGCCCTGGACGCGAGGACGGGGAAGCCGAAGTGGACCTTCGATGCCGTGGCGCGATCGGGGTACCGGACCTACGCCATCTTCTCGTCGGTGGCCTTGGGGAAGGACGGGACCGTGTTTTTCGGCGGGAAGAACGGCTGGCTGTACGCCGTGCAGGAGACCCGCGGCCTGTTCGGGAGCGGGGCGCAAGCCCTCTGGCGCTACAACCTGGGCGCCGGGATCCAGTCCTCGCCGCTGCTCGCGGGTGACGGGATCGTCTATCTCGCGGACGAGCGGGGGAGGCTGCACGCGATTCGCCCTCCGGCCTCCGGGGATGCCGGAGCCGCCCTGTGGAAGTTCGCCACGAAGGGGACGGTCATTTCCTCGGCGGCCCTGGGGGCCGACGGGACCCTCTACAGCGCCTCCATGGATGGGAAGGCGTATGCCTTCCACGATTCCAGGGCAGCTCCTCCCGTGGAGCCGGCCCCGCTCTCCCGCACCTGGTACGGCCAGTTCCTTCTCGGCGGCAAAGCAGACCAGGTGACGGCGGTCCTGGTGGAGAAGGGTGGAAGTGTGGCCGGGGCCGTGCGGCTGAAATCGGGTCTCCGGGGGCCGGTGGAGGGCAGGCTGCAGGGAGCGCAGGCAACCTTCCGCGCCACGCTGGGCGAGCCCGAGTGCGCCGTCCGGCTGGTCGGATCCGCCTCGACCGGCCCGACGGCCATCGAGGGCAGGTTCCAGGGGCAGGACTGCCGGGGTCAGGCGGTTCAGGGCAGCTTCAGGCTCACGCCGTGACAGGGGTCCCGGGCGGGAAGGAAGGCCTCCGGCCTGCCCAGGAGAACTTTGGCCCCTGATGCGCCTGTTGACGGGCCGGGATGCCCCCGGTATATTCCGGCCCGATGGGCATTTTCGGACGACCGGCCTGGCGCCGGGCTCCCCAATTCGGCCGGAGGCCTCACACCCGCCGGGCATGGGCGTGCTGGCTGCTCTTCCTTCTTCTCGGTCTCCTCCTCGCCCCTTCTGAGGCCGCATCCGGAAAGCGATCCGCACCTCCCGCCAAGCCCAAGGGCATCACCCACGTTGTGGAGGCCGGCCAGACGCTCTTTCGGATCGGCCAGGCCTACGGCGTCACGGTCGGCGTCCTGCTGGAGGCGAACCGCCTCAAGCCCTCCACACCTCTCAAGGTGGGGCAGCGCCTCTTCATCCCGGGGGCGAAGGCGGTGAAACGGGTCGAGCCGTTCAAGCCCCTCAGCACCCAGGAGCGCGAGGTCCTGGAGCGGTCGCTCCGCGAAGAGGTCGCGGTGCCCCCGCCCCCCACCGAGCCGCCGCGCCCTCGCGTCAAGACGGACGCCGAGCTTCTCTGGCCCATCCTGGGGCCCATCAATTCCCCCTTCGGTCCCCGATGGGGGAAGTTTCACGCCGGCATTGACATCGGCTCTCCCCAGTACCAGGAGGTCGTGGCCGCCCTGGACGGCGAGGTGATCTACGCGGATCCCACCCAGGGCGGCCTGGGGAAGGCCGTGGTCCTCCGGCACGGCAACGGCCTGCAGACGGTCTACGCCCACCTCTCCATCATCATCGCCCACGAGGGCGATACGGTCCGGCAGGGGCAGCCCATCGGCGGCGTCGGCGAGACGGGAAGGGCCACCGGGCCGCACCTGCACTTCGAGGTCCGGAGGAACGGCACCCCCGTCAACCCCGAGGACTATCTGCCGGCCACCATTGACGAGCTGGTCCGGGATCTGTCGCGCCCCCGATAGCCGTAGCCGCTCGGCGAGTTCCCGATGGATTTCCTCCCACGGGTCCCCGGCCTGGCACGAGGACCCGGACAGGTTATTGACTATTCAGGCAATGAATGATTATCATTCACGGCATGAATAGCCGTGGCATCCTTCCGCGACTCCTGGCGCCGCATGTGCGGGAGGCCCTCAAAGCGTTCCCTGTGGTCGTGGTCACGGGGGCCCGCCAAACGGGCAAGAGCACGCTCGTGCAATCCCTTGAGCCCGGCGAAAGGCGCCTGTACCTCACCCTGGATGACATCGAGGTGCGGGCCGATGCCGAGACGTCGCCGCAGGACCTCATTCGCCGGGCTCCTCGCATCACCTTGGACGAGGTCCAGCGCGCCCCGGACCTCCTCTCGGCCGTGAAGCGCGCGGTGGATGAACGCCGCACACCGGGCCGGTTCCTCCTCACGGGATCCGCGAACCTGCTGCTGATGAGACGGGTGGCGGAGTCGCTGGCCGGTCGGGCCGTGTACTTCACGCTGTGGCCCATGACGCGGCGCGAGCAATTGGGCAGGGGCACGGCCGGTCTCTGGGGGCGGTTTTTCGAGGTCCCAGCGCGCGAGTGGCGCGATGTCATCGAGGCCGAGAGGGGAGAGCCGGAGGACTGGAAGGCTGCCGTGAAGCGTGGGGGCTATCCGACACCCGCCCTCGAACTGCGCGACGATACCGAGCGCGACCGATGGTTCGCCGGGTATACGGCCACCTATCTGGAGCGGGACGTCCTGCAGCTCTCTGCGATTCAGGCGGTGGTAGAATTCCGCCGGCTCATGCGGGCGGCCTGCCTCCGTCTGGGCGGCCTCGTGAACCAAACGGAGCTGGGTCGGGACGTGGGGCTGCCGCAGCCGACGGTGCATCGCTACCTGGGGATACTTGAGGCCTCCTACCAGCTCGTGCGGCTGCCGCCCTATGCCGTGAACCGCACCAAGCGCTTGACCAGGGCGACGAAGCTCTACTGGTCGGACGCGGGGCTGGCCATCCGGCTGGCAGGCGAGCCCTCCCCCCGGGGGGCGCATCTCGAAAACCTGATCCTTGGCGATCTGCTGGCGTGGGCCGGGACGCTCGCGGATCCCACGGACATCCTGTACTGGCGCACCACCACGGGAGAAGAGGTAGATTTCGTCATCGAGCGGAAGGGCGTGTTGCTTCCCATCGAGGTCAAGGCCAGCGGACGGGTGTCGAGCCGTGATGCCCGGGGCGTTGCGAGCTTCCGCGAGGAGTACGGCAGGCAAGTAGTCGGCGGTCTCCTCCTGCACACCGGATCAGAAGCCATCTGGCTCTCCCAGGGAATCCTGGCCGTCCCGTGGTGGTGGGTCGTGTAGGGGGTCGGCGGTACGCCGCTGATGGCAGGGTGGCGGCGGCCTCGGCGACACGGGAAGGGCCACCGGGCTGCGGTCCTTCCCCACCCAGACCACTCGGCCCCGCTCCAGGTCGTAGACGAGGGTGAGGTCCTGCTGGCCCTTCCGGCGGCTCACCTCGTCGATCCCCACGCGGTGCAGGGCCTTCCAGGGCCGAGGGGCCAGCCCCCCCAGCACTGCCCCCTCCACCACCACCGCGACGCTCTTCCAGTGCAGACGGAAGGGCGCGGCCACCGAGCCCCCGTGGAGCTTCCAGGCCAGGAGGGCCACGGCCTGGAACAGGGCGTGAGGGACCCGCTGCCTTGGCGGCCCAGGGGATTCGCTCTACCCGGAGGCCACAGGTCGGGCCGTAGACCCGGTGGGGCGCGTAGAGGAGCCCCAGCACACGCTCCCGGAGCCCGAGGTCCCGCCAGCGGCGCGCTGGGCGCCGGGGTTTCGCGACCGTCGCCGCGGGTGCCCCGCCCTCCCCACACTGCAACCGCCGGCACGGCAACCCGTCCACGGGGGCGGCGAGGCTTCCATCCGGCCGCTCTTCGCGCTTCACCCCGGTATGGGCTTTCCATCCGAGGGATTTCCTGATACACGTTTCCAGGCGCATCGGGTCTCGACCTCCTCTCTCCCGGTTCGTCGCCTGGAGAAGAATAGCCGAGATCCCCGGTGCGCTTCTACTTTCAGAGGGTTAGGTCGCCAGACACTTTCGCGCGCAATAATCCGGGACGTCGTCGGCTCGGTGGCCCATGGTCGCCGGTGAATAGCGCTCCTCGAAAAGCCGGAAAGCCCCCAGGGCGCTTGCCATGACGGACAGCCTCTGGCCAGACGCCAGAGCTCGCAGGCAAGCCAGGTGGGCAGCGGTCGCGAGGGGCGGTCGGGAGCCTCCGCCCGCGCAAGGGCGGCCCCCTTGACAAGGCTCAGCGGGACGGGCTAGGGTCAGGCTGCTTTCCGGTGTATGGCCCTCTTCGTTGGGGGGCGCACAGATGGCTCCGGATAGCACGATGCGGCTCGAGAGGTTCCTGACCCGGCTCGGAGCGTGGGGGGCCCTGCGGTCCGGCGGCGCACTCGTCGTCGCCGTCCTCGGCTCCGTCCTCTTCCTCGAGCTGCTCACGCCCTTCCTCGCCCGACTCCTTCCGGGCGTCGCGCCGAATCGCCTCCACTTCTTCGTTCCCGCCATCGGTCTGTTGCTCGGCCTGATCGGGCACTTCCTCGCAGAGTTCTGGGACCGCATCGTCTTCGCGCGCTGGTACGGTCCGCAGGGCGCCTGGCTGGACAGGGCCCAGGCCCCACTCTTCTTTCCGGCCGGGGCGGAGCTGAAGCGGCTGCGGGCCCTGGCCGTGCAGGCGCTGCCAAAGCCGCCGGAGTCGGATGATCGGGTTGACCGAGAGGTCACGAAGGTGGCCCAGCGGCAAATCGAGCGCTGGGAGCGGATCGAGCACCCGCTGATCCTGGGGCGGCTCGTTCGGGGACTGCTGTGGCCGAGCCTGTTCGCGGCGGTCCTGGCGGTGGCCGCCGCGGCTGTTGCGTTCTCACTCGGGCCGGCGGCAGTGGGCCCAGGGCTCCTGGCGGCCGGCGCGGCCTACGGCCTCCTGGCCCTGCTCCTCCTGGTGCCCTTCACCCGCCTGCGCGCGGAATTCCTCGTCCGCCTCTACCGAGACGTCGCCGCCCACCCCGCCCATCCCGCCAGACGGAAGCCGGAACGCCGCTAGCCGTCCCAGCCGGCCCGTCGGGGCTGTGAGGCCGCCAGTTGAATTTCCCCGTCAACCTTCCTAGCATAACAATGGGTGCGCGCGCGAGCTGCGGCGGGAGGTGCGAGAGATGGCTGTGAAGTCCGAACAGGGCCCTCCCCCTGCAATACTTCTGGGGATACGGCGAGACGCCGCTCCGCTACACCGGCCGGAGCTCGTCCTTC
>JBBIQE010000048.1:0-22980 GCA_037442485.1 Methylomirabilis sp. (SeqCode)
AGCCGCCGTCCACTACCAGGTTGCACCCGGTGGTGAAGTTGGAGGCATCCGAGGCCAGGTAGACCACGGCGCCGCCCAGGTCCTCGTAGGCCTTCCCGTACCGCTTGATCACCCCCTGGTCCACCCGGATGGCCCGGATGGCCGGGTTGTCCGAGCGCGCCGCATTGCCGGGCGTGCGGAAGTAGCCGGGGCTGATGCTGTTGACGTAGATCCCGTGGCGCGCCCACTCCACGGCCAGCGACTTGGTGAGCATCACCACCCCGCCCTTGGCCGCATTGTAATGGCAGTAGTCCGCGTCGCGATTCACGTGGAAGGAAGACATGGAGGCGATGTTGATGATCTTGCCGCCGCCCTGCCGGATCATGTGGGGCGCCGCGGCCTGGCTGCAGAGGAAGACCCCCGTGAGATCCACCGCCAGCAGGCGGTTCCAGTCCTCGATCTTCATCTCCAGGGCCGAGAGGGGCTGCGCGTACCCGGCGTTGTTGACGAGGATATCTAGGCGCCCCCATTCCCGGATCACGGTCTCCACCATGGCCGTGACGTCCTCCGGGCTGGTCACATCCGCCTGGATGGTGAGGGCCTGGCGCCCGCGCTTCCGGATCTCGGCCGCCGTCTCCTCCGCGCTCGGCCGCCGTCTCCTCCGCGGCCGGCATGTCCAGCTCGGCGATGGCGACATCCGCCCCCGCCTCCGCCAGGGCCAGGGCCATGCCCTGGCCCAACCCCTTGCCGCCGCCCGTGACGATCGCCGTCTTTGCTGCCAGCGAGAACCGATCCAGGATACCCATGCGAGATCCTCCGGCTCAAGATGTCCGCTCCCAAGGATGACAGATCCGCCCGGCCCAAAAATCCCTTGCGTTCCGTGCAGGGTCCGGGATAAGGTGCAAGCTGCGCTCCCCCGATCCTCGCGCCCCCGCCGCATCGACAGGGGACCCAGCGATGGCCAAGGCCACCATCCTCATCGTCGAGGACAGCCCGGACATCGCTGAACCGCTCGCGGATGCCTTCCGGTCCGAAGACTTCACGGTCCTCCTGGCCAGGGATGCCGTCCAGGCCCTCCAGCTCGCCAGCGAGCTACGGCCCGACCTCATCCTGATGGATATCCAGCTCCCGGACCTGGACGGCCTGGCGGTCGCCCGCACGCTGAAGAGCGACCCGGCCGTGCGCCACATCCCGATCGTGGCCATGACCGCCTACGACATCGTCGGGGATCAGGCCCGCACCATCACCAAGACCTGCGTCGGCTACGCCCAGAAGCCCGTCCGCCCCCGGGACCTCATCAACCTGGCCTCGGCCGTCCTGAAGCTGCCGGGCGACCCGGAGCCGGCCCGGCGGACGCGCCGGCCGCTGAGGCCCCCGGGCCGGTAGGCGCTCCGCCCCTTGGCGCCTCGGGAATCCGGGGCACACTCCCCGGCCGACCGGTCAGTTCAGCAGCAAGCGGCACGCCCTCCGGCGGACCATACCAGCGGCACCACCTGGATTCCACCCATCTCGTCCCGAACCTCCGGCGAAGTGCCGCGAGCCACCGTTACGGCGACCTGTCCCGGCCCCCCGGGCGGCCGGCCCGGCCTCCCGCGCCTGTTCGCGCGGGATCGCGACCGGTATTTCCGTGGCCAGCAGCGCCGCGGGCAACGGGTCCGCCCCCGCACCGGAGGGCACCGCCTGCCCGGAGAGGACCTTCGATCCGCGCCGCCGCGCCACGGGCTGAGCCGCCGCCTCTTCCTCCGGCGCCTCGCCCCAGAGCAGGAGTCCCTCGTCCAGACAGCCCGCGTGGAGAACGATCATCGGTGGCCATTCCCTCTGCAAGGGCTGGAGTATACCACGCCTCTCGGAGCTTCCGCTATCTGCACTCGGTCACTCTGGGTGACTTCGAGTCGCTTTAGCTGGCTGCCCGTGGACAGGCCGAGGCGGGGAGGCGCCTAGCGCAATCTTGACCCAGGAGGGCCGACAGAGCTTCGGCCGCAGGGAAACAGGCAGGGCTATGTTGCCTCGACGTTGAGCGGCTGAAGACGTTCGGCCCTCGCAGCTCGGAGGAGACGCTCGTCTGCCGCGGCAAATGTGATCTCTTCTCCCAGGGCGCTCTTGAGGCTGAGCGCCGAAGCGAGATGGATGGCATCGAAGCCTCTGAGGGGGTGACGGTGGATCAGATCGCGGGCCAGAATCAGAATCTCGTCCTGGAGGTCCAATCGGACGTAGGCTTGCCAGTCGCTCTCGAATTGCCGGCAGGCCAGGGCATACTGGCGGCCCGGCAGACGGCCTTCCCGGTGTTTGCGCGCCAGAGCTGCATGGACTTCGGCATAGGCGATCTTCGCCGTCGCGACGCGGCCCCCCTGGCTGACAAGGCTCGCAACGTGAGGCGACCCCTTTTCGACCACGAACCGCTTGATGAGCGCGCTGGTATCCAAATAGTTCATCGGCGGTCTTCGAGGATGGTGCGTGAGATCGGGGGGCCCGAGACCCGTACCCTGTGCACCTTCTTGAGGGGCCTGCGGGTCGGGAGCGTCACGCGACCCTGGGCGGCAAGCTTGGCCAGCCGTGCTTCCAGGCTTACGACCGGTGCCGCAGACTGAATTGGCTGAATCACGGCAATAGGCTTCCCCCGTTCGGTAACCAGGACCTCTTCCCCTTGTTTGGTTCGGCGAAGGTATTGGGTCAGACGGTTCTTGAGTTCCTTGACACCGACGGTGCTCATGGCCCTATCCCCTTTGGTGGCCATTGTAGCTACCTTTGCCGGCCTGTCAAGGACAGGATCGGGGACAGGAGGCGGAAAGGTCCGGCGGCCGCATCAGGGACCTCCCTCCAGACGCTGCAGCACCTCGGGGCCGGCGGGTCAGAGGCGGAGGCGGGCGGGGTCGAAGGACACGACCACCGGCCCCGCCGGGAACGGCTTGCCTGCGGGGTCAGGGTCATCCAGGGTGATGTCTGGCCGGCCAGTTCGAGCGGAGACCCCACGGCTTCCTGGCAGCTCATCGGGGGGGGCGCGGGATACCCACTCGCGGCAAGTGATGCACGCTGCCTGACCGTTTCTTGGATGTGAAGCCTCGACTGTTTGGGGGATACATCCCAGGAAGCCAGGCGGCGAGGCGGTGAATGGCCTCGCAGAGGTCGGCGGCGTTCTGCCCGAGTCGCGGCGGGGCCCCAGCGGCCTCGGGGTTCCCCGGAACGGCCCCGGCCGGCAGGGACTCCCGACGGGTGGCCATGCCGTCGACGTCGCCGGCCGGGAACGCCACGAGGAGGGGACTGGAGGCCCAAACAGGGGGAGGTTCTTCAAGCCCTGGAGGCCACCGCACCGATAAGGACGTGCAGGGGCTGGCAGGACGGATTCGTCCGGCACCAGGAACACGGCCGGGTACCGTCCCTCGGACCGGAAGTCATGACGCCAGCGGCCTCAAGAGCTGCATGGCAATCTCGGCGCCCCGCTTGAGGCAGAAAGCCACCTGGAAGGGCAGCCTGGGCAGACGGTTGAATGGCGCGCCCACTTCCGCAGTGGCGGTGATAGGGTCCGGCCAACTGCGGCGAAGGGATTCGAGCACCCGAGTCCGGTGACACAGGTGGTAGAGCAACGGCTCCCGGTGATGATAACCACTCCCCCAACGCGCCAGGACCGCAGCGACGAGCCAACGAGGAAGCCCCTCAGTCCTGCCCGGCAGGGGAGTGTCCTCCAGCCGGGCTCCCAACAGGTGATGCGCCAAAGCGAGCGCGCACGCGATCCCGTCCGACCGCCGGCGATCCCCCCCCAGAAAATAGCTCCAGTCAAACCCCGCCGGCCGGGATTCCAGGGCCGCGGCGACATCGGAGAGCCAGAGAGGACGCCAGGCCCCGTGTCCCAGCAGGTGCTGGCACAGGAACCGGAGCTGGTCCTCCGGACCCAGAATTCGGACCTCCGTGCCACCGAGGGGTATGGGACGAGCCCGGCGGGCGATTTCCTCCGCGTCGCGGTCGCCGAGCGGCCCGGTCCCCACGTGCAGGTCCACGGGGCACCCCTGGCCCACCAGGCCACGGAGCGCCGCGGCTGCGGTCGCGTGCTGCCCCGGGCAAACGAACAGGTCTATGTCCCCATAAGGACGGAGGCCCGGTTCCGGGTAGAGGCGGGACACCGCCCAGCCTTTGACCAGGAGCGGCTCTACCCCGGCTGACCGGAGCTGCGTGAGGGCCTGAATGAGCTGCTCTTCGTGGAGCGCGGCGAGCAGGGTTTGCAGGCGATACGCCTGCTTCAGTTGGGAGGCCACTGGAGACCGCCGCACCGCCGAATGGCGGAGCCGCCACCACCCCAACCCCCCGGCCCCCGTCTCAAGCAGCGAAGGGACAATGCGCGCGAATTCGGCGGGAGAAAGAGACAGCGGGGGGGGCGAGAGACGCCATGCGCCCGCCAGGGCCCTTGCGACGAGCAGTCCCCGGTCGCGCGCCGGTCCGGCTGCGCGATGGCCGTGCCGGTGGGGAAATGCCAGCTTCAACACGCGGCTCCGATGCAGAACCCCCACCTGAAAACCTTCCGACAGATCCTCCTGGGGTTGCTATCAATGCAGCATTTGCCCGCGTTGGCATTGGGATTTGAAAAACAGGCGGCGGCGGTAACCCCGGATGCCGCCTGCACCACCTCCGGCGCGACGATAGATTGGACGGCTGGCAAGAGGATCCCCAAACCAGCAGTGAGGCCCAGCCTTCGCAGGACCTCCCGCCGCGTGTACCGGCCCGTTCCGCCTGGCGGCCTCATTCGCTCCTCCAGCAGGTGGGCCTTCGCCAGGCGCTCCAGCGCCATCCAGACGACGACGTCCTCGGCTGGCAGTCCCGTCTGCTCTTGCAGCGCCTTCGCCAGGTCGGCCACGCTCCTCCGCCCGTCGCAGGACTCCCACACCAGGGTGGCTGCCCGATTCAGGCAGTGGGCCCGATGCCGCTCCAGATCGTATACCAGCGTCTCCTCTGGTAATTTCTGGACCACGAGCCCATTCCGGCGAGCCCGGGGTTGCACCCGGCGAGCGTCTTCACGACCTGCCGCCGATCGAACCATGCCCACCTACCATTCCTCCAGGCCCTTCGCGAGGAAGCCGACCACTTCATCGGCTTCCCCGCGCATCCCCCTGAGGGCCACCGCGCGGGACGCCGCCTGCTGCAGCGTGGCAAGCGCGGTCGCCGGGCGCGAGCGGGCAGCGACGGTCTCGGCCAGCAAGGCGAGCAGGGCCTCGCCTGGCGAGAGCCGACGGGCTCGCCACCGCGCCCCGGGGTGGTACCTGCTCGCGAGGATCAGGCCAATGGGTAACGGCTCGACCCCGACCCGACCTCCCAACGCCTCTGCCGTGACTTTCCTCGCAGGCCCGGTGGCTTTTTCCCGCATGGAGAGAGGCGTCGGGTAAGGGTGCACGCGCCCTCTCGAATCGAGGACCGCGTACTCGTCGGAGTAGTAGGTCGCTCCGGCGCGGACCAGCGCCGCGACCAGAGTCGTCTTTCCGGTATAGGTGCGTCCGGGGATGAGGATGGCTCGCCCGCGCCACCCCACCACGCCCGCGTGCACGAAGAGGCGCCGCCGCGCCGCCCGTGCCACGTAGAGCTGCAGGTCCGTTTCGAGATGGTCCAGGACCTCATCCAGGTCCAGTGACCGCGCCAGCATCCCGGCATTGCGGTACAGGACGTGGAAGCGACGAACCTTTGATCGGGGGTCTTGACCGCCGACCCGAAGGGAGTACAGGCAGTCCACGTCGGGCAGCGCCAAAGACCTTCGGACCGGCGGCAGGCGGTCGAGGAGCCGTTCCAGCACTTCGCCATCGCTGGCACGAACGCCCAAGCGCCGCCCGTAGGTCATGAACCCGATTCCTGCCGCCCACCCGAGGCGGTTGAGCTTTTCCATTCACGGGGAACGCCGCCTCAAGTCCGGCAAGATCGAATCTGCCACTCGATCACCTCCAACGGGGTCTCACCGCGGTCATGTCTGAGCCGGCCCGAGAGGGCACGGTTGCTTTGGTCATGTCTTGGACTGCCTTGTCCGATTCTTGGCCGGACGGAAGAGCACCGGCCCCGTATCGCCACCGCCAGGGGAATGGTGACTCCTTGATTATGGCCGGCTTGCGGCCCTCCCTCCATCCGGGGGAGGCCCCTCCCTCCATCCGGGGGAGGCCAGTTTCTGCGCACATGGCTGAGGCTGCAATAACCGTGCCAGGAGTGCACCACTGGATCCGAAACGCCCCCGGGCCACCGCGACAGCGTCTCCAGAACCGCGAAGGGCGCCCGCCGGGATGGGAATGAACCGGGCTACTCGGCGATGGTGGCGCCGGGCGGCAACTGCTTGCGAAGCTCTTCGTCAGACAGCCGGCGATGGACGGGGCGCTCTGCGTCCTTCCCGGCCGGCTCCGGCGGTAGGGTTGGCGCCGCCACGGCCCCTGCTGGGGAGGCTTGCGGCGGTGTGGCGAGGCGGTCCGGGGATCCGGGTCCTGGCGCGGGCGGTGAGATGAAAAGCACCCAGAGGATCGCCAGGATGGCGAGGATGCCTGCGGCTGCCGTCAGGGCCAGCCACCGCCGCGAAAGAACAGGGCGCTGCAACGGGGCAGCGGAGCGACGCCGGCCAGGCGGTCTGCCACCCCTCGGGTCAGCTCGTCTGCTGCCAGTTGGGACGGTCATTGATCCCCGTGACGTTGCCGATCACGGATCCGATGGTGGGAAAGAACGGGGGAGCCAGTCCCTTCCCCATCCGCGTGTCGTAGACGAAGTTCCGCCCGTACCCGGTGCGTGCCCCGCTCGAGGAGAAGGTTCCGAAGGCCCCGTAGGTGTTCTCGATCACCCCGCCGAGGATGGTGGCGGTCCCCCGGGAGGATCCCGAACCGTAGTTGTCCACCTTGAATTCGCCGTTGGGGGTCATGACCGTCGCGTGCACGTTGATGTTGTTGGGGGCCGCGGTGCCGATGCGCACGTCGCCGTTCCAGGACATGATCCCCAGGACATTCGTGGCGCCCTCCGCGCTCGGAGACGTGCCCGGGGTGGAGTCCTGGTAGGTGATGTGGTTGGTGATCTAAACATCCCCGGTCGCCGCCACCGTGATCTGGGAATCGCGCTGGACGGTCCCCGAGAGGCCCGTGAGGCTCCCGTCCACGAAGATCATGCCGTTGGGGACGACGCTGTACGAGGTCGGCGTGCCCGATCCGACCCGGACGGTCGTCTGGTTCAACGAGTAATTCGCCGTGACCGTGGTGACGGTGCTCCCCAGGGTGATGGTGTAGGTGGCCGTGTCGGCCCCGGCACTCAGGGTCATGGAGGCGTTGCCCTGGATGTAAATGCCGCCCGTCATGGCCCCGCCGGCGGTCCCGAGGTGCACCCACGTCCCGTAGCGGGCGGTGCTGGCCCCCGTGGACAGGCCGAGTGCAGCCTCGCGCTGGCGATCCGCGGTGGTCGTCGAGGGCATGGGGATGTTCGGCACTCCGCGTTCGAATCCCCCGCCGAACGTCGGCACGTCCACGTTCCCGTTTCGGTCCGCATTCAGGAGGACCGGCCTGCCCCCATTGTAGTACTGCGCGCTGGTCCCGACGCTGGTCACCTTCCCGGTGAACGCGCCGCTGGGATTGTTGGCGAAATTGCACGTGCCATTGGTGTGCACCGGCCCGGAGTACCTGGTCCGGTTGGTAAACCAGACATTGGAGCCCGCCGCGTTCTGCTGCCGGTTCGTGAACAGGGCATAGCGGGCGAAGTTGTCCAATTGCACCTGCACCGAAAAGATCCCGGCGAGGTTCACCCGTCGCGTCACTCTCCCTTCCGTGGCCGAGCCGTCAATGGTGTAGCGGTACCGAAACAGGTACACGGGAGAGAGTGGCGTGCCCTGGTTGACCGGCGCCGCACGGGAGATGGCGGAGAGGCTGCACGCGTAGGGGCCCGAGACCCCTGCTGCACTGTAGCTGAGGCTCAGGCTCGCCTCGGAGGGGCTGACCCGCCGGAAGGCGCCGCCCAAAGACGTCCCCGACTGGTACGCATAGCTCGCCAGGAATCCGGCGGGGTCGTTGGCGGAGACGTAATTGCCGACCAGGTTGATGTCGGTCAGGGCCCGGAGCCGGTCGCGTAGGCCGTGTTCCTGATGGCCTCCAGTCGGTCCTGCGCCAGGAACACGGCGATATCCATGGGCCCTGGCCTGCATGTTCGACTTGACCACGGCGACAGCCAGCGCCACGATCCCCGCCGAAAACACGGCGATGAATGCCAGCGCCACGAGGACCTCGATCAGCGTGACGCCCCTGGCGGACGGCCGACGATCCCCGCCGAAAACACGGCGATGAATGCCAGCGCCACGAGGACCTCGATCAGCGTGACGCCCCTGGCGGACGGCCGGCTCTGGGCCATGGAACGGGCTGTCCTCTTCACGAAGGCAGGCTCGGAGATCAAGCGGGAGGTGTCCTGGTCTTGCATACAGCCAGCCTGGTCGGCCAGACCTGGATCCGGTTGGACCATTCCGGTACCGGTCGCCCGGACCAGGTTCAATATACTCCAGACATTCCCGAACGCCAATGGCTTTTCATGCGGCCGCCGCTTCCGGCCGATGTCACGCCAGCAAGAGATCCCTCACAGGCCGAGAGAGTTGGGGGGCCGCAGGATGAACCGCTGGGGGACGCCGGGGCGGGAGGGCAACCGGGACACCAAAGGGGGCGAATTGGCTCCGCCCCCCCAGGACGCGAAGTCCCCTTCGGCTACTTCTGCTTCAAGAGCTGCTGGAAGCGGGAATCCGTCTGCAACGTCGCCAGGACCGGGTCGTTTCGGACGAATTCGAGATCGTCGAACCCTAACGCCAGGGCCTGGGCCAGCCACTCGAGGGCAGGCTCCTTCCGGTCGAAGGAAGCGTAGACGCGGGCCAGGGCGTAGGCGGCACTCGGGTCCTTCGGCCGGGCCTCGACCTGCTTGCGGGCCTCCGCAATCCGCGCCTCGCGCTCCTGGATGGTGGCCTTATTCTTCCTGGCCTTCTCCAGGTTGGCCTGGACCGTGGCGTTGGACGGGTCGAGGCGAAGGGCCCGCTCGAGCGCGGCGATGGCCTCGTCGCACCGGCCCTTCCGGTCGTAGAGGACGCCCAGGTTGTTCAGGCCCAGGAGGTTGTTCGGCTCCTGCTCCAGCACCTTCTTGTATTGCGAGATCGCCTCCTCAATCCGTTCACCGCGCTCGTAGGCGTAGGCCAGATTGAGGCGGGCCGCGGTGTAATTCGGGTCCAGCTCGACGGCCCGGCGGAACTCGGTAATGGCCTCCTCGACCCGCCCCTGCTTCAGCAGTTCCGCCCCGAAGTTGTTCCGCTTGACCGCCTCCTCCGGAGCGGCCTGTCCGCCGGACGCCGTCAAGAGCAGCCCCACACAGACCCCCAGAACCGGCGCCCACCGCATGGCCTAGAAGACCTCCCGCCAGTAGAGGACCCGACGCATGCTGCTGGGGGGCGGCGCCGGGTTACTGGGAAGTTGCTGGCTGGTGGTGGCGGCAACCACCGAGGTGGTCAACGTCGCCCCCGACTCGGTGATGATCACGATGGGCTTGGAGGGAATGCCCGTCCCGATGGTCTTGGCCCGGTTCTGGGAGGCGCTGGTTGTCGTCAGGACGGCTGCGTCGTGGGCCCAGTCCACGGCGGCGTATCCCGTCACCATCTGTACGGCGTACAGCTTGGCCGTCCCGCCGCCGCTGCCGCAGGAGGTCGTCGTCGTCGGCGTGAAGGTCGAAAAGTACACCGTCCTGTTGAAGATGTCGGCGGCCGCCAGCACCTTCTCGGTGCTGGCCAGGCGGACGTACCAGCCCTGCGTGGCGGTGGCATCGGTGGAGGTGACGTCCACGAGGTTGGACTCCGTCAGGACGCTGCCGTTTCCCATCGAGGTGTTGTCCTTGATGCCGTAGAACCGGTTGGCGCTGGTATTGTTGGGGTGGTTCCGGTCCCCGGTGCCAAAGTAGATCCACAGATTGCCCTGCTCGTCCAGGGCGGCATTGATGGGCGCGTAGATTGCCTGGGCCGGGTAATACTCTCCAGTCGGCGGCGGGTTCGCCTGGGAGGGGTTGGCGGCGAAAACACGCTTCCCCGTCCAGTTGGTGACCATGCCTCCGGAGAGGGTGGCCGGCGCAGAGAGATCGAACTTCCAGACCTGCCCCCCCACGTCCCCGATGTAGATCCGGTCCACGTACCCGTCACTGTTCAGATCGAGGGCCAGCGGGTTGGCGGCCAGGCTGAAGTTCATGTACTGCCGGTCGTCCGTGGACCCCGGCGCGTTGTAATACTCCCAGAGCTTCTGCCCTGTGGCGATGTCGATGGCGAAGAACGCCTTCCCCGTGGCGTTGTTGTTCGCGGTGTCATATCCCCCGCCGACGAAGGCCACGGCCTTCTCGGTGCCGTCCGAGATTCTCACCTTGCCGATGACGGGCTCGGACCAGGTTTCGCCCATCTTGGAGTCGGTGAAGGACCAGAGGTAGAGGGGGCTGGTCGTGTCGGTGATGTCCAGGGCGTAGTAGTTCCGGCCGCCGCGCCGCTCCCCCACGATCAGGACGGTCTTCCAACTGCCCCCGATCTTCACGTCGGCCGCGATGGGGCTGCCGTCCGCAAAGAAGGCGTGGCTCCCGGACCAGGCCGCCAGATCCTTCAGCCGGCCAAGGAGGTCGGGCAGGGCGAAGGCCCACAGCTCTTGCCCGTCGCTCTCGCGGAAGGCGTGGAGCATGCCGTCGTTCGCGCCGGCGATGAGGACCGTGGTGCGGCTGGCGTAGGCATTCTTGAAGGCCTGGTAGCTCGAATCCAACGCCGGCAGGAAGGGGGGCGAGATCAAGACCGGCGTGGAGTGGAAGATGTCGCCCAGCTTCCAGGCGCGCTCCTCCGTGGTGTTGAGGTCGCCGTCTTCGTCGTAGGTGTCAACCCCCCGGGTAAAATCAATGACCTTGTCCCGATCGGTGGCGGTGGAGACGCCCAGCAGGGCCGCCGTGAGATTCGAGTTGGCCTTGGTGAACTCCTGCCGGCTGCCGCCGATCACGGTGTAGATCGTGCGTTCGGCCGCCGGCTTGGCCGACAGGAGCGCTCCCGCCTCCCAGACCAGGGCGGAATCGAGGGGGACCCCGTCCGCGTCGGTCGGGACCTGCCCGTCGGCGCCCCGCTGGTAGGCCTTGATGTAGCCACGCCAGAAGGGCCGCGACGGGTTGGACTGGAAGGCGGCCAGGAAGGTCTTGGTGCTCCCCGTGGCGCTGGTCGTGGGGATGACCGGCGTGGCGAAGGCGAAGGTGGCGGCCACGATCTGACGGATGGCGTCCTGAAGGGCCGCCGAGAGCTGGGTCTCGTTTTCCGTGGTGTAGAAGGTGCCGCCGCCGTTCCTGGCCGTCCTTTCCAGGACGGCGTTCGCCGCGTCCCGTTCGTCCGCTGCCACGGCAAAGCCGACGGTGTGGACGATGATGTTCTGCTTCCCCGGGAGCCAGCCGGCGTGATCCTGAGCGTACAGGGTCGCGGCCACGCCTTGCACATCCGCGCTCCCGTTCTGTAGGCCGTCCGAGATGATGATGATGAAGTTGGGCTGGCAGTCGTACTGGATGGGACTCGTCCTGTAGTTCCCGTAGTAATCCCCCAATCCCTCGAAGTACCTCCCCGCATCCCGTGCCTGCTCGCCGAGCGGGGTGTAGCCGCCCACCGAGAGCGAGTTGATGCTGGTGATGAGGTTGGGCTTGGACGTCCCGACGGGCTGGACGATGGCGCCGCCCCCGCTCCCGCGCGATGCGTTATCTGCAAACCGCATCAGGCCGAAGCGGACCCCCTCGGTCGTGTCCACCAACGTGTTCAGAACGCGCTTGGCGATGTCGATCTTCCTGGTGAGTGTCGCGGCAGGGCTGGCCAGGTAGTTCAGATAGTTTCCGGTGAACAGATTGAGCCAGGAGCCGCCGATGCGACCACTCCAGTACCCGTTGTTTGTCAGGGCGGTCTGGGCGCTCGCATTGGGAACTTCGCCGATGCTGTTCTTGTAGACGCTGTAGGTATAGCCGGACCGCCATGACCAGCTCCGCTTGTACACCTTGCCGCTCGTGTAACTCCCCGCGTAGGTCGTCGAGGCCGAGTAGGGCTCGGCATGGATCTCGTCGTTCATGCTCCCCGAGGTATCCAGCAGGATCAGGACGTTGGGCTGGATGTTCGCCCCGAAGATGTCGCTGTCGTCCGCCCGGAGGGGTGGCAGCGGCAGGATCAGCAGGCTGACCGTCAGGAGGAGAGCAAGCGCGCGTCTCATGGTCCACCTCACTGCGCAATGGGGCCGTACTCGGCGCGCGCCTCGATCTCGCGCTGCGCGCCGCGCGGCCCCGTGCCCGTGGCGGTGATCAGGTAGCTGTGGAAGGCATACCCGGCAGGGTTGTAGCCGGAGCCGACGGCCAGGGAATAGCCTGGCTCGACCCGCGTGCCCATGAACTGGAGCGGCTGGGGCCCCGCGTCATTCCGCCGGCCGCTCCGGAAGCTGTAGACGCCACCGATGCTCGTAATCGGGATCGCCTGGGTGGAGGTGGTCGAGTTCGCCGAGAGCTGGTTCATCCCCGCCTGGACGCCGGCATCGGCGGCGAACAGGGCCCCTTCGGACCAGATGGCGTTGAAGGCGGTCCCGTGCCCCAGCCCCGCCACCGTAAGCAGCGTCATGCCCAGCAGGGAGAGCAGGGCCATGAGGAGCAGGGCAATGACCATGACCGAGCCCCGCGCTCGCCAGGACGATCCGACGATCCCTCGCTGCATCGCCTCTCCTTCTTCAGTTGACGTTCCGGAGCCGGACGGTCGAGGTCACGGTGTAGCTCTGCGTCCGCTGGCCCGGCGAGGTCTGCTCCGCCGTCAGGCTCACCATGATGCTGCGGACGGCCGACCGCTGTGTGGTGGTGCCGAAACTGGGGACCGCCCCGTTCAGGTTCTGGTTGTCGAGCTGGAACGGCGCGTTCGGCGGCGAGGGGATCGCGTCCCCGTTGCCGTCGTAGTAGGTAAAGGCGAGGGCGGTGATATTCTCGGCCATCAGCTCCCCGTTGGCGCAGGCGAACGTCGCATCCTGCGTGGGGGCCCCTGTCACCCGGCGCAGGACGTTGCCCGCGTCCCGGCAGAAGACGAACACGGTGCTGACCCCGCTCCCCTCGGCGTCGCCGTAGATGGCCAGGGCGGAATCCGTGGCGACCTGCAGCGGGTTGGCCAGCAAGGGGCTCGGGGGCGTGGCGCTGAAGTTCTCCGGGAAGTAGCCGGCCATGCGGAGGCGGCGGACAATCTCGTTCAGCGCCAGCCGCGCGGTCTGCTGGGCGTCCAGCTTCATCTGGCCGGTGTGGTAGGTCATCCGGTTCGCGTCGAAGACCTGGTAGATCCCCATGAAGACCATGAGGAAGATGGCCAGGCTGATCAGGACCTCGATCAGCGTGAAACCGTTCCGGCGCCGTAGCGTGGGGTCCGCCATGGCTACAACCTGCTGATCAGCGTGGAGAGCTGAACGGTCGCCGTCCGCCCCGGGACCGTGACCGTGACCGTCACCAGCCGAAGCGAATTGGGCCGAGCCGGCGGACTCTGATCCACCACGGCGATCTGCCCCCGACCCCCGAAGGTGACGCCGTCTGCGCCGAGGATCGTCCACCGGGACTTCTCGGTGGTCGTGAAGGTGAACCCGCTCCCCTCGCCCGCCAGGGCGTAGCGCCACTTTCGGGCGATGTTCCGGGCCATCGTGCGCCCCGGATCCAGCGTCGCATCCACCGGGGGAAGGGACGCCGCGCTATTCGTGTCGAAGTTGTCCAGATCGGTGAGCCGGTCGAAGGGCAGGGCGCGCATGTCCTCGATGATCTGCCGGGCCGCCATCATTCCCAGGGTCATCTTCCCGCCGGCCGTGACGTCCGTGTACCCGGTTGAAAACATGGTGGCCACTCCCAGAAGCCCCACCGTGAGAATCGTCATGCCGAGGAGCAGCTCGAGGAGTGAAAACCCGGGCCGAGCGAGCGACCGTCGGTGTCTGGAATCCGCTCTCCTGGATGCAGGGGGTGACGGGGGTTGGAATGCCGGCTGTGGCATACCTGGTTCTCCGGAGCGGACCACAGAGGCGGTCGGATGTCGGCTCAGCGCCTCTGTCGGAGGGCCGGTCTCGGTGGTCGGAAATTGCGCATCCAAGATCGGGGTGCAATTGTCGGGAATTGCGCATCCAAGATCGGGGTGCAATTGTCGGGCCGCTCCGCTCCGTCCGTGTCAGCTCCCCGACAATGCAGCCGTTGGATGCCATCACCCGAAGCTCCTGACGGCTCCCTGCCTATCTAGCTGCCGATTCGTGCGTGTCCCCAATTTCTCCAGGCACCTCGAACAAGCCGTGCACCGGTTCAGTGAGACCGAGCGGATGTTCGAGTTCTGCTCCTGCAGTTTTCTCTTGACGGGGATTGGAATCCGATAGAAAGAATTGGCATGTGCCTCGCATAGCTTCGCATACGGCTCATGCGTTTCCCGGAGGAGCCATCCATGGGAAAACCGCTTCATCGAGGCTTCAGCGCCACGGAGCTCGTCCTCGCCATCGCCGTACTGCTGATCATAATCGCCGTAGCCATGCCCGTCTTCACCGCGTACATCGCGCAACGACGCCTGGCCGACGCTATCACCCGGGTGGCCACCGACCTTCGATATGCCCAGTCCATCGTGGTGAATCAGGGCGGCCTCATCCGATTCCACTGGGGCGACGACCCCGGCGAGGGCATCACCGGGGCATACCGCCTGGAGCAGAGCGCGGACGGCGGGGCGACGTGGACCCCGCTGGGGACCTGGTACCAGCTTTCCGCCGACTACCAGGGGGCCAGCGTCACGAGCATCAAGGATAGCACGGGCTCCGGCACGACCGTCTATGAGGTGCGCTTCAATTCCCAGGGAGCCGCCGCGAATCCGGGTCCCGTGACCTATCCGATCGTCATTACGGTGACCACGGCGGCCGGGTCCGGGACCGTCCAGGTGATGCGGATCGGCACCGTACGAGTTCCCTGATCTCCGCGCCCGCAGGAAACCCCTCGCTGCTCTCCTCGTTCACTGCGCCCCGGATCATCCGTGGCCTTTCGGCTCGCCCGCGGCCGGGCCACCCCCCTCCCACGGGACCGCTCTCCCCCGAACGCTATTGCTCCTGCCCCGGCTGGGGGTTGGCGGGGTCCTTGAACTCCTCGCCGGCGATCACCCCAGGGATGTCGCCGCTCGACAGGGTGCTCATGAATCCGAGAAGGCCGAGGGCCGCCATGGCCGCGAAAAGCCACACCTCGACACGGCCCGGGATACGAGGAGATGAGGGGGGCCTCTCAATCTGCATGCCGATGCCCTCCCCCGTCCGGGGGCCCGGCCACACCCCTTCCTCCCGCACTACTCCAGCGCCAGTGGATGCACGCGGCCTCGCCTCTCCGGCCCGTCCCAACCGCCGCCCTCGCCCCCGGTCGAGGCCCGCCGGTCCAGGACGACCTGAACCTCCGGCCGGTCCTTGAACATCTCGACCAGCTCTTCGTACATCCGTGCCCACTTCCGGCTCACGACCAGGACGGGATTCCGGTACGCGGCGATCGTGTCGGCGCATGCCCTGCAGATCGTTGACCTCACGCCCGGTTCGCTCGCACCCTGTTCTGCCCCTGTCCCGACCGTCGAGGCGGCCGCCGGTGGATGCTGACCAAGGATTTCTGCCGACCCCTCGTCCCCACCCAGATCCTTCCCGCACCACGCACACATCCTTTTCACACGCTTCTCCTTCTAACGGGACCGGGTAGCTCTGTCTTGCAAGGCTACACCCCTGCCCGTTTTGTCGCCGTATGCGACTCCCGTGCCGAAGCCGAACCCTCCTGCCGGGTCGGAAGACGACCAGACGACTAACCCCGGATTTTTCACGCCAAGATCGCCAAGCGCGCACAGAGAAACACGCGCAGGCCTTTTCCCTGGCGAACCGGGGCCACACGATTCCCACCGGAACCCGGCTTCTTCCTGCCAACGCCCAGCCAGTCCTGTCCGCCGCAGGCGGATTGGCGAGCGTGGCGAGAGCTGCGACAGCAAGCGTTCAGCCCGGCCACTGTGCCGAGTTGGCCTCTTCCTGCGTCGTGATTCCGGCGGAAGCCGGAATCCAGGGCGCCGGAATTTCTGGACCCCGGCGCCTGCCCCGGACTCCGATCCGGGGTTCGCCGGGGTGACACCGTGGGATCCCGCGCGAGTGTGAACGTTCACCTGCTACGTCCGGCTAACTGATCATCGGGGTTGAGATCTTGGATGTCGAACGGCTACCGGACGGCAAAAGGAAGCGAGCGAAGGCAACCGGAGGGATCGTGCGCCTCAAGACCGTATGGGGCACTGTACCGGACAGACACACTTGTCCGGTCTTCGAGCGGTTCCCGGTGTATCGTTCTGACACAAGCTCTGCAGGCAGGAGGGGTTATCCGCTTTCGGGGCGCCGATCGAGGGAGATTCCGTACCTGGCCGCTTTGGCATACAGGGTCCTCCGGCCGATCCCCAATCGCCGGGCCGCTCTGCTCTTGTTCCACCCGCATTCGGCCAGGACCTTCTCGATCAGCGTCCGCTCCATGGCCTCGATCACCCCGGCCCCAGAGGGGGCCGTCTGGACCGGACCGGCCACGTCGGCCGGGAGATCCCGAGGGGTCACCACATCGTTCGCGGCAACGATCACCGCGCGCTCCAGCACGTTTTCCAGCTCCCGGATGTTGCCCGGCCACCGGTACCGCACCAGGGCCTGCAGCGCATCGTCCGAGATCCTGGCGACCGGCTTGTTGAGCCGGGCGGCATGCTTGCGGAGCAAGAACTCCGCCAGCATGGGGATGTCCTCGGGCCGCTCCCGCAGCGGCGGCAGGGCAAGGTGCACCACCCGCAGTCGGTACAGGAGATCGCTGCGGAAGCTCCCGGCCTCGACGGCCTTGGCGAGATCCGTGTTGGTGGCGGTGATGATCCGGGCCTGGCTCCGAATGGGCTGCGTCCCTCCCACCCGCGTGAACTCCCCGGTCTCCACCGCGCGCAGCAGCTTGGCCTGGAACGCGCCGCTGGTGGTGGCGATCTCGTCCAGGAACAGCGTCCCCTCGCTCGCCACCTCGAAGATGCCCTTCCGGGTGGCGACCGCGCCGGTGAAAGCGCCCCGCTCGTGGCCGAACAGCTCGCTCTCCAGCAGCGTCTCCGTCAGGGCCGCGCAGTTGACCGGAAAGAATCCGCGGTCCCGCCGGGGGCTCAACCGGTGGATGAGCCGCGCGAGCAGCTCCTTGCCGGTGCCGCTCTCGCCGGTGATCAGGACCTTGCTGTCCGTCGGCGCGGTCTTCTCCGCCAGGGCAAAGACCTCGCGCATGCGGGCATTGCGGCTGGCCGCCATCACCTCCCAGAGGGCGTGGCTGCCGCGGAAGAGCAGGGCCCGATGCTCGTCCCGCACGCGGGCGCGCTCGAGCCCGGTGCGGATCTTGGCGAGCAGCTCCTCCGGGAGGAAGGGCTTGGCCAGAAAATCCGTGGCCCCTTCCCGCATGGCCTCGACGGCGCCATCCACCGTGGCGAACGCCGTCAGCAGGATCACCGGGAGCGCGGGATTGCGGCTCCGGATCTTCTTCAGGAGCTCCAACCCGCTCACCCCCGGCATCCGCAGATCGGTGAGGACGAGGTCGGGCGACTCCGCCAGGACCGCCTCGTACGCCTTGGCCCCGTCGGTGCACACGGCACAGGTGTAGCCTGCGCGCGTGAGCAGCGCCGCCAGCGCGTGGGCCAGATCCACCTCGTCATCCACGATGAGGATCTTGCACTCGTGCCCGCTCATCGCCGTTCCGATCCCCCTGCCCGCGTCGGGAGAATGCCCAGGATGGGCCGGGAGGGCTTCCCGGGCCACCCAGAGCCTAACGACAATCCTGGCTCCGGTCAAGCGGTTGCCTGGGGCGGTGATTCTGCTTGACAAGGCAGAGGAATGCCCGTAGAGTGCATCCAGCAGACGGTTCAGACGGTACCGGAATCTCTCACTACGCCGCGAGGACCCGAGCCTTGCGGCGTTTTTGTTTCCAAGGGCGCCCGTGGGGAGCGTGCGGCACCTTGCCGGGGAGCGGATATGACCTTCCGAAACGAACGGGATGGGGACGGCCGGGTCCCGGCGGGCGAGGGCGCGCCGCGCCACCGTCCGCTGGAAGTGACCGTGGGCGATCGCGGGGTCGAGGGCGCCATCCGGCTGTTCAAGCGCCTGGTGCTGCGCGATGGCATCCTGCGCGATCTGAAGCGGCGGTCGCGGTACGAGAAGCCTGGGGACCGCCGACGGCGCAAGGCGCGCGAGGCCATGCGCCGCCGGCGCAAGCGACAGGGGCGGGCGCTGGCTCGAGGAGAGGTTCTGGAGTAGCCGCGGACCGGGATGGCCCGGGTCGGTCGTGGCAGGGGCGGACCCACGACCTTGGCACGCGGCATCGCACTCCGCCGACCGCAGGACGGGGCCCCGCCGCGGCGGGGCCAAGGGGGTCAAGGATCATGGGAACGAGGTTGTACGTGGGAAACCTGCCGTTCGATGTCAGTGAGTCGCAGCTCCGCACCCTGTTCCAGGAGGGCGGACGCCAGGTGTCCGAGGTGAAGATCATCACCGATCGCGACACGGGCCGGCCACGCGGGTTCGCCTTCGTCGAGATGGGAAGCCAGGCGGACGCCGACGCGGCCGTCAGCCAACTGAACGGCCGGGAGTTCGGCGGCCGGGCCTTGACCGTCAACGAGGCCCGCGAGCAGGCCCCCCGCCGCAGCGGCGGCTTTGGCGGCGGCGGTCGCGGCGGCCGGCGCGGGTACTGAGCCGACCCGACAGGCTTCGACCTACCTCATCATCCCTTCCTGCCGACTGGCGCCCATCGCGACTTCCTGCCGGACACGCTGAGGGGTGCAGGGCGGACATCGGGTCGCGCGATCCCGACGCGGCACCGGAGACGCTCGTCCCGGTGGGACGGCCGTGCCCCGCCCGCGCCCCGGCCGGCCCATCCCGCCCTCCGGCCCTGGCGGTGCGCCGTCGGCCCATCCTTGACAGGGGGAGGGGCCTGGGCTACCGTAACCGCGCCTCGCGGGGCCGTGCGGGGAGGCGATCCATGGCCTGGTTCAAGAAAGAGCCGCTGGTCGGTACCAAAGACACCAGGGTCCGGATGCCCGAGGGCCTCTGGATCAGGTGCGACCACTGCAAGGAGATCATCTACAAGCCCGAGCTCTGGATCAGGTGCGACCACTGCAAGGAGATCATCTACAAGCCCGAGCTGGAGCGCAACGCCAACGTCTGCCCGCGGTGCCAGTTCCACTTCCGGTTGGGCGCCCGGGCGCGCATTGACCTGCTCGTGGACCCGGGCAGCTTTGAGGAGCGAAACGCCGGCATCCGCTCCCAGGACCCGCTCCACTTCAAGGACCAGAAGAGCTATCCCGACCGGCTCAAGGCCGCCAGGAAGGCGACCGGGATGGAGGAGGCCCTGCTGGCAGGCGTGGCCACCATCGGCGGCCACCGGGTGAGCCTGTGCGCGCTGGAGTTCGGCTTCATGGGGGGGAGCATGGGCTCGGCGGTGGGCGAGAAGGTGACGCGCGCCATCGAGGACGCCATCCGCGAGCGGGTGCCGTTCATCGCCGTCTCCTGCTCCGGCGGCGCCCGGATGCAGGAAAGCGTGCTCTCCCTCATGCAGATGGCCAAGACGTCCGCGGCGCTGGCGCGCCTCGCGCGCGCAGGCCTCCCCTACCTCTCGATCCTGACGGATCCGACGACCGGCGGGGTCACGGCGAGCTTTGCCATGCTGGGCGACATCAACATTGCCGAGCCGAACGCCCTCATCGGCTTCGCCGGCCCCCGGGTCATCCAGGACACGATCCGGCAGGAGCTGCCGGCCGGCTTCCAGCGGGCGGAGTTTCTGCTCGCGCACGGGTTCGTGGACATGATCGTGGAGCGGAAGAACCTGCGGCAGACCCTGATCCAGCTCCTCGACTTCTTCGCCGGCGCCCCCGCCGCGCCGGCGGGGCCGCCGCAGCCCTAGGCCAGGGGCTCTCCGGGCGCACCGGCACCTTCCGTCCCCGGCCGACCACCCACAGGGATCGCCCCCGTGACGTACCCTGAGGCCACCGAGTTCCTCTTCAGCCTGCGGCGCTTCGGCTGGCGCCTGGGCCTGGGGACCGTGGAGCGGCTCCTCGCCCTCCTGGGCGATCCCCAGGCGCGGGTGCCGAGCGTGCACATCGGCGGCACCAACGGCAAGGGCTCGACCGCGGCCATGCTGGCCGCGATCCTCCAGGCGGCCGGCTATCGCACCGGTCTGTACACCTCGCCCCACCTGCTGGATTTCACCGAGCGCATCCGCGTGAACGGCGCGCCCATCCCGGAGCGGGAGGTGACGCGGCTCACGGCCGAGCTGAAGGATCTGTGCGCGGCGCACTTCGCCCATCACCCGATCCCGAATCCCCCGTCGGACCGGCTGCCCCATCCCACCTTCTTCGAGCTGACGACGGCCATGGCCTTCCTCCACTTCGCCCGCCAGGCGGCCGAGGCCGCGGTGGTCGAGGTCGGCCTGGGCGGCCGCTTCGACGCCACCAACGTCATCGTCCCCGAGGTGGCGGTGGTGACGAACGTCTCCCTGGAACATCAGGAGTACCTGGGCCGGACCCTTCCCGAGATCGCCTCGGAGAAGGCGGGGATCATCAAGGCCGGCGTGCCGGTGGTGACCGGCACCCGGGGCGAGGCCTACGAGGTCATCCGGCGCAGCGCGGCCGAGCGGGGCGCGCCCCTCATCCCCATGTACCAGGCCTATCGCTGGAGCATCCGGGAATCGGATCTGACGGGCCAGACGCTAGAGCTCGCGGGGCCCATCCGCTCCTACGCGGCCCTGCGCATTCCCCTGGCCGGACGGCACCAGGCCGAGAACGCCGTGGCCGCCATCGCCGCCGCCGAGCTTCTCGAGGGCCGCGGGTTCCGCCTGGGCGAGCCGGCCATCCGGCGCGGCCTCACCCGGGCGCGCTGGCCCGGACGGCTCCAGATGGTCTCGGAGCGGCCCCGAATCCTCCTGGATGGGGCCCACAACCCGGCTGGGGCCCAGGCCCTCGCCGCCTTCCTGGCGGAGCATCGGTCCGTGCTCAACCGGCTCATCCTGGTCTTCGGCGTCCTCCGGGACAAGGACTGGGAGGCCATGCTCGCCCCCTTGGGCGCCCTGGCCGATCAGTTGATCCTCACCCATCCCCCGGCGGACCGGGGCGCCGATCCGTACGAGCTGATCGCGGCGGATCGCTACTGCTCGAAGGTGGAGATCGCGGGCGAGCCCGGGGAGGGGCTCGCCCTGGCGCGGACCGTGGCCGGGGCCGAGGATACGATCCTGGTGACCGGGTCGCTCTACACCGTCGCGGCCGCCCTGCGCGCGCTGGACGTTCCCATCGTCTGATCCCCGTGTCCGGCACCGGGTTTCCCGGCACTGTCGAACCGGCGAAGGCGGCCGCGCGGATCCGCGGCGACCTGTGGCCGGAACAGGACAACCGTCCGACTCGCTCCGACCACACCGCCGCATCGGCACCGGCAGCGGGACGGCGGAAATCCGCTTTTTCGGACGATTTCCGTATGTTATATTTCGATCCCCGTGCGGGGCATTTTCTTTGCACGGTCCGCCATCCGGATGGACGGGAGAGCTGCCATGCCGCCGATGAAGCGCACCGGACCCGAAGCCCCCATGCAGGACCTCGTTGCCATCGTCATGGCCGCCGGTCAGGGGACGCGGATGCGATCCGACCTGGTCAAGGTGCTGCACCCCCTGAACGGCATTCCCATGCTCTGCCACGTCCTGGAGCTCTGCCGCCGCCTCGGCGTGAAGAACACCCTGGTGATCATCGGTCACCAGGCCGAACGAGTGCGGGAGGCCCTGGCGGAAAGGCCGGTCGAGTTCCTCCTCCAGGCCGAGCAGCGGGGCACCGCCCACGCCGTCCTCCAGGCCGAGTCGGCCTTGGCGGGCTTCGACGGGAGCGTGCTGGTCCTCTCCGGGGACGTCCCGCTCTTGACCGACGCCCTGGCGGGGCGGCTCGTGGCCGCGCACCTGCGGGAGAAGGCCGACGCCACGCTCCTCACCGCGCGGTTGCCGAACCCCGAGGGATACGGACGCATCCTGCGGGACCGGCGCGGCGCCTTCCGCGGCATCGTCGAGGAGGTCGAGGCCACGCCCGCCCAGCGCAAGGTCACCGAGATCAATGCGGGCATCTACTGCTTCCGGGCGCCGCGCCTCTTCGCGGCGCTTCACCGGGTGAGGCCGTCCTCCGTGAAGAAAGAGCTCTACCTGCCCGAGGTCCTGCCCATTCTCAAGAAGGCGGGCGGGCGCATCGCCACCGTCTTCGCCGAGGATCCGCGGGAGGTCCTGGGCATCAACACGCGGGCCGACCTGGCGGAGGCCTACGCCGTCCTCCGCAGCCGGGCCGTGGCGCGGCTGATGGCGGAGGGCGTCACCTGCGTCGATCCGGCGAGCGTCCATGTCTCCAGCCTGGCCACCGCTGGCCACCGTCGGGCGAGACACCACGCTCTACCCCAACGTGCAGCTCGAGGGCCGGACCACGATCGGCGAGGGGTGCACCATCCACGCGGGCTGCCGGATCCGGGACTCGCGCCTGGGCAACCGGGTGACGGTGCTGGACGGCTGCGTGATTCTGGACAGCGAGATCGCCGACGAGTGCACCCTCGGCCCCTACGCCCACCTGCGGCCGGGCACGCGCCTGCACCGGAAGGTGAAGGTCGGCAACTTCGTCGAGGTCAAGCACTCGGTCATCGGCGAGGGCTCCAAGGTCCCGCACCTGACCTACGTGGGGGATGCCACCCTGGGGGACCGGGTGAATGTGGGCGCCGGGACCATCACCTGCAACTACGACGGCTTCGCCAAGCACCCCACCATCATCGAGGACGAGGCCTTCATCGGGAGCAACACCAGCCTGGTGGCGCCGGTCCGGATCGGCCGGGGGGCCATCGTGGCCGCCGGCTCCGCCATCACCCAGGAGGTGCCGCCGGACGCCCTGGCGTTCGGCCGAGCGCCGCAGGTGAACAAGGAGGGCCGGGCGGCGGAGATCCGGAAGCACCGGGGCAAGAAGTGACCACGGAG
>JBBIQE010000049.1:0-22712 GCA_037442485.1 Methylomirabilis sp. (SeqCode)
ACGATGTCGTGACACTTGACACCTAGGCTCTCCTGCCGGCGGCGACCTCGTCCGGTTGGAATCGGGTATGATCGCCAGGGCCGGCCCGATTCGCCTTGATTGCCGCGATGCTCGGTGCTAGCCTTCGATCCGGCACGAGACCCCCAGGAGGGTGTCGCCCCGACCGCTCGTAGGTGGGGCGTCTGGAGATCGAGAGAGGAATCCACGTGGGTGATTTAACGGAGACCCTGGTAGCATATTTCAAGGAATGCCCTCACCCGGTTGTCCTGGCGTACCTCTTTGGTTCCCATGCGAAGGGATCTGCGACGCCCCTGAGCGACGTTGATGTGGCTGTCCTCTTGGACGAAGCCGACCGCGAAAAGCGGCAGGCCTTGTATCTCGATCTCCTGGGAGACCTCACCAAGCTCGCTCGGCCGAGCGATGTGGACCTGCTCATGCTCGGAGATGCGACTGAACCCCTGGGCTGCCGGGCGATCCTTGAGGGTCTGCCCCTGTACTCGGCCGACGAGCGCCGTCGAGTCCGCACCGAGGAGCAGGCCATTGCAGAGGTCCTGGACGGGAAAGAGCTGCACGTGATACGGGAACGGTACCTGAGGCGACGGGTGCTCGAAGGGAGGATGGGCCAGGGGGGAAATGATATGATTGACCGCAGAACGGTCCAGGAGCGGCTTGATTTCATCGACGGGATGTTAGCACACCTCAAGGGCTATCGGTCTCTGACTCTGGAAGAGTTCGCCCGCGACCTGAAGACCTGTCACGCGGCCCTGTACGAGCTTCGAACCACTTGGGAGTCCGTCGCCGACATCGGGAATCATCTCATAGCAGCGCTGGGCCTTCGCCGGCCAGGAGACAGGGGCGAGATCTCCGGGATCCTTGCAGAAGGAGGCGTCATCCCGATAGAACTGGCGGACCGTTTGCACCGCGCCATGGGCATGCGAAACGTCCTTGTGCATGGCTATCTGCGTATTGCCATCGAGTTGGTGCATGCGGCGATCCGAAACGACCTCGGAGACATAGAAGAATTCTGTCGCTGCATTCTTACATACCTCGAGACCCACGATTGGTTCAGATCTGCTGTCCTGCCGCCTGCCCCTGCCCCCTGACGGCTCGGGCGAGGAGCGGGAAGGAACGCCGCAGCCATGGAACCGCACCGCTGCGCTATTTGGGCGCGGGCTGGCCGGCATGCGGGCGTTTTTCCCGACCCGAGAAGCCTGTTGTCGAGGGCCGCTCGGGCTAGCCCCGGCCCACGCAGTGCAAGTGCCGACACCAATCCGCCTGAGGCGGATTGGCGCGCCGACTCCGCAAAGAAATGGCTGCATCGCAGGGGCCGATGGCGAGCGATGTCGCCGACCGACGGGACAGTTCTGACCCGCGACCTTCCTTGAGTGGAGAGTGGATGGAAGATTGGTCAGGCGCTGCGGTCTTTGCGATCTCTGCGGGAACTGTTTCTCCTAATCTCGCGTTCGGTTTCGGCTGAAATCGGCACGAGGGTATCGGAGGAATAACGACCATGCCCAAGCCAGCAGTCAGGCACACGCCTCGTCCTGCCACCAAGCGATCCAAGGCTACAGCCAAGGGAAAAGCGAAGGGCGCGCCCGATGGATTCAAGCTCACCTATGCCACCATGTTCGATCCGCCGGCGCACCTGCACGCGGAGTTCGAAAGGGCCCTGGCCCGCCTGAAAGCGGGCCTCGGCAAAGCGCATCCCATGTGGATCGGCGGCAAAGAGCGCAGCAGCTCCGACCGGTTCGAGGACCGGAGCCCGATCAACACCGACTGGATCCTTGCAACCTTCCCCAAGGGGACGGCGCAGGATGCGGCGGACGCCATCGCGGCCGCGCGGGCCGCCTTCCCCGCCTGGAGCCGGATGCGCTGGCAGGAGCGGGTCCGCCTCCTCCGGAAGGTGGTCGCCCGCATCGAGAAGCGGGTCTTCGAGGTCGGGGCGGCCCTGGCGCTGGAGGTAGGGAAGAACCGGATGGAGGCCCTGGGCGATGTCCAGGAGACGGCCGATCTTATCGCCTACTACTGCGATGCCATGGAGCAAAACGGCGGATTCATCCGCCCCATGGGGCGCGACCCGCTCAAGGGATACACGGCCAGGAACGTGAGCGTGCTCCGCCCCTACGGCGTGTGGGTGGTCATCTCGCCGTTCAACTTCCCGGTGGCGCTTTCCGGGGGTCCGGCGGGCGCGGCCCTGGTGGCAGGCAACACCGTCGTCCTCAAGCCGGCCACCGACACCCCCTGGGCGGCGGCCCTGCTGGCCCGGTGTTTCATTGACGCCGGACTGCCGGAGGGCGTTTTCAACTTCGTGACGGGACCGGGCGCCACCCTCGGCGAGGCCCTGATCGGAAATCCCGAGGTTGACGGGATCACCTTCACCGGATCCTACGACGTGGGGATGCACATCTACCGCGCCTTCGGGGCGGGGAGCTATCCCCGGCCGTGCATCCTCGAGATGGGCGGCAAGAACGCGGCCATCGTCTCGCGCCGGGCCGACCTGGAGCGGGCGGCCATCGGCATCCTGCGCTCCGCCTTCGGCCTGCAGGGACAGAAGTGCTCCGCCTGCTCCCGCGTCTTTGTAGAACAGCCGGTCAAGGAGGCCCTGGTCCAGAAGCTGCTGGGTCTCACCGGCAAGATCGCCGTGGGGGATCCGACCCGGCGGGAGAACTGGATGGGGCCCGTCATCAACCGGAAGGCCTACGATGACTTCCGATCCTACGTGGAAGAGCTGGGCCGGGCCGGCATCATCCTTACCGGCGGCACGCAGCTCACGGAGGGCGAGCTGGCCCGGGGCTATTTCTGCGCTCCCACCCTGGTGGACGGGGTCCCGCCGGAGCATCGCCTGTGGAAGCACGAGATGTTCCTGCCCATCCTCATGCTGGGGGCGGTGGACTCGCTGGAGGTGGCGATGCGGCGGGCGAACGATGTCGCCTATGGCCTCACGGCCGGATTCTACGGGTCCAAGAAAGAGGCCGACTGGTTCTTCGACCGGATCCAGGTGGGCGTGGCCTATGCGAACCGCCCCCAGGGGGCGACGACGGGGGCGTGGCCGGGCTACCAGCCCTTCGGAGGGTGGAAGGGCTCCGGATCCTCCGGCAAGAACGGCGGCGGCCCCTACTACCTCCAGCTCTACATGCACGAGCAGAGCCGGACACTGATCGAGTAGCTGCAGCCCCCCTCCCCCGCCCTGGAGGGAGGGTGGAAAGGAAGAATCACTCGTACCGGCGGAGGATGTCCCAGTAGGCGCCGCGGTAGCCCTTGCCAATGGCCTCGACGAGCCGCTGATTGGCGTTGTAGTTGTAGTTCCTCTCGGGGCGTGCGGGATCGAAGAAGAGGAAGCGGCGGTCCTCCCCGATCAGCTCGTCGAGGAGATCGAAGATGAACGGCGCGACGCCCGGCTCGATGAAGAAGAGGGGCTCCAGCGGATTCCCCCCACCGGTGAGCCCTTCCCTCAGCGCGCCTTCCCGCACCCGTCCTGCCAGCTCGGTTCCCGGATAGACCCGCAGGCCGACGGCGACGCCGACCCGATCCGGCTCCGCGCGGCGCATCCGCTCGATGGTGCGAGCGATGCTCTCCCGCGTTTCGCCGGGGGCGCCAAGAAGGAGGTCCAGCATGACCGCCATGCCGCTGTCCCGGCACGACCGGACCGCCGTCAGGATGTCATCCGGCGTGTGATTGCGCCCCAGGGCCTTGAGCATCCCCGCATCGCCGCTGTCCACGCCGAAGTTGATCCCCGCGCATCCGGCGCGGCGCATGAGCCGGGCCAGTTCCTCCGAGAACGGCACGGCCGCGCAGTAGGCGTACCAGCGCAACCGGTCGCCGAGACCGCGGCCAACGATCTCCCGGCACACGTCGAGGGCATGCCCCTCGGGGACGTTGAACTCGCTGTCGCACGTGTGCAGGTGATCAATCCCCTGCCCGAGAAGCGCTTCCATCTCGTCCACGACGGCGCCCGGGGGCCGAGCCACCACCGCTCGGCCCTTGGCGATCGGGTCGGCGCAGTAAATGCACGGGTAGGGGCAGCCCCGCTTGGTCTCGATCCCGGCCTGACCGCCCTCGTGGAAATACCGGAGGTTGTCCACCCAGCGCCGGTGCATGGGGGGCAGCGGTCTCGGGGCGCCGCCCGGGGGCGGGTTGCGATGCCAGCCGTCATCGCGGCGCCAGACCAGGTTCGGGAGGTCGCGCCATTCCTGGCCTGCCTCCAGCCTACTCGCGAGATGAACGAGGGCCGATTCCCCGGCCCCCCACACGCCCGCGTCGGCCGCACACAGGCCGAGGATCTCCTCGGGCATGACCGAGAAGCCCACACCCCCAAGCACCACCTTGGCGTCCGTATGTCCCCGGACGGCGTGGACCACGTCGGCAAACTCCGGCAGGAACGATTGGCGGCTGGTATAGGCGCAGTCATCCGTGTTCCGGAGCGTCACGCCGGCGAGCCCGAAGCTCCGGCGAGCGAAGAAGCCCGCTATCGCCGACCGCCAGTCCTCCGCCCAGCACAGGTCGAGCAGCTCGATCTCGTGTCCCGCCGCATGCAGGGCCTCGGCCAGGTAGTCCAAGCCAATGGGCGCGATGGGAGGCCGTATCCGGTTGGTGTTGACGAGAGCCACACGCACGCTGGCCTCACCCGCAGAAGAGGAGGGCCGCCATCCCGGCGACGCGACCTCGGGTGGGCATGCCGTTCGGGAGCTGCGCCGATGTGGTTCTGGACACTTGCGACCCTCGCCCGCAGAAGAGGAGGGCCGCCATCCCGGCGACGCGACCTCGGGTGGGCATGCCGTTCGGGAGCTGCGCCGATGTGGTTCTGGACACTTGCGACCCTCGCCCGCACCGTGGCCAACCGCCAGGGTCGCCAGACGGTATCATCTTGGGGACGGGTGTCAAGGGGGAACCCAGTCGGAGGTGTCTTGAAAATCAGCGCGGGCAATACCTCAGGTCCCTGACCTCCCAGCCCTCGGCGGATGCACCTCGCGCCGGTCCCGCGCCGGTCCGGCTTGACAAGGACCGAATTCGGACGTACCGTCCGGCCAGCCCCAGGTCAAACCGTCATGCTTGGTGGGCAAGGCGCCATATCAGCCGTCGGACTCGAGGTGGCCGCGAATGACCAGATTGCCAACAGGGCAGCGCTTGGCGCCCCGAGGGAAGCCTACCGTCGAGGCCAAGGGAGAACCCGCGTTACCGACCCCTTCGCCCCGCCATCGCGCCCGAGCGGAGAGCCCTAACGCGGCGTCGGGCTCCGTCCGTTCCCTGGAGAGGGCCCTGGACCTGCTCGAGACGCTGGAGAATCTCCGCCGCCCCACTGGAGCGCGGGGCCTGGAAGCGGCAACGCACATCCCGAAGGCCACGGTCCAGCGCCTCTTGGATGTCCTGGAGAAACGCGGGTACGTCCAGAAGGACCGGGGCAGATACTCCCTCGGCGTCGGTACCGTGAGACTCGCCAGGGGTTTCCTGGCCGGGGATAGCCTCGCGACCGTCGCGCTGCCGGTGCTCCAGCAGCTTACCGCGTTGTCGGGGGAAACCTGCGGCCTGTACGTTCGGCAGGGGTTTGACCGCATTCTGGTTCAGCGGGTGGAAAGCCCGCATCCCTTGCGGCAGCACACCCCCATCGGGGAGCGCTTGCCACTGCATCTCGGGGCCTCGGGCCAGGTCTTGTGCGGCGGGATGCCGGCTGATCTACTGCGACAGTACCTGAAACGGCTCGCGCCGGTTCGCCTCGCATCGGGGAAGTCGCTGAGCAGGAAAGAGATCTGGGCTCGCTGCCAGCAGGCGCGACTGCGGGGCTATGCCATCGGCGTTGACGAGCGGTTCGAGGGAGTGTCCTCCGTGGCGGCGCCGGTCATCCAGAAGGAAAAGGGAGTGGTGGCTGCCATTAACATTGCCGGCCCCTCGAGTCGCATGCCGGCCCAGAAGCTTGAGCAGCTCTCGCTTGAGGTGAGGAGAGCCGCCCGCGAGATCTCCGAGAAGCTCGACCAGCTCTAGCCGATCAGAGCTGCCTCTCCTGGTCTGCGTCGCCTGCTGCCCGCCACGGGCGATCGAGCCGAACGACCTCCTCCATCCTGGCAATTCCGTGCCGACATTTCCCCCTTGACGGGCCGTTGGAAGAAGCGATATAAGAGCAGGTGGGACAATGTCCCATGTAATGGGACGACAACCAGTGTCACCATTCTCATCTCTACCCGAGGAGGCCGCATGACGTACCGATTGGGTGTGCTGGCAGGCGACGGGATCGGGCCGGAGATCGTCGAGGCGACGCTTCGGGTAATGGAGGCGGTACGGCAGCGCGACAGCCGGCTTCGCGTTGAGTGGGTGCGCCTCCCCGTCGGCTGGGAGGCGATCCGCACCACCGGAACGGCCATGCCGGAATCCACCGTCGAGGCGCTCGAGAAGTGCGACGGTTGGATCATGGGCCCACACGACTCCGCCTCCTATCCCGCGGCCGAAGGGGAGAAACGGAACCCCAGCGGGGAACTGCGCCACCGCTTCGACCTGTACGCGAACATCCGCCCGGCCCGCGCTTTCCCAGGTCTGCCCGCGCTTTCCCCGAAGATGGACCTCGTCATCGTCCGGGAGAATACCGAGGGATTCTACACGGACCGCAACATGGCCTGGGGCGTCGGCGAGGTGATGCCCACCCCCGACGTGGCGCTGACGCTGGGCAAGGTCACGCGCCACGGCTCGGAACGCATCGCCCGAACGGCCTTTACCCTGGCCCGAGGGCGCCGGCGGAAGGTCGCCATCGTCCACAAGGCCAACGTGATCCGCAAGGCGTACGGCCTGTTTCTGGAGGCCTGCCGCGCCGTGGCAAAGGATTTCCCCGAGGTGGCCGTCGAGGATTACCACATTGACGCCATGGCGGCGCACCTCGTGCGGCGGGGGGAGGATTTCGACGTCATCCTGACGACCAATATGTTCGGCGACATCCTGTCCGACCTCACGGGAGAGCTGTCCGGCAGCCTGGGCATGGCGCCGTCCCTCAACGCCGGCGTCGGCCGGGCCATGGCGCAGGCGGCCCACGGATCGGCGCCCGACATCGCCGGGAAGGGGATCGCCAATCCGGTCGGTCTCATCCTCTCCGCGGCGATGCTGCTCGCCTGGCTCTCTCGAGAGCGGAAAGACCCGGCCGCCGGGGAGGCGGCCCAAGCCATCGAGCGCGCGGTGGTGGCGACCTTTGCGAACGGGCCGAGAACACGGGATCTTGGCGGGACGACAAGTACAGACGATTTCACGGCGGCACTGCTGCGCCATATTGGATAACCCGGCCGGCGAGGCGCTGGCGAAAAGGAAGGTGAGTTACAAAGCGGCGGAACGCTGACGAAGGAGACTGCTCACAGCCCGTGTGAGGAGAGAAAGGAGGAAGTCGCCATGGCCAACTGGAAGATGGTGGGAGTGGGGATGGGGGCGGCTCTGGTCACCGTCGCGGGGCTCCTTTCAATGGCAGCCGCGGCCTATCCAGTGAAACCTGTTGAGCTAGTTGTCCCGGCGGGGGCAGGCGGTGGCCTGGACACATTCGTTCGGTTCACCGCGGAGTTGGCCAAGAATGTGGCCGGGGTCACCGTGCCGCTGCGGGTGACCAATGTGCCGGGCGGTGCGCACACCAAAGGCATCCTCTATGCCTACAAGGCGCCTGCGGACGGGTACACGCTGTTCTCCCTGAGCCCGTCGGACATCATCGCGGACGTCTTCAAGAAGCTGGACTTCAAATTCACCGAGGAGTTCGTTCCCGTCTGCCGCATGCAACACGACACCGCGGTGGTGGCGGCGAGCGCCAAGGGGCGTTTCAAGAACATGCAGGAGGTCATCGCCTACGGCAAGGCGAATCCCGGGAAGGTCACCTGGGGGATCCTCTCGCCGGGGGGCATCGACGACGCCGTGGCAGGGACGGTGGCAAAGCTCGCGGGGATCAAGATCACGCTGGTTCCCTTCAAGGGAAGCGGGGAGCTGAACGCCGCGGTCCTAGGCGGGCACGTGGACCTGGTCCAGGGTGAGCCGGTGGAGGTCCTGGAATTGGTGAAGTCGGGCGATATGCGGCCGATCCTGGTCCTCTCGAAGGAGCGGATCACGAGCGTGCCTTAGTTCAAGGATGTGCCCACTGGAAAGCAGCTCGGCCTCGATACCGATCTCGCCACTTGGCGCGGCATCGCGGTGAAGAAGGGCACCCCGAAAGAAGTCGTAGATTACTGGGCAAAGGTCTATCGGAAGGTGTACGATTCCCCAGAATACAAGAAGTTCGCACGGGAGAACCTCATTGATCTGAAACCGGGGTGGCTCGGCCCCGAGGAGTTCGGGCGCCTCTGGAAGGACGAACTCAAACTCTTCACCGAGGTCTTCACCGAGTTGGGTCGCCTGAAGTAGCAATCCGCCGGTCCGGGCCGGGGCCTGAGGGAGTGCCGGCCCGGACCCGCCAGACGGCAAACAGGAGGGAGAAGAGTGATCGGTGCCCTCGTCTTGCACGGGCTGCTCATTGTGGGGATGGGCATCCTCTATGTCACGACCTACAGCTTCCCTTCGCTGGCCATTGGCGGGAAACTCGGTCCGGGGTTCTGGCCCCGCAGCGTGGCGCTCCTCGGCATCGGCCTCACCCTGGTCTCGGCGTCCCAGACCATCCGCGGACGAAGGCGGATGCGCTCCGGACCCGACGCGGCGGGCCCGGCAGGGGATTCCGAGCCTGCCGAGGGCCCCGCGGAGCGTCCGCTCGCGATGGGTCGCTTTTGGCTTGCAGTCGCCATTTTCGCAGCCTTCGGCGGGGTCCTGGGCCTGGTCGGCTTCGTCGTCGCCGCAACGGCGCTGGCGGGGACCACCATCTGGCTGATTGGCCTCAAGAGCAAGATCTGGTCGGCGGCGGCGCCTCTGCTCATCGGCCTCGGCTTTGCGATGCTGTTCGGCCGCGTACTACAGGTGGCCCTGCCCCGCGGCATAGGGATCTTCCGGGAACTGAGCTACTACCTCTATTGAGCCGCACGGGCCCGCGGCCCCGGAAGGGGAGTCAGGCATGGAACATCTCCTGGCGGGATTCGCGGTGGCACTCAGCCCTCTGAATCTTGCCATCATCATCCTCGGCTCTCTGGCGGGGATCTTTTTCGGGGCGCTCCCCGGCATCAGCTCGGCGATGGGCTGCGTCCTGCTCCTCCCGTTTGTGTACGGAGCGAATCCCATTTCGGGGCTGCTCCTGCTGACCGCTGCATTCTGCGGCTCGACTTACGGCGGATCCGTCACGGCGATCCTATTCAACACTCCCGGCACCCCCGAGGCCGTGATGACCACCCTGGACGGGTACCAGCTCCGCAAGAAGGGCCTGGGGGGTGTGGCCCTGGGGACCGCCGTCTCCGTCTCCGCCATCGGGGGGATCTTCAGCACGGTGGTGATGCTCCTGGTGTCCCTGCCGCTGGCCCGCGTCGCCCTGAGCTTTGGCCCGGCGGAGTACCTCGCTCTGGCTCTGCTCGGCCTCACGGCCATCTCCGGTCTCAGCCGGAACACGGTGAAGGCTCTCGTGGCCTGCTGCCTCGGGCTCCTGCTGGCAACCTTCGGCGGCGACGACATCACCGGCATCGACCGGTTTACGTTCGGGACGGAGCTCCTGCTCAACGGGGTCAACTTTATCCCGGTGATGATCGGGGCCTTCGCCGTGGCCGAGGTCTTCGAGCAGATCGCCAGGCGGACGAACGTCCAGGCCTTCAGGCTGGAGCGGATCAGGATCAAGCTGATGTCCCTGGCCGAGATGTGGCACCACAAGTGGCTCATACTGCGGTCGGCGGTGCTCGGCGTAATCATTGGCATCCTGCCGGGGACCGGCGGAGCCATTGCCTCCGTGCTGGCCTACGGCGAGGCGGTCCGGACTTCCCGGCATCCAGAGCGGTTCGGTACGGGAGTGATCGAGGGGGTCATCGCGCCGGAGACGGCGAACAACGCCGCCACGGGCGGCGCGATGGTCCCGACGCTCACCCTGGGCATTCCGGGCAGCGGGACCACCGCGGTGATGCTCGGGGCCTTCATCATGCTGGGGCTGCGACCGGGTCCGCTGCTGATCCGCGAGCAGCCGCTACTCATCCACGCTATCTTCGTGGGCATGCTGATCGCAAATCTTCTCCTTTTCTGGGGGGGATTCCTGTTCGTCCGGGTCTTCTCGCAACTCTCGCGCTTCCCCTATGCCATCCAGGCACCCATCATCCTCCTGCTGTGCTTCGTGGGCTCCTATGCCCTGAAGAACGACCTGGGGGACGTGTGGATCATGCTGGCTTTCGGTGTGATCGGATTCTACCTGCGGAAGTATGGATTCTCCGTGGCCGGACTCGTCCTGGGACTCGTCCTCGGCGACCTGGCGGAGGAGGGACTGCGGAAGGCCATGCTCCTCTCCCAGGGGGACTGGCTCAGGATCTTCCTGCGCCCCGTGGCGGGTCCGATCTTCCTCCTGGGTGTGCTGGCCCTGGTGTACGGCATCGTGCAGAAGACCACGTGGTGGGCTGCCCGGATAAGCGCACCAAGAAAGAGCAACGTGTGATGGAGGCAAGCCCGCGGCCCGGCTGGGGAAATCCCCGAGCGAGACGAAGCAGCAGATCAGCGCGCATGTGAGTTTTGCGAAGGAGAGGTCGAAGCACGATCGGAGTGTGCCATGCCCGCTCGCATCGCATTGATCCACGCCGTGGCCACGGCCATCCCTCCCATCCAGCACGCCTTCAAGGAAGGCTGGCCGGAGGCCCGGCTCAGCAACCTGCTGGACGACGACCTGATGCCCGCCTACACCCGGGAAGGGGGCCTCACGCCCCACATCACGGAGCGGATCTGCGCCCTGGCCCTCTACGCCGCCCGCACCGGGGCCGATGGGATACTGTTTACGTGCTCCGTTTTCCCCCAGGCCGAGGACCTGGCCAAGCAACTCGTGCGGGTGCCGCTCCTGAAGCCGGACGAGGCCATGATCGCGGCCGCCCTGGACGCCGGAAACCGGATCGGGGTGGTGGCCACGAATCCCCCGGCGGGGCCTGCCGCCGAGGCACAACTCCAAGCGGCCGCCCGGGCGCGCGGGGTAACCATCCAGGTCGTCCACTCTCTGGCCGAAGGGGCCTTCGCCATCGGGAATGCCGGGGATGCCGCCACGCACGATCGCATGGTGGTGGAGGCGGCCGAGCGCATTTCGGACGAGGTGGACGTGCTCTGCTTGGCCCAAGTCTCCATGGCGCTAGCGAGGGGAGCCGTCCAAGCCAAGGTGAAGGTCCCGGTGCTCACGAGTCCGGCGACTGCGGTGGCACGATTGAGGACGCTACTGGCGGGTTAGCGCGCCTTGAGCCTGTGCTGCCAGTGTCTTCGGATGAGCGCGGTGCGCGGAAAACCAGCATCGGCCTTGCCAGAGGAGTTAGGGTGAGTTCTCCGACGTCGTATGTGACGCCTTCGGCCCTGCGCGGTTTCAGTGTTGCGCTCTTCGAACGGCTCAACCTTCCACAGGCGGACGCCAGCATCGTTGCGGATTGCTTGGTGAAGGCCAACCTACGCGGCCTTGACAGCCATGGTATTGCACGGATTCCCATCTATGCCAAGCGGCTCCGGCTGGGGCTGGTCAACCCCCGTCCGGCTCTCACTCTTACGCGCGTCGCGCCCAGCGCAGCCCACCTGGATGGCGACGATGGCATGGGGATGGTGGCGGGCACCAAGGCCATGGAAGGTGCGATTGCCCTCGCACGGGAAACCGGAGTGGGTCTGGTCGGAGTTCGGCGGAGCACCCACTACGGCATGGCGGCCTACTACGTTCTCCAAGCCGTCGCCGCAGACTGCATCGGATTCGCCTTCACGAATTCCTCGCCGGGGATGGCGCCCTATGGCGGGACAAAGCCGATCCTCGGTGTCAACCCTCTTGCCATTGGGGTTCCCGCGGGTCAGCGACCGCCCGTCGTCCTGGACATGGCGATGAGCGTGATCGCTCGCGGGAAGATGCGGCTGGCGGCCCTGCACGGTGAGGCGATTCCCGAGGGTCTCGGCGTCGATGCGAAAGGGAGGCCGACCACGGATGGCATGGCCGTCATCGAGGGTGGCGCCGTCCAACCCTTCGGCGGACCCAAGGGGTCTGGGCTCGCCATCTGGATGGAAATCATGGGCGGAGTGTTCACGGGGGCGGCTTTTGCCGGGGAGATGAAGAGTCTCTACGAGGACTTCTCGGGGCCCCAGCGAATCGGTCACGCCTTCATGGCCATACGCCCGGACCTCTTCATGTCCATGGCGGAGTTCAAGGCTCGCATGGACACGATGATCGCGCGCCTCAAGGACTCGGAGCCGGCAGAGGGGTTCGAGGAGGTCCTGATGCCCGGCGAGCCTGAGGCGCGACACGAGCGGGAGCGCTTGCGAACAGGAATTCCCATCACCCCCGAGGTGTTCAAATCCCTCTGTGCCGAGGCCGCCACGCTGGGGGTCCCCCTGCCGGAGTGCTCCCCAATCCCCTTCCCCGTCCACGCCTGAACCCATCCCTCCGGACCAAAACGCCCAACCAAGGCGATTCCTTGAATCTTGCGGGAAATCCGAGAGGGGAGTCGTCGGCTCAGGCGGGACCTGTGGCGAGGTCGGGGGTCAGGATCCATTCGAGGCACCAGCGGTCCTCGACCCTGGTCAGGCAGACGATGGCCCCGTTCCGGAACTGGAGAATCTCCTTCCCGGTATCACCAATGAGGAGCAACGAGGCCAGTCGGCTGAGATGGGGAAGGTGCCCGACCAGCATCAGGGGCTCCGAGGCCGCCTCAATCTCGGCCCGGGCCTGCGCCGGATCATCCCCGGGGGCCAGGCCCTCCCCCTCGCGAGTTCCGTGGGCGGGCCGGAGGTGCTCGGCAAAGATCTCGGCCGTCTGCCGGGCGCGCAGCTTGCCCGAATGGAGGATCTCGGCCACCCGGAGGCCCAGGGCGGCGGCGTGCCGGGCCACCCGCCGCACCTCCTCCCGCCCCCGGTCGGTCAGGGGTCGGGCGGGATTCTCCACCTCCGGCGTGGCCTCGCCGTGCTGGACCAGAAAGACGCGCATGACCTCCCTACGAATGCAGCCTTCCGATCACCTGGGCAAGCTTCGCGCCGAGGCCTTCCACCGCAGCGTGCTGCGCCGGATCCTTGAGCGACCCGTCGGGATTGAAGGCCTCGTTGGCCTTCGAGATGGCGACCTGGTCCGGAAGGACCAACACCTTGATGTTCCCCAGGATCGCGCGCACGTGCACCAGGCCACGCAGGCCGCCCAGCCCCCCGGGGGAGGCGCTCATGAGACACGCCACCTTGCCGTCGAAGCAGGCCAGGGGTGGCTCTCCCGGAACGGGGCGCGAGACCCAGTCAATCGTGTTCTTCAGCACGGCCGTGATGGAGCTGTTGTACTCCGGGGCGGAGATCAAGAGCCCCTGATGCGCCAGGAAGAGATCCTTGAGCTTCCGTCCGTTCGCCGGCAGGCCGTCGCGGGCCTCCAGGTCCCCGTCGAAGAGGGGCAGGGGGAAATCCCGCAAATCGATCAGCGTCACCTCGGCGCCGGCCGCCCGGGCCCCGGCGGCGGCAATCTTCACCAGACGCTTGTTGTACGAGTCCGTCCGCGTGCTGCCGGCGAAGGCGAGGATCTTCGGTGTCATGGCCATAGGGTCTCCTGTGTGTGCGCGCCCCGGGTCGCTGCGGTGCGAGGGGGAAGGCAACGCGCGGGCGCGACCGGCGCGTCGCGCGATCAGGACCAGACGCCCGGGACGCGGGCGCGGCACGTGGGGCAGGTGCCGTCGCGACCGATGTGGTTGGCCCGGACCTGGAAGCCGATCCGTTCGATCAGGAGGCTCTTGCAGGACGGACAGTACGTGTTCTCCAGCGAGCCGGTCCGCCCGGGGATGTTTCCGGCGTAGACGAAATTCAGCCCCTCGGCCTGCCCGATCTCGGCCGCGCGCATCAAGGCCCTGGCAGGCGTCCAGCCCCGGTCCGTCATCTTGTAGTCCGGGTGGAAGGCGGTCACATGCCACGGGATGTCCCGCGAGACGCCGGCGAGGAACCGGGCGATGTCGCGAAGCTCCTCGTCGCTGTCGTTGAAGCCCGGCACGACCAGCGTCACGACCTCGACCCAGAAGCCTCTCTGAACCAGGAGCCGGATCGTGTCCAGGACCGTCTGGAGCTGCCCGCCCAGCTTCCGGTAGTTCTTGTCGTTGAACCCCTTGAGGTCCACCTTGTACAGATCCAGCCAGGGGCGCAGGTACTCCAGAACCTCGGGCGTCGCGTTGCCGTTGCTGACGTAGGAGGTCTTCAGCCCGCGCGCCTTCGCCAGCTTGAAAACCTTCACCGCCCACTCGCTGGTGATGAGGGGCTCGTTGTAGGTGCTGGTGACGATGGGGGCCCCGTACTCCAGCGCCGCTGCCACGATGGCCTCCGGCGAGACCAGCTTCGGCGGGGCCACGGCGTTCGGGTCGCGGATGGCCTGCGAGGTGATCCAGTTCTGGCAGTAGCCGCAGTGGTAGTCGCAGCCCAGCATGCCGAAGGACAGGGCCAGCGACCCTGGGAGCGCGTGGAAGAAGGGCTTCTTCTCCACCGGGTCGAGCTGGAGGGAGGTAGCGACGTAGCCGTCGGGAACGTAGAGGATGCCGCCCCGGTTGAAGCGGACCTTGCAGATGCCGTCCCGGCCCTCCGGGATCAGGCAGCGGTGGCCGCAGGCATAGCAGCGCACGCGCTGGTCGGGCAGCTTCTCGTACAGCTCGCCTTCCGCGGTGAGGCGGGTCAGGACATCCTTGAGGGTCAGACCGGCGGTGACCATGACGTTCCTACCGGGAGTTACGGTTAGTATAGGAGGATGCCGGCAGAAGCGCAAGCGCCTCCGCCATGCCCCAGCAGGTTCGGACGTTCCGATGCGGACAAGTGTCTGGCAACCAAACGCCTGCGCGACGATCGGGGTCCGGTGGTGTCGTAGGCGTTGGGCCGGTCTCACGAGCCGGAGGGCTCCGCAGGCTCGGGCGGGGGGGCGATGATCTGGTGGAGGCGCTGCATCTCCTGCTGGCGGGACCGCTTCATGAGGCGGCCGCGGGAGATGGCGAAGAGCAGGAGCTTGCCGTCGGGCGTCTCCTGCTCCAGGTGATGGATGAGGTCCTTGTAACGGATCGTCGTCTCCCCGGAGGCGGCGAAGATCCGCTCCGGGGCCACCTGCTCTTCCTCCAGCCATCGGCGCACCTCGGCGATGGCCTCCTCTTTGGTCAGGATCGGAATCTCATCGTCCTGCGCATCGGGCATCCGGGCTCTCCTGACGTTGCCATCTCGGCGCTCGGCTCTCGGCTCTCCCCCGCATTGTATGTGCTCCGCCCCCGGCGAACAAGCGCAATCCCCCTCCTCCTTGGAAAGCCATCCTTGGTCTGATATATTGGCTTGGCGCGGGAGGAGCGGCAATGCCGAGCCCCGAGGAACTGGAAGAGGAAGACCGCCGCGTGCGAGAGCTGCGCGTCGCGGTGGCCCTGGCCCTCAGCGTGATCGGCCAGACGGAGATGACCCTGACCCAGGCGCAGGAGATGGTCGCCGCCACGCGGCGCCTGGCGCTCCGCCTGTTCCCGGGCAAAGAGCTGGCCTTCGACCTGATCTATCTCCCGCGCTTCCGGCGACTGTTGGCCGAACGCTTCGGCTATTACCGCCCCATCCTGTCCGGCTAGAGGGCCAGGGCCATGGCGTCCCACGGCGTCTCACCTCCCCGGCGACGCGGGGCCGCCCCGCCGGGGGGCCCCCGCCTCGGCGCCCACATGTCCATCGCCGGCGGCCTGGATCTGGCGCCGCTGCGGGGCAGGCAGGTGGGGTGCGAGACCATCCAGGTGTTCACCAAGAGCAACCGGCAGTGGCGCGCCAGGCGCCTCACCGACCGGGAGGTCGAAGCCTTCCAGGCCAATCTGGCGAGGACCGGCATCAGCCCGGTCGTGGCCCACGACTGCTACCTGGTGAACCTGGCCGCGCCCCGCCGGGCCGTGTGGCAGCGGTCGGTGGGGGCGTTCCGGATGGAACTGGAACGGGCCGAGCGGTTGGGCATCCCCTACCTCGTCACGCATCCCGGCTCGCACGCCGGGGCGGGCGAGGCCGAGGGGATCCGGCGGGTGGCGGAGGCGCTCAACGTCCTGCACGCCGCCCCGCCCTCCTCCCGCGTGCAGGTGCTCCTCGAGACCACGGCCGGCCAGGGGAGCAGCCTGGGCTACCGCTTCGAGCAGCTTGCCCAGATCCTGGCGCTGGTCGAGCGGGCCGACCGGGTGGGGATCTGCCTGGACACCTGCCACGTCTTCGCGGCCGGCTACGACCTGCGGACGCCGGACGGCTACCGCAAGACCCTGAAGGACCTGGACGCCTGCCTGGGTCTTCGGCGCCTCAAAGCCATCCACCTGAACGACTCCAAGGGTGCCCTGGGCAGCCGGGTGGACCGCCACGACCACATTGGCGAGGGCCGGCTGGGGCTCGAGGCGTTTCGGCGCCTGCTGAACGACCCGGCGCTCCACCGCATCCCCATGATCCTCGAGACGCCCAAGGACGACGACTGCATCGGGGCGGACCGGCGCAACCTGGCCCGCCTGCGGCGCCTGCTGGATGGGAGGGGCGGCCGGGGAGGGCTCGCATGATCGAGATGCGCCAGGATCCCACCACCCGGGCGTGGATTCTGGTAGGCCGTGCGGGGGCCGAGGCGGGGCGCAAGGAGGCGCCTGACGGGTGCCCGTTCTGCCCGGGCCACGAGGCCGAGACGCCGCCGACCGTGGCCGCCATCACCGGCCCGGACGGGGCCTGGCGGGTGCGGGCCTTCCCCGACAAGATGCCCGTCTTCCAGGTCGAGGGGGATCTGGACCGCGAGGCCGAAGGCCTCTACGACCGGATGCGGAACGTGGGAGCGCACGAGGTCGTGGTGGAAACGCGGGAGCACGCGATCTCCCTGGCGCAGCTTCCCGTCGAGGACATCGCCCGGGTCCTCCAGATGTTCCGACAGCGGATCCGGGACCTGAAAAACGACGTCCGGTTCCGCTACGTCCAGGTCTTCAAGAATCAGGGCCTCCAGGCAGGCTCCCTCATCCCGCACGCGCACTCCCACCTGGTGGCGACCCCCGTCATCCCGCGCCGCCTCGAGGCGGAGCTGCGCTGGAGCAAGCAGCACTACGACCTGAAGGAGCGGTGCCTGTACTGCGACATCCTCCGGGAAGAGATCACGCGGGGCACCCGCCTGGTGTCGCAGCAGGCGGCCTTCGTCGCCTTCTGCCCCTTCGCCCCGCGCTTCGCCTACGAGGTCTGGATCTTCCCGACGGCCCACCACCACCGGTTCGAGGACCTGGACGATCCCGCCCTGGCGGCGCTGGCCGTGACGGTCAAGGACGTCCTCCAGCGGGTGGAGGGGAAGGTTCCCGATTACCATGTGGTCCTCCACACCTCGCCCAACGAGAAGTCTCCGCCGGTCTGGGGTCTGCCCTGGGAGAGTTTGCCCGACGACTTCCACTGGCACATCGAGGTGCTGCCGCGCCAGGCCGAGGTGGCGCGCCTGCACCGCGAGGAGGAATTCTACGTGAATCCCGTGGCGCCCGAGGAGGCGGCGCGCCAGCTCCGCGAGGCGCCGGTCGGGGGTGGCTGAGGTCCGCGAGAGGAGATCGGCGTGACAACCCCCCGTGTCCACCGGGTGCGTCCCCTGGCCGGCGTGGAGGGCGGCCGGGTGACCATACTCGGCGAGGGCCTGTGCGGGCCCGAGGTGGGGCCGCCCTCGCCCAGCTTCGACGGGACCGAGACTCGGCCGCTCATCGCCTCGCCCGGCAAGATCGTCGCCCCCATCCCCCCGGGCGCAACCTCGGGGCTCATCCGGCTGGTGTGGCCCGACCGGGTGATCGAGGGGCCGTTCTTCGAGGTGGCGGAGAAGCTGGCGGACGAGCTGCACCCCGTGGCGAATCCCGTGGTGGATGGGGAGGGCCGGATCCTCACCACCTTCAGCGGCAGCCGGGGCCAGGCCGCCCCCGGGGGCGTCTCGATCTTCCGGATCGGGCCCCAGGGCGGGGCGGAGCCGCTGGTGAGCGACCTCATGAATCCGACGGGCCTGGCGCTGGATGGGAGCGGCGCCCTCTTCGTCTCGTGCCGCAACGACGGCACCATCCGCAAGATCACGCCGGCCGGCGAGGCCGAGGTGGTCATTGACGGGATGGGCGTCCCCACGGGGATCGCCTTCGACCGCGAGGGCACCCTGTTCGTGGGCGACCGGTCCGGCGGCATCTTCGCCGTCGAGCCGCACGGGGCCCGGCGCCGGTTTGCCAGGCTTCCGGCCAGCGTGGCGGCCTACCATCTGGCCTTCGGCCCCGACGGCGACCTGTACGTGACCGCCCCCACCCTGTCCAACGACGATCCCATCTTCCGGATCAGTCCGCAGGGGACGGTGTCCCGCTTTTTCGAGCACCTGGCCCGGCCCCAGGGCCTGGCCTTCGACCGGGACGGGAACCTGTTCGTGGTGGCGATCTACCGGGGCGAGCGCGGCATCTTCCGCATGCTGGACAGCGCGCAGGCCACGCTGGCCGTGGCGGGCGAGAACCTGGTCGGGCTCGCTTTCGACGGTGAGGGGCGCATGGTCATCGCCAGCACCAACGCCATCTACCGGCTGGCGGGACCGGGAAGCGGGGACGAGGCGTGAGGGGCCCGACAGGACGCGCCGATGACGGGCGGCAGATTCTCGCGGGAAAGGACAGCCATGCCTGAGCGTTCGCAGAGCGTCATGAACGACCTGATCCACGACCTGGGCCGGCAGATCGCGGGCGAGGTGCGCTTCGACGACATGACCAAGGTGCTGTACAGCACCGACGCCAGCATCTACGAGATCGAGCCCCTGGGCGTGGTGATCCCCCGGACGCCCGAGGATGCCATCGCCACCGTGGAGATCTGCGGGCGCTATGGCGTCCCGGTGCTCCCGCGCGGTGGCGGCACGGCCCTGGCCGGCCAGGCCGTGGGCCGGGCCGTCCACCTGGACATGTCCAAGTATCTCAACCGGGTCCTCGAGGTGAACGTGGAGGAGCGCTGGGCCCGCATCCAGCCCGGCGTCGTCCTGGACGAGCTGAACGCAGTGCTCCGCCCTCACGGCCTGTGGTTCGCCCCCGACGTCTCCCCCAGCAACCGGGCCACCATCGGCGGCATGATGGGGAACAACTCCTCGGGGGCGCGCTCGCTGATCTACGGCCGGACCATGGAGCACGTCCTGGAGATGACGCTAATCCTTTCCGACGGGGGGATCATCGCGACCCGCACCCTCACCGACGACGAGCTGGAGGCAAAGCTCCGCCTGCCCGGCCTGGAAGGGGACATCTACCGGACGGTGCAGCGGCTCGCCACAACCCACCGCGACGAGATCCTCAGGCGCTATCCCAAGATCCTGCGCCGGGTGGGGGGCTACAGCCTGGACGAGTTCGTGAACGGCAAGCCCTTCAACCTCTCCCGCATCTTCGTAGCCTCGGAGGGCACCCTGGCGACCACCCTGGAGGCCAAGATCAACCTCGAGCCCCGGCCCAAGATGACCGCCCTGATGGTGGTGCACTACCGCACCATGCTGGAGGCCCTGGAATCCACCATGGAGATCCTGACCACGGGGCCCTCGGCGGTCGAGCTGGCGGACAAGTACATCCTGGATCTCACGCGGGCCAACATGGAGCTCAGCCGCCAGATGACCTTCGTCCAGGGGGATCCCGGGGCGCTGCTCCTCGTCGAGTACTACGGGGGCTCGCGCGAGGAGCTCACGGCCAAGCTGGACCGGCTGGAGAGCCACCTCACGCGGCTCGGCCTCGGCATCGCCTTCACCCGCGCCGTGACGCCCGAGGAGCAGCAGAAGATCTGGAAGGTCCGGAAGTCGGGGCTGGGGCTGCTCCTGGGGATGGTCGGCGACAAGAAGCCCATCGCGGGGATCGAGGATACGGCCGTGCCCCCCGAGAAGCTGGCCGAGTACATCCGGCGGCTGGACGAGATCGTGCGCTCGCACGGGACGGAGGCCGCCTACTACGCCCACGCCTCGGTCGGATGCCTGCACATCCGGCCCATCATTGACCTCAAGCAGGAGCCCGAGGTGGAGCGGTTCCGCTCCATCGCCACCCAGGTCTGCGACCTGGTGATGGAGTACGGCGGGGCCAACAGCGCCGAGCACGGGGACGGCCTGGCCCGCTCGTGCTTCAACGAGAAGTTTTTCGGGCCCACGCTCTACCGGGCCTTCAAGGAGCTCAAGGCGACCGCCGACCCCAAGGGGATCATGAACCCCGGCAAGATCGTGGACGCGCCCCCCCTGACGGAGAATCTGCGCTACGGGGCCAAGTACCGGACCCGGCCGGTGCAGACGTTCTTCCGCTACGGGCGCGAGGGCGGCTTCGCCCGGGCCATCGAGATGTGTAACGGCGCCGCCGTCTGCCGGAAGAAGCTCGAAGGGACCATGTGCCCCTCCTTCATGGTCACGCGGGAGGAGGAGCACTCCACCCGGGGCCGGGCCAACGCGCTCCGCGCCGCCCTCAACGGCCACCTGCCCGCGGAGGCGCTCACGAGCCCCCGGATGTACGAGGTCCTGGACCTCTGCCTGGAGTGCAAGGGCTGCAAGGCCGAGTGTCCCTCCAACGTGGACATGGCCAAGCTCAAGTCCGAGTTCCTGGCCCTGTACCACGCCCAGCACGGGACGCCGCTGCGCACCCGGCTCTTCGCCCGCATCGAGCGGCTCAACCGGCTGGGCTGCGCCTTGGCCCCGCTGTCGAACTGGGTGGCGAGAAGCGCCCCGGTGCGCTGGCTCCTCCACCGCGTCCTGGGCATCCACGGGAACCGGCCGCTCCCCCCCTTCGCCAGGGAGACCTTCGACCGCTGGTTCGCCTCGCGAACCGGCCGGCGATCCGCATCGCGTGAAGGCCGCGTTCTCCTCTTCAACGACTGCTACATGACCTACAACTACCCCGAGATCGGCAAGGCCGCGGTCAGGGTCCTGGAGGCGGCCGGCTTCGAGGTGGTCTTGGCGGAGAAGAAGTGTTGCGGGCGGCCCCTGATCTCGAAGGGGCTGCTCCAGGAGGCGAGGGCGAACGCCGCCGCCAACGTGGACCTGCTCTCGAGGTATGCCGCCGAGGGGACGCCCATCGTGGGCTGCGAGCCGAGCTGCATCCTCACCTTCCGGGAGGAATACCCCGACCTGCTGGACGATCCCCGGGCCGCCGCGCTGGCCAAGGGGACGTTCATGATCGAGGAGTTCCTGCTGGACCTCCACCGGCGCGGCGCGCTGAACCTCCGGTTCACGAACGGTGCCAGGTCGTTGCTGTTCCACGGCCACTGCCACCAGAAGGCCCTGATCGGCTCCGGCCCCAGCCTGGACGTGCTGCGTCTGCTGCCCGGCGCCAGGGTCGAGGAGGTGGACTCCGGCTGCTGCGGGATGGCCGGATCCTTCGGCTACGAGCAGGAGCACTACGACCTCTCCCTCGCCATCGGGAACCGCCGCCTCTTCCCGGCCGTCAAGGCCAAGGGGCCGGAGTGGGAGATCGTGGCCTCGGGCGTCTCGTGCCGCCAGCAGATCCCCCACGGCACGGGGCGACGGGCCCGGCATCTGGTCGAGGTCCTCGCCGACGCCCTGCCGTAAGGCGGACAGGCGAGGGCTCTCCGGCGCATCGCCTGCGGCGGGCGTTCACATGGCCCCCCGTTTGTGAACACAGCTACAGTTTCTGTAGCATCCATCCTGCCGCCAGGGTATATTATCTCGCCCCACAGGGGGACTTCTGGACGTCACGCAGGCAGGGGGGCATCGAGGTCCCCGGATCACCCGACCCATTCAGAGAAGGAGGAGAGGCAACATGCCAGACGCCACAAACGGCCTGAAGCTGGGCCAGAAAGTGCCCCACTTCGAACTCGCGACCTACGATCCGGTCAAGGGCGACTTCGGCAAGTTCAGCATGCAGGAGCAGATCAACAGGAAGCGGTGGACCATTCTGTTCTTTTATCCGGCCGACTTCACCTTCGTCTGAGCCACGGAGTTCGCTGCTCTGGCAGAGCAGCACGAGCGGTTCGTGCGGATGGGCTGCGACGTCATCACGGTGAGCACTGATACGCAATTCGTGCACCTGGCCTGGCAGAAGACCGAGAAAGAGCTGGCCGAGGTCAAGTACCCCATGGCCGCCGACCCCACCGGGAAGGTCTCGCGGATGTTCGGCGTCTACGACGAGGGCACCGGCCTGGCCCTCCGCGGGACGTTCATCATCAACCCCGAGGGGGTTCTCTTGAACTCCGAGGTGAACTTCTACAACCTGGGCCGCAACATCGAGGAGCTCCTGCGGAAGTTCAAGGCCAACATCTACATGACGCGAAAGACCAACGAGGTCTGCCCCTCCAAGTGGAGGGACGAAGGCGACAAGACCCTCGTCAACCCCGGCCCCCAGATGGTGGGCAAGGTGCACGAGGCGCTGCATCTGTGAGCCTGACCGCACCCGGCCGCGAGCGGCGCGACTCCCGGAAACGGGCGGCGCCGCTCGCGGCGTTTTTTTCGCCCATCCCCGCGCCCCGAGCCACCTTGCCGGGCCAGCCCTCCCATCCTATAATCCGGCGGTGACACGAGGACCGGTTGAGCCACAATACCGTTCATCCCCGATTTTTCACGCAGAGATCGCCAGGCGCGCCTGTCTGCGTGCGGAACGTAGAGGCAGGCACAGAGAAACGCGATCAGGTCTTTTCCTTGGCGAACCGGGGCCACATGATTCGCGCTGGAACGTGGCTTCCAGGTGCCAAAGATCCAGCCAGCCCTCTCCGCCGCAGGCGGATTGGCGAACGTGGCG
>JBBIQE010000050.1:0-22684 GCA_037442485.1 Methylomirabilis sp. (SeqCode)
AGAACCAGCATGATCCCCCCCGCCACCATGATCGAGACCGCCTGCGCCTTGGTGAGTCGCTTCCTGGGTCCATGATCTTTCTGCAGGGTTTCCTCAGCCATGACGCGCCTCCCCGAGGAGACGCCCACACGGGGGTGGGCATCCCGCACGCGAAAACCGTTTCCCGCAATGTCAGGTTCAGGAGAGAGGCGAGTGGCTGGGATCGTCGGGAGCGCTGGGCCTGCTCCGGGGCGCGTAGAGGTGGCGCCGGGGCAGACCGCGGAAGGCCCGCGGGCACAGGGCGCTCGACCGGAGACTCGACACCCGAATGCCCGCGGAGGGCCGGGAGGTCCGCTCGGGCCTCTTGAGGAAGGGGCGCTGGGATTGGGCCTCCTTCTCGAACCGAAGGCCCGAGTTCTCGGCGATGGCTGTGAGGGGGAGGGTATGGGAGGCCGCTGTCAGGGAGGGGATCTCGTCCTCCAGCCAGGCCGGAGGGAGGAGAGCCATGCCGCCGATCACGGCCAGGCAGACACCCAGCGCGGGAAATAGCCCCCGCCAGGAGGTGCACCGAAGCTTCCGGCAGAGCATGATCGCAGGACCTCGCCGCGGCTGGCGCTGTTTCTACGCCTCTCCAGGACCGAAGTCAAGGGCGGAAATGACCCCGCGGGAGGGGCGGGCCCTCGCGTCGCCGCCGCCCCGGGTTCGGGTCGGAAGGTTCGGAACGGGACGATCCCACCTTCTCCCGCTAGTGGGGCAGGAGCTTCCAGGTGAGGGCGGCCAGGAACGCGGAGAGGGGAATGGTGAGGATCCAGGCCCAGACGATCCGGATGGCCACGCCCCAGCGCACGGCCGAGAGGCGATGCGTCGCGCCGACTCCCACGATCGCGCCGGCGATGGTGTGGGTGGTGCTCACCGGGATGCCGCCCACCGCGGTCCCGATCAACATCAGCGCGGCGGAGGCCTCGGCGCAGAACCCGCCCACGGGCTGCAGCTTGGTGAGGCGCATCCCCATGGTCTTCACGATGCGCCAGCCACCGGCCAGGGTACCGAGGCCGATGGCGGCGTGGGCTGCCAGGACGACCCAGAACGGGACATAGAATTGCGGGCCCAGGTAGCCGGCCGAGAACAGGAGGATGGCGATGATCCCCATGGTCTTCTGGGCGTCGTTGGTGCCGTGGCCGAGACTGTACGCCGCCGCCGACAAGAGTTGCAGGCGCCGGAACCATCCGTCCACCTGGCCCGGGGAGGCCCGGTGGAAGGCCCGCAGAACGGTCGCCATCAGCAGGAACCCGACCAGCATCCCGAGGACGGGGGACAGGACGATGAAGGCCAGGATCTTCACCAGGCCCGAGGGGATCAGGGAGCCGAGGCCGGCCTTGGCGAGCGCCGCGCCGGCGAAGCCGCCGATGAGGGCGTGGGAAAAGCTGGTGGGCAGGCCAAGGTACCAGGTGATGAGGTTCCACAGGATCGCCCCCGACAGCCCTGCCAGGATGACCCACTGGTCCACCACGTCGGGGCGCACGACCCCCTTGCCGATGGTCGTGGCGACGTTGACCCCGAACCCGAAGGCCGCCACGAAGTTGAAAAAGGCCGCCCAGGCCACGGCCTGCATGGGGGAGAGGACTCGCGTCGAGACGACGGTGGCGATGGAGTTGGCGGCGTCGTGGAAGCCGTTGATGTAGTCGAAGATGAGGGCCACCACGATGATGAAGACGGTCAGGAGGAATGTCGTGGACATCGGTTCAGGTCGCCCCTGCGGCCATCGGGTCCGCGGCCGCGGCGCAGTCGGGACCGGTGCGGCGCCTGGGGGTGGGGCGGTCCGGCCCGGAGTTCGCAACCGGCGCCGGGCCCCGCCCCGTTTACGTGGCGCCCAGGTACGATCGCTGGACGTAGGCGTTCTCCAGCAGGTCCCGACCCGTGCCCGACAGCACCGTCCGTCCCGTCTCCAGGACGTAGCCCCGGTCGGCGATGGCGAGGGTGTGGGCCACCTTCTGCTCCACCAGCAGGATGGTGACGCCCTGCCGCGCGATGTCCGCGATCCGGGCGAACAGCTCGTCCACCAGGAGGGGCGCCAGGCCCAGGGACGGCTCGTCGAACATCAGGAGTTGCGGCTCGGCCATGAGGCCGCGCCCGATGGCGCACATCTGCTGCTCCCCGCCGGACAGGGTCCCGGCGAGCTGGCCGCGGCGCGCCTTCAGGCGAGGAAACAGCGCGTACACCCGGTCGAGCCGCTGGCGGGCCGTGGGCCGGGCGCGGGGCGCGAAGGCCCCGAGCAGCAGGTTCTCCTCGACGCTCATGCGGGGCCAGAGCTTCCGTCCCTCCGGGATCTGGATCATGCCGCGCCGGACGATCTCGTGGGGCGGCAGGCCGTTGAGCGTGTCCCCGCGGAACCGGATGCGTCCCGCCCGGGGGGTCAGGAGGCCAGAGAGCGCCCGGAGCGTGGTGGTCTTGCCGGCCCCGTTGGGGCCGATGAGGGTCACGATCTCCCCGCGCGTGACGGTGAACGAGATGCCCCAGACCACCTGGACGTCGCCGTAGGCAACTTCCAGGCCCTCCACCGTGAGGAGCGGCTCCCCGCTCATAGCCGCCCCCCGGGATCGCCCGCCGGCCGCGCCGTGGTCCGCCGCCCGAGGTACGCCTCGATCACGGCCTCGTTGCGCTGGATCTCCTGCGGGGTCCCCTCGGCCAGCTTCTCGCCGTAGTTCAGGACCAGGATCCGATCGCAGGTGCCCATCACCGCCCGCATGTCGTGCTCGATGTACAGGATCGTGATCCCGGCCTCGCGCAGACGGCGCAGCAGGGCCAGGAGGTCCCGAGTCTCGGCCGGATTCAACCCGCCGCAGATCTCATCGCACAGGAGCAGGACGGGATGCGTGGCCAGCGCGCGCGCCAGTTCGAGACGCTTGCGGTTTCCGGTCGAAAGCGCCCCGGTCGGGGTGGCCGCCCAGGCGGAGAGGCCCGTGAACTCGAGGAGCCGACCGACCTCGGCCGCCACCGCGCCGCGCCGCGCCGCCTCCCGGCGGCCGTAGCGGAGGGCGACCTCGACGTTCTCGGAGACCGTCATCCCCGTGAAGGGGCGGGGGATCTGGTGGGTCCGGCAGATCCCGAGCTGCACCACCCGATGGCTGGGCCAGGCAGCGATCTCCCGGCCGCGGAAGCGGATGGAGCCGGCGCTGGGCGCCAGGGAGCCCGCGATCATGCTGAAGGCCGTGGTCTTCCCCGCGCCGTTGGGCCCGATGATCCCGAAGATCTCTCCCTCCCTCACCCGGAAATGGAGATCCGTCACCGCCGCCAGGCCGCCGAAGTAGCGCGTGAGCCCCTCCACCACGAGCAGGTCCGTCATGGCCCCACCCTGCTCAGCGGGGCCGGGGCGACCACCGGGTCGCCGGGCCCGCCCCGCAGCCGGCCCCGCAGGCCGCGGGCGATCCGCCGGCCGAGGCCGACCAGGCCCCCGGGCTCGAACAGCACGATCAGGATCAGCAGGGCGCCGTACAGGAACAGGTGGAACTGCGGGAAATTGACGACCATCTCCTCCTGCACGACGCTGTAGACGACCGCACCGATGACGGGGCCGAGGAGCGTCCCCAGTCCCCCGATCACCGGCATGAGCAGGATGGAAATGCTCGTGGTGAAGGCGAACACCCCGTCGGGGTGGATGTAGGCGGTGTAGCGCGCGAAGGCGCCGCCGGCCATCCCGGTGAGGAGCGCCGCCAGAGCATGCACGGCCAGCTTGCAGCGGAAGGGGGGCACCCCCAGATCGGCCGCGGCGTCCTGATCCTCGCGGATGGCGCGCAGCGCGAGGCCGAAGGGCGATCGCATCACGAACCAGGAAATCAGGAACGCCAGCCCGGCCAGCCCCAGGGCCGTATAGTAGTGCTCGCCCTGGCTGAAGCGGCCTGTGGCGAGGAGGCGGTAGCCGCTGGCCCCCCCGGTGATCTCCAGATTGGACATCACGATCCGCACGGCCTCGTTCACGCCGATGGTGGCGATGGCGAAGTAGGGTCCCCGGAGGCGGAACGTCGGAATCCCGATCAGCACCGAGGCCAGCGCCGCCGTGAGCCCCCCGGCCGCGAAGGCAGCGTAGGGGTTGATCCCCCCGTTGATGGCAAAGGCGGCCGCATACGCCCCCAGCCCGTAAAAGACGGCGAACCCGAAGGACACCTGCCCGGCCACGCCGCCCAGCAGGTTCCAGGCCAGGCTCGTCGCCACCCACAGGAGCGTGATGAGGACCAGGCGGATGGTGTTGCCCGAGGCGCCGATCAGGGGGACTAGGAGGAGCCCGGCCAGCACCAGGAGGCTGGCCGCGGCGGCCAGGCAGCTCCGCACGGGGGAAGCCGGCGCCCCGCTCATCGCAGGAGCCGCCTCCGCTGGAGCAGTCCCTCGATGCCGCCGGGCAGGACCAGCAGGGCCACCACCAGCAGGATGAAGCTGATGGCGAGCTGGTAGTTCGCCGGGACCGCGAGGATGCTGAAGGTCTCGATGAGGGCCACGATGGTCGCGCCCATGGCCACGCCGGAGAAGGACTCCAGCCCGCCCAGGACGATGATCACGAAGGAGCGGAGCATGAAGGATCCCCCGAAATCCGGGGTGAACGAGTACAGCGTGGCGAGCAGCGCCCCCGCCAGCCCGGTGAAGGCGATGCCCACGCCGAAGGTCAGCATGGCCGTCCGCCCGGCGTCAATCCCCACCAGTTGGCCGGCCTCGCGATTCTGGGTGAGGGCCCGCACCGACCGGCCGAACCAGGTGCGGTTCAGGAAGACGTGCAGGGCCACCAGGGAGAGCAGGGCAATGCCGAAGACGATCAGCCGGATGACCGGGAGGATGATGCCGCCGAACCGGAAGGTCGCCATGGTGAGCGGCGTGAGGATGGACCGGTCGTCCGCCCCCCAGATCATGTAGCCGATATTCTGGAGCACGAGCCAGAGGCCGAAGAGCAGCAGGAGCGAGGGCAGCGTCGGCTCATCCGCCACCGGCAGGAAGCGGACCATGGAGCGGTAGGTCCCGATCCCCAGCAGGAAGAACAGGGGGGCCGCCAGGACCGCGGCGAGCAGCGGGTCCAGGGCGGTCCGCTGGGACAGCTCGAAGGCGAAGTAGGCCCCCAGCATCATGAAGCCCGCGTGGGCGAGGTTGACCATCTTCATGACGCCGTAGATCACGGTCATCCCCATGGACATGGTGGTGTAGATGCCCGCCAGCAGGATAGCCGAGACCAGCAGGTTGAGCAGATCGGCGAGGCCCAAGCGATTTTCCCCATACAGTGGCACCGCCGTCCCGGAGGCGGGACGGCGGTGCCGAGCAGCGTACCGGCCTTCGACGCCGGGTCAGCGCGGGATCTTGGTGACCACCTCGCCGGTCTTGGTGTCCTCGGGGTAGACGAAGTCCACCCTGTTCCCCGGCTTGTTCTGCACGATCACGAAAGGCTCCGCGGCCTGGCCGTTCTTCTGGAACTCCAGCACCTGGCCGGGCAGGAGCGAGTCGGTCAGGCGCGCCTTCCGCAATCCGTCGCGGATGGCGGTCCGATCCAGCGATCCGGCCGCCTCGATGGCGGCGGCGAGGATCCGCGCGCCGTCATAGGCCGTGGCCGGATAGAAGTTGTCCGGGTCGTGGCCGAACTTCGCCTTGTAGGCCTTCACGAAGGCCTCCACCTGCTTGTAGGGCAGCCCCTTCTCCCACCACGTCCCGGCGAAGATGTAATCCGCGGCGGCCCCCAGGGCCTTGCGGGCAGGCTCTTCGGGGCCGCGGGCGCCGTAGCTCACCATCCGGTGGTACAGCCCCATCTGCGTGTACTGCCGCTGCATGGTGATGTAGTCCTGCAGGTGGGCGTCGGAGAGGAAGATGTCGGCGTTGGCCGCCTTGACCCGCTGGAGGATGCCGGAGAAGTCCGTGCCCCCGAGCTGGAAGGATTCGTTGAACACCACGCTGAAGTAGCCGGGGTGCTCCTTGATCCAGCGGTTCACGCCCTCCACGTAGTCCTTGCCGTGGTCCGTGTTCTCCACGGCGATGGCGATCTTCAGGCCCTTGTCCAGCTTGCCCTGGTCCACCAGGCCGCCCAGGAACTTCATGGTGGTGTAGCCCAGCAGGTCCACAGGTGTCAAGGTGCCGAAGATCCATTGCCGGCCCTGGTTGAAGATGGTGCTGGCCGCCGCACCGGGGGTGATCCAGGGCACCCGGTACCGGTCGGCCACGACCGACTGGGCCTGGCCCAGGACGGTGGAGTAGCCGCCGAGGACGGCGACCACGTTGTCCGAGGACATCGTCCGCTCCACGAGCTGGACCGACCGGGCCTGGTCGGACTGGTCGTCGTAGACGATCTCTTTGAAGGGCAGCCGCTTGCCGCAGGCCTTGACGTTCACGCCCCCTTTGGCGTTGATCTGCTCCATGGCCAGGCGGATTCCCTCGACCTGGTAGGTCCCCGGGCGGCCCTCCCGGCCGGTCAAGGGGAAGACCATGCCGACCCGGACGGCATCCGGGCAGGCGGCGCCCTGGGCGGCCGCGCGGCCCGCCCACCCCGGCCCGAGCATGGCCGAGGCCAGCACGACGAGCGCCGCGAGGCGGCGAAGGACCGACGGAGGCAGACGGTGAGCCATTCTGGTTGTCATGTGGTTTCCCCCTCCCCTGTGTGGATCGTGACGACGTATATCGGACGGCTGCCCGTGCGCGTCCCGCCCGGGCGAGACCTGCCGCTGCGCTCGTGCGATAAGGAAAAGGCCGGCCGACGGCGGCCTGTGGAGCCGAGGAGTGCGTGGCGACCCGGCTGGGCGTCAAGCCCGGAGTACCCGGCGGAGAAGCATTCCCCCACGGACAGACACCGGAGGGCGGCCAGAACCCTGGCTCCTCCCAGGGCCAAGACCCTACACCACTTTGGTCATCCCTTGCAAGTCCCAAAGCGATTCCGACTGCGGCACCCCCGGCCCCAAGCCCGGCCGCGAATCCGTGCCGGAGATCCCCCCTGGGTCCGGTTCGCCTCGGGGGCAAGCAGGAGCCCTGGTGGATCATAAGGACTGCCCGACCCCTTGTCTTAGCAGAAGTCGGCGAGCAAATCGCGACAGGAGTCGAGAACGTAACTGCATGGAGAGCCAGCCAGAAGGATCGCGCGGATGAGGCTGTTGGTGATTATTGTCGGAGCGCCCGGAGATGCCGTAGCGGCTGAAGAAGGACTACGGGTGACCCGGCTGGGAGTCGAACCCAGAACACCCGGCTTAAAAGGCCGGTACTCTGCCAGTTGAGCTACCGGGTCGATGTAATCATCTTAGCCCAGAAACCGGCTCGGAGGCAAGGGCAGAACTGCCTCCGTAATCCAGCGGCAAGGTTCTTGCTGTGGCCGCCAAGCCGGCGCGGGCGGGCCCGCACCGATGCCGACCGAGCCCAGCGGATCCCGCAGCCAGCGGCCCCGGGCATCGGCAGGGGTGGGGAGCACGGGCACGGGCACCGCGGTCGGGCAACGGTCACGAACGCGGGCCTGCCGAGAGAGACGGGGGCCTTCGCCGCCAGACGGCGTGCCCGCCGGGGGACGAGCGGGAAGCCGGGGGCGATTATCCCGCGGGGAGAGCCTGGGCGAGCAGGGCGAGGCGGCCGCGGGCGGCGATGAGCCCGGCGAGGCGCTCGGCCGCGGCCCCGACGCGGAGCCACAGCTGGCCCGCGTGGGCGGCGAGGCGGCCCGCGAGGGTGAAGACGGTGAAGCGGAGGCGCTCGGGCCGGGCCGTGCTCAGGGCGGGCGGGAGCGCGAGCGACTTCAGGGTGCTCAGGACATTGTAGGTGAGGAGGCTCAGGCGGTACCAGGCGGCGTTGGCCCCGAAGCGGCCACAGGGCGGGAGGGCGGCGCCGAGCTCGTTCTTCGTGATGTCATGGACCAGCTCAATGGTCCCCGCCTTCTGCCAGTGCCAGTGGAGCAGGTCGGCGGCCGGGACCTCCCAGCGATTACTCACGACCGCGAGGTACTTGGTGACGGTCCCGTTCGCGAAGAGCTGCCCCTGCCGCTTCCGGAGCCGCACAGCCACGTAGCGGAGGGGCTGGGCCATTTGGGGCCAGTCGCCGGGGACGAACTCCACCTCGGCGCAGTGGACCGTCTCCTCCGGCCGCTCCTCGACCAGTGCCCAGGTCCCCTCCCGCACGGCCGCACAGACCTGGTGGAGGGCCTCGGTCATGTCGGCGCTGATGGTGAAGCCGATGCGGCCGGCCGGGCCCCCCGGGCGGGCCGGATCGGCGAGCCACTTCAGCACGGCCTCGTCGTAGCAGGCGGTGTCGGCCCGGAAGAGGAAGGTCGTGACCGAGGCGGGGAGGCTGGCGAAGGCCCGCCGGATGAGGGGGAGGTTCGCCATGCCCGCCGGGACGGTCCCGTCCCGGTACTCGTCGCCGACCACGAGGTCTTGCTCGCCCCAGTAGATGGCGGCGGGCTGGTACCCCCGGCCCCCCTGGTAGTGGCCCAAGGCTTGCCGCTTGTGGCTCTCCTGGAGGGTGGCGTCGTGGTCCAGCGTGGCCGTGTGGCACTGCCCCTCCGCCGCCACCCGGTGCACCAGGACCGTGTTCACCTGCGCGAGGCCCTGGAGCGCCGCGTTCTCCGCGGGGATGTACGCGACCCGCTCGGGCGGCCGCTGCGCCTGGGCCTGGGCGATCAGGGCATCGTCAGGGAAGGCGTAGAGGAAGTGGCGGAGGGTGTCGGCCGAGGGGAGGGTCCGGTCCAGGAGCCGGGTGAGCCCCGCATCCGCCTGGAGGAGGCAGATGTCGTCGAGGCAGTCCCCGCCCGCCGCCAACAGGAGGACGAGGGCTTCGATCTTCTCGGTTTCGGTGTAGCCGTGCTGCCGCGCGCGGATGTGGACGTGGTCGGCGATGGCCTGGTCCAGGCCGAGGGCGCGCATGCTCTCCAGGACGAGGGGCAGCCCGGCCCGCCCGGTCACCGTGTCGGGCCGCTCCACGACCGCCACCGTGTACGGCAGGAGGCCCTGGCTCATCGGGCGGGCCCCCGTCCCGCGGGCCGGGCGTTCAGGAGCGCCAAGTTGACCGCCGTCAGCTCCTCCACCAGCGCCCAGAGGCGGTGGTACGCGGCGATCCACGCCTCCACCTGCCTGCGCTCCCCCTGCCGGATGTAGCGCGTCCGGGTCCTGCCGCCCACCGTGACGTTCAGCTGGAGCCCCGGGTGGCGGGGGCCGCCGTGCGCGCAGGCGCAGGTCGGCCGCCCGCACCTCCGCTGCCGTTGGTAGACGATCCCCCGCATGAGGTTCGGCATCTGATGCAGCTCCGCCAGCAGGGCCGCGCGGCGGCCCTCCAGGCGCGCAAGGTGGCGTGGGGGTAGCATGGGCACACTATACAGTGTGTCCATCCTCCCTGTCGAATCCTTTTTCGCGGTCTCTCCCGCATTTCTCGCCAGCGCTCGTCCGCGCGCCCCCTCGGGCGCCGGCCGACACCGGGGAAGGATCGCGGTCCCGACCTGGGTCGGCCCGGCACCGCGCCGCCCGCGCTGCCCCGGGATACGCAGGGAGCGACCGCCACGGAACCGCGTCTCGTCCCGCTCACCTATTGGGTTTGGGAATCCCGCGAGAGGTCAAGGAGTTACGACATTAGCTCCGGATCAGGGGCAAATGCCGCCTCGGGGCGCGGCGCGGCCGTTCCTCCGCCGCTGGATGGGCTCGGCCGGCGGCAGGAGAGCGGCCAGGGGGGACGCGGGCCATCCTGGGGGAGGCGCGATGGAGGTATGCCAGTGGGACGGTAACCGTTTCGAGGAGGTCGCCGGAAGGTGACGGAGCTGGCGGCGTCTCGCATTCCGGAAGGACGCCGCCGTGGGCAGGGTTCACCGGCCGATAGCGTTTCTGCGCGCTGTCCGAGAAAGTGGAAGGCCGCCTCAATGACAACGGGAACTTAGCCCCTGTCCGGTACCAGGTACCGATCCGCGAGGCCCCAGGAGGCCCACAGGGGGTTCGGGCGGAGGATGGTCTGGTCGCGGCGCGGGCCGGTGGAGACGAGGGTGATGGGGACGCCGACCCGCTCCTCCAGGTGGGCAATGTAGGCCCGGCAGGCGGGGGGCAGCTTTGCCTCGTCCAGGGTACCGACGGTGCTCTGCCGCCAGCCCGGGAGGGCTTCGTAAACCGGCTGGCACGCCGCCAGGACGTCCGTCTCGGTGGGGAACTCGGTGAGGACCTCTCCCCGGTAGCGGTATCCGGTGCACACCTGGATGGGATCCAGCTCGTCCAGGACATCCAGCTTCATCAGCGCCAGGGCGTCCAGCCCGTTCACTCGGGCGGCGTAGCGGACCCCGACGGCGTCGAACCAGCCCGTCCGGCGGGGGCGGCCCGTGGTGGCGCCGAACTCCTGCCCGCGAGTCCGAATGTGCTCGCCGGTGGCATCCGTCAGCTCCGTCGGGAAGGGGCCCTCCCCCACCCGCGTCGTGTAGGCCTTGCAGATCCCCAGGATGCCGTCAATGCGCTTGGGGCTGACACCCGTCCCCGTGCAGGCGCCGCCGGCCGTGGCGCTGGAGGAGGTGACGTAGGGGTACGTCCCCAGGTCCACGTCCAGCAGCGTGCCCTGGGCACCCTCGAAGAGGACCCGCTTCCCCTGGCGGATCAGCCGGTCGAGGATCTGGGCCGAATCCACCAGGAAGTGGCGGATCCTTTCGTACTGCTTCAGGTGCTCCGTGTAGATCGCCTCGGCATCCAGCGCGGCCAGGCCCGGGTCGTCGGGGAACTGGGCGCGCTTCTCCTGCAGGTTGTGCTGGAGGCGCTCCTTGAACAGGCGGGGATCGTGCAGGTCGCCGATGCGGATGCCGACCCGCGCCATCTTGTCCACGTAGGCCGGGCCGATCCCCCGGCCCGTCGTCCCGATCTTCCTGGTGGCGCGTTGTTCGCGGGAGACATCCAGCACCTTATGGTAGGGCAGGACCAGATGGGCCCGCTGGCTGATGAAGAACTGGTCCTCGAAGCGCACGTGCAGCCGCTCGAGCTGGTCCATCTCGTGGATCAGCTCGGGCAGGTCAATGACGACCCCGTTACCCAGGACGCAGATCTTCCCCTTGCGCAGGATGCCGGAGGGAACCAGGTGCAGGACCACCTTCTCCTCGCCGACGACGACGGTGTGGCCGGCGTTGTTTCCCCCCTGGTATCGGGCGACGACATCGAAGCGCTCGCTGAGGATGTCGACGACTTTCCCCTTGCCCTCGTCGCCCCACTGCGCGCCCACAACGATCACATTCGCCATGCTGGCCCCCGCTGCCTCAACCCCGGGTGAGGCGGAGCCGCCGGCCGACGGCCCCGGGGGGCGCCTCGGGTGGCCCCGTGCCCTCGTCGCCCCACGGCGCGCCCACACCCATCAGGTCTGCCACGGCGAGTCCCCTCGGGCGACGGCCTGCGCAAACGGCTCGAGCGGCACCATGCGCTGCGTCCCGGCGGTCAGATCGTAGATCAGGACGGTGTCCGCCGGCTGCTCCGCCGACCCCAGGATCAGGGCCCGCCGGATGGCCGAGGCGCGGGCATACTCCAGCGAGCCGGCCAGATCCCGCTTGATGATGTCGCGGGCCACGGCGAAGCCGCGGTCCCGCAGGAGGCGGGCGAGGCGGTGCGCGGCCCGCTTGTCCGGGCTGAAATCGATCAGGAGGACATCGGGGCCGGCCACTGGGGGCAGGGCGCCAGCCGCCGCCAGGGCCGCTATGAGCCGTTCCAGGTCGAAGCAGAATCCCGTGGCGGGACACGCATAGCCGAACTGGCCGATGAGGTGGTCGTAGCGACCGCCGCTGGCCAACTGGTACCCCAGCCCGCGGGCGAAGGCACCGAAGACGACGCCGCTGTAGTACTCGAAGTCCTGGGTCTCGGCCAGGTCCAGGATCACGTGCCCCGCCAGCCCGTAATTCTCCAGGATGGTGACCACCTCCGCCAGATTCGCCAGGGCGGCCCGCGAGGCCGGCGGCAGCTTGAGGCGCGCCGCCTCGTCCAGGATCTGCCGCCCGCCGTAGAGCTGGGGCAGGGCCCGGATGGCCTCCAGGACTCCAGCCTCCGCCGGGACCTCCGCCAGGAGCAGGTCCAGCTCCAGCGCGTCCTTGCGGCGGATGGCCGAGATCAGCCGCCGGCGCAGTTCGGCCGGGGGCGAAAGCGCGTTCAGGAGGCCGCGCACCACCTCCACCTGGCCCACGTCAATCTGGAAGGCCGGCAGGCCCACCGCCTGGCAGCCCTCCACCGCCATGGCGATCATCTCGGCGTCCGCCTCGGCGAGGTCGAGCCCGATCAGCTCCACGCCGATCTGCTCGAACTCGCGCTGGCGTCCGGCCCGCGGCTCGTGGTACCGGAACACGGTGGCCGCGTAGGCCAGCCGCAGGGGCAGGGGGGCCTGCCGCAGCGTGCTGGCCACCAGGCGCGCCACCTGCGAGGTGATGTCCACCCGCAGGGCCAGCAGGCGGCCGGTCTGCCGGTCCACGAACTTGAAGATCTGATCGCTCGAGTCCTGGCCCGTGGGCGGCTCGAAGACCTCCAGGTACTCGAAGGTGGGGGTGAGGATCTCCCGGAAGCCCCAGCGCTGGAAGACCGAGAGGAGCTTGGCCTCCACGGCGCGGCGCTGGGCCGTCTCCTCGGGGGTGAAGGCGCGCACGCCCTTCGGGATGGCGGTGCGAGGGATCATGGGCTCGCGGCTCGCGGTTGCCGGTTCAAGGTTCGTCGTTCCACGTCGCGCCACTTCCACGTCGAAGAGTGAACCTCGAACAGGTCACCCGCGCGCCTCACACGCGGACCAGCTTGGCGTAGACGATGTTGGGGATGCGCCGGATCTCGTCCAGGACGGGGCCCGGAACGGGATCGTCCACGTTCACGATGGAAACGGCGCGCCCCCCCCGCTTCTCGCGGCCGAGCTGCATGCCGGCGATGTTGACGTTGTTCTTGCCCAGGAGGGTGCCGATCCGGCCGATGACCCCCGGCACGTCCAGGTTGGAGAAGATCAGCATGTAGCCGTCCAGGACCCCCTCCAGCCGGAAGCCGTCAATGTCCACCACCCGCGGGTCCTGGCGGCTGTAGAGCGTGCCTGCCGTTTCGGTCTTCCCCCGGTCGGTCTGCAGCCGGATGGTGATCAGGCTGGCGAAGTCGGTCGGCTCGGTGGACTTGCTCTCGATGATCCGGAGCCCACGCCGCTTGGCGATGGTCATGGCGTTGACCATGTTGACGGCGTCGTGGATGGGGTCCAGGATCCCCTTGACCGTGGCCACCGTCAGCGGGATGCAGTCCAGCGAGGCGATCTCGCCCCGGTACCCGAGGTGGATCTCGGCCAGCCGCCCCTCGGCCAACTGCGAGCTGAGGCGCCCCAGCTTCTCGCCCAGGGTCAGCCACGGCTGCAGCGTTCGCAGGACCTCCAGGGGCACCGAGGGCGCGTTCACCGCGTTCCGGATGATGCCCTTGCGCAAGTAGTCCATCACCTGCTGGGCGATCTCGACCGCCACGGCCTCCTGCGCCTCTTCGCTGGAGGCGCCGAGATGGGGGGTCGAAATGAAGTTCGGGAGCGCGAATAGGGGGCTGTCGGTGATGGGCTCCTGGGCAAAGACGTCCAGGGCGGCGCCGGCGACCTTGCCGCTTTTCAGCGCCTCGAACAGGTCGGCCTCGTTCACGATGCCGCCGCGGGCGCAGTTCACGATGCGGACCCCCTCCTTCATCTGCGCGATGGTGGCGGCGTTGATCAGATTCCGCGTCTCGTCGGTGAGGGGGGTGTGGATGGTGATGAAATCGGACTGGCGGTACAGCTCGCTGAGCTCGACCAGCTCGACCCCCAGGGCCTGGGCCGCCTCGGCGCTGATGAAGGGGTCATAGGCCAGGACCCGCAGGTTGAAGCCCTTGGCCCGCTTGGCCACCTCGCTCCCGATCCGGCCGAGGCCGATGATGCCCAGGGTCTTCCCCGACAGCTCCACGCTCAGGAACTTGCCCTTCTCCCACCTGCCGCTCTTCATCGAGGCGGTGGCCTGGGGAATGTGCTTGGCCAGGCTGAGGAGCATGGACAGCGTGTGCTCGGCGGCGCTGATGGTGTTGCCGCCAGGCGTATTCATGACCACCACGCCGCGCGCTGTGGCCGCCTCCAGGTCCACGTTGTCCACGCCGACGCCGGCCCGGCCGACCACCTTGAGCCGCGGCGAGGCCGCCAGGACCTCGGCCGTGACCTTGGTGGCGCTCCGGACGATCAGGGCGTCCATGTCCTTGAGGATGGCCTTCAGCTCCTCGGGGGCGAGCTTGTTCCGGACCTCGACCTCGACCCCCGGCGTCTGGCGGAGCAGGTCCACACCCCGCTGGGACAGGTTGTCGGTTACCAGGACCCGAACCCGGGAAACGGGCAGGTCGAACTGGCTGGTCATGCGGTGTTCCCCCTGCGAGTCACAACCTCAACCGTGCGGCGTGAAACGTCATCGCGAGTTACGTTGGGCGTTTCACGTCCTCCTTCTGCAGGATCTGCTCTGCGGCGCGCACACCCTCGCCCAACGTCACCGGGTAGCCCAGCTCGGCCAGGACGAATTCCAGGGCGCTGAGGGCGGCGAGGACGTCGAAGCCGTCCACGTATCCCATGTGGGCGATGCGGAAGATCTTCCCCTTCAAGCTGCCCTGGCCGCCGGCGATGGTGATCCCCCGCTTGCGGAAGCCCTTGACGATGGCCCCGCCCTCGATGCCGGCCGGGGCCTTGACGGCGGTGCAGGCGCAGCCGGGATGCTCGGCGAACAGCTCCAGGCCCAGGGCCTGGACGCCGGCGCGGGTGGCCCGGGCCAGGCGGTCGTGCCGGGCGAAGACGTTGGCCAGCCCCTCCGCCAGGATGAGGCGCAGGGACTCGCGCAGGCCCACCACCAGGGAGACGGCCGGCGTGTAGGCGCTCTGGTTCTTCTCGATGGCCTTCCGCTCGGCGGAGAAATTGAAGTAGTACCTGGGCAGGCGGGCCGAGGGGACCGCGGCCCAGGCCTTGTCCGAGAGGGCGGCGAAGGCCAGCCCGGGCGGCAGCATCAGGGCCTTCTGCGAGCCGGCCACCGCGATGTCCACCCCCCAGGCGTCCATGGGCAGATCCATCACGCCCAGGCTGGTGATGGCATCCACGATGAGGAGGGCGGGCGTCTCGCGGACGATGGCGGCGAGGGCCTGGATGTCGTGCACGGCGCCGGTGGAGGTCTCGCTGTGGGTGGCGAAGACGGCCTTGGCGGCCGGGTGGCTCTTCAGGGCCGCGGCCACGGCCGGGGGATCCACGCTCTGGCCGTAGGGCACGTCAATGGCAACCACGGAGACCCCGTAGGCCTCGCAGATCTCGGCCCAGCGCTCGCCGAACTTGCCCCCGCGGATGACGATGACCTGGTCGCCCGGCGAGAGGGTGTTCACCACCGCCCCCTCCATGGCCCCGGTGCCCGAGGAGGCGAACATCAGGACCTCGTTCTTGCACTGGAACAGGAGGCGCAGGTCCCGCCGGACCTCGGCGAAGAGGGCCTCGTACTCCGGTGTCCGGTGGTGGAGGATGGGCTGGGCCATGGCCTGCAGGACTTCGGGCGGGATGGGCGTGGGACCCGGGGCGAGCAGGTAGCGCTTCATGACGATGTAACCCCCTCGTGGCTGTCGCGATGAGGAAAGCGTGAAGCGTGGGGTACCTTCGCCGGAAAACCCGGACGCCAGGCGAGCCGGGATGACCTTCGCACCATGCGGTGAACAACCGGGTCGGACTATATCCAAGCCCCGCCGGATGTGTCAAGGTGATTTGCGCCTGCCCTCCGGGCCAGCGGGGCGGGGGGGGCCTTGAGGGATGTCGGCACCTGTGCTACCTTCCGGCAACCAGGCGACGGGGCGGGTGGGTTCCCGGGGTCTCCCCATCGCCGAGGTGCCCAGTCGCCGGGTCGCCGAGCGTACCGGCGCCGAGTCGCCGGGGAGAGGCCAGTGGTCGAGCAAGGACGGTGGCGCGGGTACGTGATGGTCGTGGGCGCGGCCTGCTGCTGGGGCGTCATGGCCACGCTGGCCAAGCTGCTCTTTCGCGACCGGGGCGTGGATCCCGTGATCCTGGTGGTGGTCCGGGCCTACCTGGCGACCCTGGCGCTCTTTCTCGTCCTGGCCCTGTTGCAGCCCGCGCGCCTGCGCATCCGGGGCCGGGACGTTCGGGCCGCCGTCCTGATCGGGGTGGCCGGCCTGGGGCTGAACAACCTTCTCTACTTCGAGGCGCTGCACCTGACCAGCGTCGCCACGGCCCTGCTCCTCCAGTACCAGGCGCCGGTCCTGGTGGCCCTGTACACGGTCCTGGTCGAGCGCCAGCCCCTGCGCGGGCGGATCGTCCTGGCCCTGGCGCTGGCCCTCGTGGGTTGTGCCCTCGTGGTCCGGGCCTACGACCTGGCCGTGTTCCGTCCCAACCTCCTGGGCGTCCTGGCGGGGCTGGGGACCGCCTGCAGCTTCGCGTTTTACATCCTGGCCAGCCGGGTGGCCCTGCGGAGGCTGGATGCCTGGACGCTCCTCGCCTACGGCTATCTTTCGGCCAGCGTGGTCTGGACGGCCGTGCTGCCGCCCTGGAGGCTGTTCGGCTACGGCTTCGATCTCGGGATCTGGACGGCCTTTCTGGCGATTGCCACCCTCGGCACCGTCCTCCCCTTCGGCCTGTTCATCAGCGGCCTCAGGTTCCTGCCGCCGACGCAGGCGGGGATCGTGAGCATGCTGGAGCCGGTGGTGGCGGCGGTCATGGCCTACGTGCTCCTCGGAGAGGTCCTGATCCCGCTGCAGCTGCTGGGGGGCGCCCTGGTCCTGGCAGGCGTCGTCATGGTGCAAACGGCCTAGCTCGCCGTTGGCGGGCGGGGGCCAGGCGCTTCGACCGACCGCCGGCCTCCGATCCCCGAGGCCTGGGCGCATGGCGGGCAAGCGCATCGCGCGGGCGAGTTGACAGGCACAGCATTCCCTGGTAGGTTCACCACTCCAGGCTGCCGCATCCGCAGTGGGTGAGACGCCCCGGGCTGGGGCGTTTTTTCTTGACTGGCCTATGTACATCGCTCAACCAACCCCAACATCCTCGGGCGGAAAGACCCGATGGCCCACAAGATGTTGCCAGAAGTTGCGTCACGTCCATAGGCCCATTTCTTGACGGACCGATGCCGCGATGGACTACAAGGCCACGCTGAACCTGCCCCGGACCGATTTTCCCATGCGGGCCAACCTCCCCGAGCGCGAGCCCCAGATCCTGCGCCAGTGGGAGGCCGAGCGGTTGTACCAGCGGCTGCGCGAGGCCCGGGCGGGGAGCCCCATGTGGATCCTGCACGATGGGCCGCCCTACGCCAACGGCCACATCCACATGGGCCACGCCCTGAACAAGATCCTCAAGGACATGGTGGTCAAGTCCCGCTCCATGTCCGGCTACAACGCCGTCTACGTGCCGGGCTGGGACTGCCACGGGCTCCCCATCGAGCACCAGGTGGACAAGGAGCTCGGGCCGAAGGCGGCCGAGATCCCCGTTCCGGAGAAGCGGCGCCTGTGCCGCGCCTACGCCCAGAAGTTCATCGATATCCAGCGGGAGGAGTTCAAGCGCCTGGGCGTCCTGGGCGACTGGGAGAACCCCTACCTGACGATGGCGTACCGCTACGAGGCCGACATCCTGCGCGAGCTGGGCAAGTTCTTCGCGACGGGGGGTGTCTACCGCGGGTTGAAGCCGGTCCACTGGTGCGCCTCCTGCCTCACGGCGCTGGCCGAGGCGGAGGTGGAGTACCGGGACCACACCTCGCCCTCGGTCTACGTGGCCTTTCCCCTGACCTCGGATCCGGCGACGCTGGATCCCGCCCTGGAGGGGGCGCGGGTCTCGGTGATCATCTGGACGACCACCCCCTGGACGCTGCCTGCCAACCTGGCCATCGTGGTGCACCCCGGCGAGGCGTACGTGGTCTTCCGCGCCGGCGCGCGCTGCTTCATCACGGCCGCAAAGCTCATGGAGGAGACGGTCCGGAAGTGCCGCCTGCCCTCGCCCGAGGTGCTGCTCCGCGTCCCGGGGGCGAGGCTGCACGGCCTCACGGCGCGCCACCCGTGGCTGGATCGGGCCTCGCCCCTCTTCACGGCCGAGTACGTGACCATGGATCAGGGGACCGGGTGCGTCCACACGGCGCCCGGCCACGGGGCCGACGACTACGACACCGGGATCAAGCACGGGCTGCCCATCTACAACCCCGTGGATGACATGGGCCGCTTCCTGCCCGAGGTGGAGCACTTCGCCGGGATGAACGTCTGGGACGCCAACGCGGCCATCATCGCCAAGATGCGGGCGGACGGGACGCTGCTGCAGGCCGAGGATTTCCGGCACGCCTACCCGCACTGCTGGCGCTGCAAGAACCCGATCCTCTTCCGCGCCACCAATCAGTGGTTCATCTCCATGGAAGTGGGGGGACTGCGCCGGCGGGCCCTGGAGGCCATCCGCCAGGTGCAGTGGATCCCGCCCTGGGGCGAGGAGCGGATTGCCAACATGATCGCCAACCGGCCGGACTGGTGCATCTCGCGCCAGCGGGCCTGGGGCACCCCCATCGCCGTCTTTTCCTGCGCGGACTGCGGGGCGCTGCTGGCCGAGCCGCACCTCATCGAGCACGTGGCCTCCCTCATGGATCGCGAGGGGGCCGACGTCTGGTTCACCCATCCCGCCCGCGATCTTCTGCCCCCCGGTACCCGCTGCGGCCAGTGCGGCGGCGGCTCCTTCGCCAAGGGGACGGACATCCTGGACGTCTGGTTCGAGTCGGGGGTGAGCCAGGCGGCCGTGCTGCGCGTCCGGCCCGATCAGCACTGGCCGGCCGAGATGTACCTGGAGGGCAGCGACCAGCACCGGGGCTGGTTCCACTCCTCGCTGCTGGCGGCGGTGGGCGTGCAGGGGGGCGCCCCCTACCGGGCGGTCCTCACCCACGGGTTCGTGGTGGACGGCGAGGGCCGCAAGATGTCCAAGTCCCTGGGCAACGTCATCGCCCCGCAGGAGGTGATCGACAAGTACGGGGCCGAGGTGCTGCGGCTCTGGGTGGCGGCCGAAGACTACCGGGACGACATCCGGCTGTCGGAGGAGATCCTGACGCGCCTGGCCGAGGGGTACCGGCGCATCCGGAACACCTGCCGGTACCTGCTGGGCAACCTGTACGACTTCGATCCGTCCCGGGATGCCGTGGCGGTGGATCGGCTGCTGCCCATTGACCGCTTCATCCTGCACCGGCTGCAGCGGCTCACCGAGCGGGTGCTGGCGGCCTACCGGGACTACGAATTTCACATCCTGTACCACGGCCTGCACAACTTCTGCGCCGTGGACCTGTCCGCCTTCTACCTGGACGTCCTGAAGGATCGCGTGTACACGTCGGCGCCCGCCTCGCCCCTGCGCCGCTCGGCCCAGACGGCCATGTACGAGATCCTGGTGAGCCTCACGAAGCTCATGGCGCCTGTCCTCAGCTTCACCGCGGACGAGGTCTGGCGCTATATCCCCATGCCGGACAAACCGCCGAGCGTCCACCTGGCCGAATTTCCGCAGATCCGGGCGGAGCTCGTGGACGAGGGGCTGGCCCAGGAGTGGGAGCGGCTGCTCACGGTGCGGGATGCGGTGCTGCGCGGCCTGGAGGCCGCCCGGAAGGAGAAGCGGATCGGCAGCGCGCAGGAGGCGGCCGTGGAGGTCGCGGTCCCCGCGGCGGATTTCGAATTCCTGAACGCGCGCCGCGACGATCTGGAGATGATCTGCATCGTCTCGCGCCTGACGCTGCGGCGCTCCGACGATCCGGCGGCGGGCCGGCCCCTGGCGGTTCGGGTGGACCGGGCCCCGGGCGGCAAGTGCCAGCGCTGCTGGAACTACCGGGAGAGCGTGGGGGCCTCGGCGAGGCACCCCGGACTGTGTGAGCGGTGCGTGAGCGTCCTCCAAGAAATGCAATGACCAATGACCAAATCCCAATGACCAATGGCGTTGCGCGCTCCGCGAGACGATGACCTTTTACCTCGTCGCCCTGGCCGTCCTCTTCCTGGATCAGGCGAGCAAGCTGGCGATCATCCGGAGCCTCCAGTTGGGCCAGGGCGTCCCCGTCATTCCCGGATTCTTCGACCTCGTCTTCGTCCTGAACCCCGGGGCCGCCTTCGGGTTCCTGGCGTCGCTGCCGGAGCGGGTCCGCAACCCCTTCTTCATCCTCGTCTCCGTGGTCGCGGTGATCCTGATCGTCTTCTACCAGACGCGGTCCCCGCGCCCGCACCGGCTGCCCTGCCTGGCCCTCGGCCTCGTCCTGGGGGGCGCGGTCGGCAACCTGGTGGATCGCCTGCGCTGGGGGATGGTGGTGGACTTCCTGGATGTCCACGTGGGTCCGTACCACTGGCCGGCCTTCAATGTGGCGGACTCGGCCATCTCGGTCGGCGTGAGCCTGATGATCCTGGACATGCTTCTGGACTGGCGTCGCGCGCGGAAAACGTAAGGCGCAAGACGTAAAACGTGAACGTAATCACGGGTTCCGTTTTACGGTTCACGATTTACGTGTGAAGGGGAATGCAGGTCCGGGAGTTCGTGGTAACCGCGGCCCAGGCCGGCGTGCGGCTCGACGCCTGGCTGGCCCGCGTGAGCGGCCTCTCGCGCGCCAGGGTGCAGCGGCTCATCGCGGACGGGCAGGTGCTGGTGGGCGGGCACCCGCAGAAGGCCCGCCATCGGGTGCGTCCGGGCGAACGGATCCTCCTCCGGATCCCCCCGGCGGCACCCCTCCGTCTCGCGCCGGAAGCGATCCCCCTCGACATCCTGCACGAGGACGAGGACCTCATCGTCCTGAACAAGCCGCCGGGACTGGTGGTGCACCCCGGCGCGGGGCGGAGCACCGGCACCCTGGTGCACGCCCTCCTCGCCCACTGCGGGACGCTGCCCGGCATCGGCGGCGTGGAGCGGCCGGGGATCGTCCACCGCCTGGATCGCGACACCTCCGGCGTCCTGGTGGTGGCCAAGACCGAGGCCGCCCACCGGTCCCTCAGCCGGCAGTTCAAGGCCCGGCTGGTCCGGAAGCGATACGTGGCGCTCGTGCACGGGGAGCTGACGCGGGAGGCGGGGCGGATCGAGGCCCCCATCGGCCGGCGGGAGCACGACCGGAGGCGGATGGGTGTCCGCCTCCAGGGCGGGCGCGAGGCGCGGACCGTCTACCGCGTGCTGCGCCGGCTGCCGGGGATGACCGTCCTCCGTCTCGACTTGGAGACGGGACGGACGCACCAGATCCGCGTGCACCTCGCCCACATCGGGCATCCGGTCGTCGGGGATCGGGTCTACGGCGGGCGGCGCGAGCGCCGGCGCGCCGCGTCAGAGGCGCCCCGTGCGGACCGGGCGATGCTGCACGCCTGGCGCCTGGCCTTCCAGCACCCCCGCACCGGCGCCTGGGTCGAGTTCACGGCCCCGATCCCGGAAGACTTCCTCCTGCTGGCCGGCCCCGCGCCTGTCGAAGTGTCGAGTGGTCAACCGGCCGACTCGTCCCCGCCGGGTGAGGGTGCGACCGCGTGAGCATCTGGGCAGGCCGAGGGAGCTGACAGAGCCGAGCTCCCGGTCCCGGTCGGCCAGCAGGTTGCGAGGGTGGGGATCGGCGGTGAGGGGCGCGAAGCCGGCGGCCCCAGGGGAGAAGGCAGGCCAGGGCGACGACGCCAGAGGCCCGGGCCAGTCTCGGGGCCGCGCTGGAGTGTGCACTCCTCATGCGCGGCTTCCCGTGGGTCGGCCGGGAGCCGGCGACGCCACCACCCGGATCATCCGCGGGATGCCGGCCTCCACGGCGAGCGCATGGGCATGGACGGCCCGCCTGCCCGCCCCGGCGGGGCCGGAGGCACTCGGGGCGCGAAGCCCCGCCCCCGGACGGCCTCGGGCGGGAGTCAGCGGCTCCTCGGGGGAAAGCGACGGAGGCCGGGACTCAGGCGATGACCCGGACCTGGACCGCCTTGGGCCGGCCGCGGTCGTCCTGACCCAGCTCGAACTCCACGGTCTCGCCCTCGCGAAGGGTCCGGCCGCCCTCCACGTCGCTGGCGTGGACAAAGGCGTCCGGGCCCTTGTCGTCCCGGACGATGAACCCGTACCGCTTCGTGACGTTGAACCACTTCACTTTGCCTTTCATGCTGCCCTCCCTCCCGCCGAACTACGGCCAAGGGCCTCCGTCCTCAGTTGCTGATGGCCGCGAGACCGTCCTCGGCCGTGGCCTCGTTGGCCTGGCCCACCTCCGAGAGCGTGCGATCCTGCCGATCGAACAGGAAGATCTTCGGCCTGCCGTTCAGGCGGTCCGATTCGAAGACGATGAAGCGGCCGTCGGGGCTGAGGTGCGGGAACCCGTCGAAGGCCTCGGGGTCGTTCAGCTCCGGCAGCGGATCCAGGCGACGCGTCTCCCGGTCGAACAGCAGGACATCCGCCTGTCCTCCATGGCGGTCGGACTGGAAGGCGATGAAGCGGCCGTCGCCGCTGATGGAGGGATAGCCATCGTTACTGTTCGGGCGGTTGGCTTCCTCCAGGGGATCCAGCCGGCCGCTCTGCCGATCCAGCAGGAAGATGTGGTTCCGGTTGCCGTGTCGGTTGGAGGTGAAGACCAGGAAGCGTCCGGGAAACGAGGGCGCAACCGAGAGGTTCATGGGCTGGGAGGATCCTCCGCCCGGCCCCGGGGTCACCACGACCACCGGCAACTCTCCCGGCTGGGTCAGCAGCTCCGGCGGGATGGTGGCCGCCAGCTCCCGATCCGAGCGGTACCGGGTCGGCACGGCCCGGCCGGCGAGATGGATGGAGGACTCGGGGCGGAAGCCCTGCCCGCGCGCCGTCAGGGCGGGCGGCG